>CAXTRW010000060.1:0-14819 GCA_964246765.1 uncultured Acidobacteriaceae bacterium | reverse complement strand
GGGTTGGGAAGCCAGAACGCCGAGTAGTCGCTTACGTTGCTTACGTCGAGCACCACCCGCACCACGTCGCCGGAAAACTGCGCGGCCCGGATGCGCTCGAGAAAGCCGCCGTCAGTGACCGTGACGGCCCGGCCGGCGAGGTCGTGGGCCAGCCGGGCGCCGTGCAGGTCGAAAAAGATGCGGTCCGGGTTCGGCACCCGTGAGGCCTCAAACGGCGGCGCCTCGCCGTCCCGGCTGTCCACATCGAGGGCGCTGCGGGTGTAGCGTGCGGGGGACCAATGGCGGATGCCGGTGACCACTGCTTCCTGGCCCGGCGCGGCCGCCGAAGCGGCGGCGGGGCGGTACACGGGCACGCCGTTGACCACGCTGCTCGGATGAGGCGCTTCCGGGGCGCTCGCGGGCGAGGGATCTCCGGCGAGGCCCGTGCTTTCCGCGCCGGGCTCGGGGGCGCCGGCGGCCTCCTGCCGGGCAATCTGTTGGGCCTCACGGCGCGGCTTGCGCGCCGTGCGCGCGGTTTGGGCAGGAGCAGCTTCGTCCCCTACGACGCCTTCGTCCTCCTCCCGCGCGTCTTCCGCTGCCGAAACCAACCGCCGCAGTTCGGCCCGGGCCTGCGGCGCGAGCGGGCTGCGTGGGTAGCTCCCGAGAAGTTGCGAAAACCGCGCCCGCGCAGCCGGAGCGTCATGGAGGTCGCGCTCCTCGATTTCGCCCTCCGTGAGCAGCGCGGGCGTGGCAAAGCGGCTCGCGCCGAAGTCGCGGCGCAGAAACTCGAGCTGCTCGACCGCGCTGCGCAGGAGCGATGGGTCTTCAAAAACGCGGCCTTGCTCGGCCAGCAGCTCGGCGACCGCTTCGACGCTTGCGGCGGCGTCGGGGTCGGCGCGATCGGCGTGGTACACCCCGCGGAAGGCGTCCAGTACCCGCTCGTACTGCCCGCGGGTCCGGCTCGCGCGCGGGGTCGCGTCGAGCGCCGCGCGTAGGTGGAGCGCCCGGGCGTACCCTTGCGCCGGGGCGCTTGCCTGAGCGAGCGCCCACGCCGCGCCGAGCAGGAGCGTGAGGACGAGCAAGGCGGCGGCGCTGGGGCGGCGTAGCGGCATAGGGTTATACAAAACAGCGTTGCAGCGGTTTCCGAGCCGAGCAGGCCGGTCTGTCTTCCATAGCAAACCACTTCAGGAGGGGAAGTGGCGCGGTTTGCGCGGTTTAGGTTGTTACCAGAGCGGTTCCTCAGTTCCGCTTTGGAACGCGCGCGCGGTTTCGGCCCGTTTCGGGAGCGTTTACGAGCGGCCCAGCAGTTGGTCCACGATCCCGGGCGCGGCCGCGAGCGCGTTCGCCAGCTGCGCGGGGTCTTTGCCGCCGGCTTCGGCCAGGTCGGGCCGGCCGCCGCCCGAGCCGCCTACAAGCTTGGCGACCGCGCCGACGAGCTTGCCCGCCTGCACGCGGCCGGTCAGGTCCTTGGTGACGCCGGCGACCAGCGCGACTTTACCGTCTGGATCGGCGGAGCCAAGCAGAACCACTCCGGAGCCGAGTTTTGTTCGCAGGTTGTCGACCAGGTTGCGCATCTGGCCGCGGTCGAGCCCGTCGACCCGCTGGGCCAGCACCTTGACGCCCTTGACCTCGACCGCTTGGCTCGCGGCGTCGGCTGTGGCGCTGGCGGCTTGCTTCATGCGGGCTTGGTCGAGCTCGCGGCGCAGGCGTTTGAGCTCGTCCTCCTGGGCCTGGAAGCGCTCGCGGAGGGCGCGCGCGGGGTCGATTTCCGCGTTCGCGCCCAGTTCGATTGCGAGCGCCGCAGCACCCTGGCTCCGGCGGAAAGCGTCAAGCGCGCCGGTGCCGGAGACGGCCTCGATGCGGCGCACGCCGGAGCTCACGCTCGACTCGCCGGTGAGCTTGAGCAGGCCGATCTCGCCGGTCGCGCCGGTGTGGGTGCCGCCGCACAGCTCGGTCGAGAAGTCGCCGATGCGGACGACGCGCACCTTGTCGCCGTACTTTTCGCCGAACAGCGCCATGGCGTGGTACTGGTTCACGGCAACATCGATGGGGACGTCGACCAGCGTGTCTACCTTCAGATTGTGCAGGACTTCGCGGTTGACGAGGGATTCCACGTCGGCCAGCTCTTCGTCCGCTACTGGCGAGAAGTGGGAAAAGTCGAAGCGCAGACGGCCGGGCTCGACCAGCGAGCCTGCTTGCTTGACGTGCGGGCCAAGCACCTCGCGTAACGCCGCGTGGAGCAGGTGCGTGCCGGTGTGGTTGCGGCGGGTTGCGGCCCGGCGGGTTGCGGCCACGACCGTGTCGACGCGGTCGCCGACGCTTATCGGCAGCTTTAGGGTGGCTTTGTGGGCGCGCACACCCTGGACCGGCTGGACGCAGCCGTGGACCTCGGCGATGACCGCGTTGTGGTCGTCCGAGAGCAGCACGCCGTGGTCGCCTTGCTGGCCGCCGGAGTCGGCGTAGAAGCTGGTGTGGTCGAGGACGACCTCGACCTCGTCGCCCGCCGCGGCTGCTGGGACGCCGGCGCCGTCCTTGACCAGCGCGAGCACCTCGCAGCCGATGGAGGTGAGCTGGGTGTAACCCTCGAAGGTGGTCCTGGCCAGATCGCGGTATGCGGGGGAGGCGGACTGCTTGGCGCCGCCCTTCCACGACGCGCGGGCGCGGGCTTGCTCCTCGGCGCGGGCTTGCTCGAAGCCGGTGAGATCGAAGTCCACCTCGGCATCGCGAGCTGCGTCAGCGATAAAGTCGAGCGGCAAGCCATATGTCTCGTATAGATGGAATGCTCTTGCGCCGTCATAGCGGAAATTGCGAAATAAGCTTTGGATTTGTCGTTGAGCTTCTTCAGTTACAAGACCGAATTCAGTACCGAGAATGTCGACCAGCGTTTTTTCATGGCTAAATCTAAGTCGTCTCAAATCGGCTCTTAAGAGCGCCTTACCGGTGCTCTGTTGAAATTCGGTAAGGATAGAATCTGTGATTTGATCAAGATCGGTCTGGAGCGCGTCCAGTGCTCCGCTGAGCACCCGCGCAAACTGCCGCTCCTCCGCTTCGACAACTCTCGCAACACGACTCACGCTCTCTTTCAATTCGGGGTAAGCATCGCCCATTTCATCTCGCACAGCAAACGCCATCTGCGCCATGAATGGTTGCGATTGCCCAAGCAGCCGTCCATGGCGGATAGCGCGGCGCAGGATTTTGCGCAGGACATAACCTCGGCCTTCGTTCGATGGGTTCACGCCATCGGAGATGAGGAACGTGGCGGCGCGGGCGTGGTCGGCGATGATGCGTAGGGAGGCGTCGCTCGGGGTGGAGCCGTCGGTGTAAATAACCCCGGTAAGTTCAGAGGCTTTGGCGATCAGCGGCGTGAATAAGTCAGTTTCATAATTCGAGAGCTTGCCCTGCAAGACCGCAGCTAAACGCTCTAAGCCAGCCCCGGTGTCGATAGACGGCGTCGGCAGCAGCTCTAACTTCGCCTCGCTTGTGACAGGATCGAGCGAGCGATCAAACTGCATAAAAACCAGGTTCCAAATCTCCACATACCGCTGGTCGTCCTCGGGGAAGGGTTTATCCACGCCGGGCGTTTCGGCGGCCTCAAGGCCCATGTCGTAGAAGATCTCCGAGCAAGGCCCGCAGGGGCCGGTTTCGCCCATCTGCCAGAAGTTATCCTTCGCGCCCATCTCAAAGATGCGCTCGGGCGGAACGCCCTGCGCGAGCCACAGGTCGTAGGCCTCGGCATCGCGCGGAACGTCGTTTTCGCCCTTGAAGATGGTGACGTAAAGCCGGTCCTTGGGGATCGCGAACCACGCGGGCGAGGTCACAAGCTCCCACGCGAAGCGGATCGCGTCAGCCTTGAAGTAGTCGCCGAAGGAGAAGTTCCCGAGCATCTCGAAAAATGTGTGGTGCCGCCGCGTGAAGCCTACGTTTTCCAGGTCGTTGTGCTTGCCGCCCGCGCGGACGCACTTTTGCGAGGAGGTCGCGCGGTTGTAGGCGCGCTGCTCCAAGCCCAGGAAGACGTCCTTGAACTGGTTCATCCCGGCGTTGGTGAACAGGAGCGTGGGGTCGTTGGCCGGAACGAGCGAGGAGGAGTGGACCGGGCGGTGGCCGCGCTCCTCGAAAAACCTCAAAAACATTGCACGGATTTCTGCGCCAGAGCGGAATTGCATAAAGAACAGGGTAGAGGGTGGAGGGTAAAGGGTAAAGTGCAGGCGCGAGGCCGATGGACAGACTGGCGCTTTCGACTAGAAGCGGGATAGCACTTTCGCGGTATTGCGCGCGTTCCGTATAGCGGTAGTCTGGAAGGACTTTCAGCAGAGTGTGAAGCGGTACCCAGGATGGGCCAGAAGATCGGCCTGACCGGCGTACTCGCTTAGCGGGCGGGTACGCCGGTTCCAATGCTGGAGGTGGCCTATGGACATGTTCTCGTCCAGTCGGTTGCACTGCTCAGTCCAGATCGTGCTTGATTGGCGATTCTGGGCTGCTGTTGCTGCCATGGTGCGGCTGTCACGAAAGCGATAGCCTAGCGCGCCTCGGTGGGTTCACAGCCATCGGGGCGCTTTATCGTTTCCGCTGGATTATTGTCGCAAATAGAACATTGTTTTCGCAAGACAATGTTCTATCGCGGGGCGCTTTCCAGCAATTGCCGCTGCAACCCCGGTCCTTCCCACAGCAACACCGGCTCGGGCGCGCCGGGCTGCGTTTCAACGCGCAAACGATGCGTCCCTGCGAGCAGCGCGGCGCTGATCCGCACTGGCTGGACGGCGGCCTCGGGCGACTCGCACACCACCGGACGGGGCGCGGGGCTTGCGACCGGAGGCTGCCCGTCAAGCGAAACCAGCGCAGGGGCGCGGGTCAGCACATACAAGGTGTAACCGCCGTCCGCCGGAACCTGGAACGCGCGCTGCAGCACATTGGCGCGCGCAGGCGGCGCGCTGCCCGGCGACAAAGGCGCGAGCGGACGGGTGGCGACTACCACGGACTCCGAGTGCCAGGATTGCGCGCCGCCGCGATTGGTGACGTGCAGCAGCACCCGGAATCGGCCCGAGCCGTCGAGCAGCGTACCCTCAGCGTCAGGGAAGCTGTGCGGAGCCTCGCGCCCGAACGCACGCGTGCCGTCGCCGAACAGCCACTCGAACCGGCGGCCGTCGACTTCAGGCGCTTGAGCGGTGAACGTAACCGGCGCATGCGGACGCAGCAAGCCCGTCGTATAGGCGAAGCTCGAATCCACGGCGGGAGGCGCGATCTCCGGCGCGCTCGCCCCGGCCAGAATTTCCGTCGGCCGCCCGGCGGTTTCCGCCGTGTCCTCGAGCGAAACCCCGCTCACATCGCCCTTCAAAGTAGACGCGACCATGCCCGGCCCATCCATCGCCCACACGCCGCGGAAGCGCACATCGCGCACACTCGGGTTGGGGTAGCGGATTTGGTAGAGCGAGTACCAGTCCTCCAAACGAATATTGTCGAACGTGTAGTCCGAGTGCTGCCCCTGCCCGTCAGGGTCGGCCCACAGCTCAAAAAACGCGAACGGGACCTTGCAGTCGCCCCAGCCCGTGTGGATCACGTCCACGTCACGCATATGAAAGTGCGCGCTGGAGAATGTCTTTTCAGGCCACGCGACGCGGATGATGTTGGAGATGCTGGTCGACGCGACCGTGTTCTCGATTGTGATGTCGGTCACGTCGTGGCCGGGCGTGTGCATAGCCTGGTCGGAGTAGCCCTCCCAGTTGCCCTGCAGCGCGAACACATCGTCCGCCGCGCGGAAAAACGAGTCGCGCACCGTGGTGTCGCCGCCGCCCAGCCAGTCCATGCCGTCGCCATTCGCGTCGCCCGGCGTCGCCGCGACGACCTTGACGTTGTAGAAGCCGATGTGGCGCGAGTCCTTCATCTGGATCTGCCAAGTGCGGCTGCGCACCACCGTCGTGATGCCGTCGATCTCGACATTGCGCGCTTGATCCATCACGATCGCGTGCCAGTTCGGCTTATGCTCCCAACCCGAGTCGTCCACGGGTGTTTGCGGGCCGTCATAGACGATCATGCCGCGGCCCAGTACATGCACATCGTGGACCTGCCAAAGATTGAGCGAGCCGAAAACCACCGCGCCGCCCGCAAGATAAATCGTGTCCCCGGAGTGCGCATCGATCGACTCACGATGCACGCCAGGCCCGTAGTAGCGGACGCCGGGCGTATTTGGCCCGATGCGCGAAGTTTCCGGCGGGTTCGCAAACAGGTACAGCATGTCAGCCTCGGCGAAGTGGTCGCCGGGGCGGCTGATCGAGAGCTTCGCGGGTCCCGCGAGCGGAAATGTAAGGGTCGCGCCCCGGCCCACCGGGCGGATGCCGAGCCGCATGGGCTGGATCTCCACGCCGCGATCCCAGAAGTGCGGATCGCTCGCCGTGACTGACACCGTCGCCGGTCCCGCTATGTCGAAGTTAAGCAGGTACAGGTTGCCGGCCGCGTGCACCACAGCGGTTTTTCGCCCGTCGACGGCGACGGTGTAGTGGTCCGACCGAACCGCGTCCGGAATGGGATAGAGCGTCGCGGCAGTCCGCGCGAAGCTCGCGCGGGTACAGGCGAAAAGCACGAGGAAAATCAACGCAGTCGCGCGCAAGAGAGGGGGCAAGGAAAAAACCATGGACATTCGCTCCGGCTACGGAGAACTGTACCGGAAACTTTGGGAACGGTCCCATTCGGGCTCAGGCGTACTCTGCGTTCCGGAGGGTCGTCAGCCGTTTGCGCCTCGCCTTTGTACGTTCTGCGAGTCGTGGCACGGCTGTGATACCTTTGCGCCGTTGTTCGACCCAAGACTCGGAAAGGACCATGTATGCACTTTGCAACCCCCCTGGCAGCGCGTCATGGCAAGTCGCCCGTCCCCTCTCTCACCCGGCTTATGCGAGCCGGACTCCTGCTCGCTCTCGGCGCGTCTGCGTTCGCGGGCGGGGCGCAAAAGCTCCACGCCCAAACCTGGACCCTGACCTGGAGCGACGAGTTCAACGGCGCCGCCGGCGCCTATCCGGACTCCTCCAAATGG
Organism: uncultured Acidobacteriaceae bacterium; assembly: GCA_964246765.1. Lineage (GTDB taxonomy): Bacteria > Acidobacteriota > Terriglobia > Terriglobales > Acidobacteriaceae > EB88. The sequence goes on along the minus strand of CAXTRW010000060.1, from coordinate 7,819 downwards.
ACCTATGACCAGGGCAACAACAACGGATGGGGCAACGGCGAGCTCGAAATCTACTGCGCCCCGGGCTCGAACGCCTCGCCCTGCGTGGCCGGCCAGCCAAATGCGTACCAGGACGGCAGCGGCAACCTCGTGATCCACGCGCGCAAGGACTCGAGCGGCCAGTGGACTTCGGCCCGGCTCAAGACACAGGGCATTTTCCAGTTCCAGTACGGCCGCGTGGAGGCGCGCATGAAGCTGCCCGTGGGCGACGGCCTGTGGCCCGCGTTCTGGATGCTGGGCGCGAATCTCGGCTCAGTGGGCTGGCCGCAGGCCGGCGAGGACGACATCATGGAGTGGGTCCAGTCCTACGGCCCCGGCACGACCTCCTCGACCACGCACGGCCCCGGCTACTCGGGCGGCAACGGGATCGGCGCGCGGTACACCTTCCCGAACGGCGGGCGCGTGGATGACGCGAGCTACCACGTCTACGGGCTTCTCTGGTCGCCGAACATGCTCCAGTACTACCGCGATTCGCCCTCCAATATTTTCCTGACCATCACGCCTTCCATCATCCCCGCGGGCACGCAGTGGGTGTACAACAATCCCTTTTTTATCCTGCTGAACTTCGCTATCGGCAGCGGCGGGTTTCCGGGGCCGACTGACAGCACCACGCCTTCCTCGGCCAATGTGCTGGTGGATTATGTGCGCGTGTACCAGCAGTCGGGCGGAGGCAGCGGCAGCGCGAACCTGAACGGGACGCACCTCATGGCGCCGGCCAGCTCGCCGGGGCTCGTGCTGGATGACTCCGGCTCGGGCACGACCGCGGGCAACCCGATCGACATCTCCGTCGCGAACGGGACGCCCGCGCAGAAGTGGGTGTTCTCGAACACCGGCGTGCAGCCCACCGGGGACTACAACATCGCCGTCTCGCTCGGTGCCGACTGCGCGACGGCTTCGGGCGCGAGCAGCGGGTCGCTCGTAAACCTCCAGGCGTGCAATGGCTCTGCCGGGCAGGCGTGGCAAGCTGTCGCGGCAGGCAGCGGTTATGTGTTTCACCCTGCCTCGAACGCAAACCTATGCCTGGACGTGCGCAGCGCCGGAACCGCGAACGGCACCCTGGTGCAAACCTGGACCTGCAACGGGACGAATGCGCAGACCTGGGCGCTCCAGTAACCGGCTGCGCGGAATCGGGACAGCTTTCCTGTTGGCTCAGCAAGCTGTCCCGTGCGACAATAGCCGCATCTCTAGAAGTAGTCCCGCAAGGTTTCTCGGGCCTCGCGGGGGTTGTGTGCTACTTCCGGAGAAGCAGCACGAGTGCCAGTGTTACCAGTGCCACCACCAACCGCCAATCGACGGCTACAGTGATGAGCACACGACACCAGGATGTATCCACATCTCTGGTTGGCTTCATCTGAACTCACCTCCCTACCTCGGTTACGGCTCCGGGTCGCGTTTACGCCCCGGAGGCCGCCCGATCCAGTTTTCCGCACCCGAGCTCGGTAAGAAGATTGACCCAGTCTAGGGCAGCGCGAGCGCCCAGCGAAGTCACTTCGGTGTGAGGCCGCCCGCCCTTCCCAAAACCATAATCGCGCCGTAGGATGGGCATCGGTTCCTTTAGCCTGTCGAGGACGTTTCGTGACCCTGTGCCGTTTTGCCGGTCTGCTTCTGCTCGCCGCCCCTGCCGTCGCCCTCGCCCAAGCCCCGCACCCGCTCACCGCCGCCGAACAGCAGAGGGTTGACGACCTGGTGGGCAAGATGACGATGGACCAGAAGCTCGACTACATCGGCGGCACGGGCTTTGCCGTGCGCGCCGCGCCCTCGCTCGACCTGCCTGCGCTTGAAATGTCGGACGGCCCGTATGGAGTGCGCTCCAACCAGGGATTGCCGTCAACTACGTACGCCGCCGGCATCGGCCTGGCCGCGAGCTGGGATCGCGAGCTTGCCCGCCGCGTGGGCGTGGGCATCGGCCGCGCCGCCCGCGCCCGCGGCGTCCATTATATGCTCGGCCCCGGCGTCAATATTTATCGCTCGCCCCGCAACGGGCGCAACTTCGAGTACTTCGGCGAAGACCCGTTTTTGGCCGCGAACATCGCTGTCGGCTACATCACCGGCATGCAGCAGCAGGGCGTCAGCTCCACCGTGAAGCACTATCTCGGCAACAACTCCGAGTTCCTGCGCCACGACTCAGACTCAGTAATCGGCGAGCGGGCCCTGCGGGAAATCTATCTTCCCACATTCGAGGCCGCGGTGCGCCGGGCGCATGTGGGCGCCGTGATGGACTCCTACAATCTGATCAACGGCGCGCACGCCACGCAGAACCCGTACTTTAATATCGAAATCCTGCGAAAAGAGTGGGGCTTCCAGGGCACGCTGATGTCGGATTGGGACGCGACCTACGACGCGGTGGGGGCGGCAAACGGCGGACTCGACCTGGAAATGCCGACCGGCAAGTTCATGAATCGGGCGAATCTGACGGCTGCCGTGCAGTCCGGGAAGGTGTCGCAAGCGACCATCGATGAAAAAGTCCGCCACATCCTGACCACCGCGATGGAGTTCGGCTGGCTCGATCGCCCGCAGACCGACGCCTCCATCTCCTACGCCGACGCGGAGAACCAGGCGACGGCGCTTGACTCGGCGCGCGAGTCGGCCGTGCTGCTCAAGAACGAAGGCCGGCTGCTGCCGCTCGACTCATCAAAAATCAAGAGCATTCTGGTGGTCGGGCCCGACGCCTACCCAGGTGTGCCGGTCGGCGGCGGCAGCGCGGGGGTCAAGCCGTTCCACACCGTCAGTGCCGTGGAAGGCTTGTCGGACGCGCTGCGCGGGCAGGCCACGGTGTACTACGACCAGTGTGTCCCGCCGCTGCCCGAACTGGCGCAAGCGACCAGTTTTACTACGCAACCCTCAGGAGGCGAGCCGGGCATCACTCTTGAAACATTCCATAATAACGATGTTTCGGGCGCTCCCGCCGACACCGCGGTCGTCCAGCACATCAATGCGGCGGGCGTGAGCAGGGAATGGCTTGCCGATAATCCCGTTGCAATCAAGGCGCTCACGGCAGGCAAGGAAACGCACGGGTCGCGCCGGTTCACCGGCTACTACACGCCGCCCGCGGCCGGCAAGTACGCGTTTGTGCTGGAGGGTTCGGGCGAAGGCTCGGGCAATCGCGTTTTCGTCGACGGCAAGAAGATCATCGATGATTGGGACTTGGTGCGCGCATTTCAGCCCCATGTCACGCTGGAGCTCGCAGCCGCGCCGCACAAGATCGTCGTCGAGGACAAGCAAAACAGCCCGATCGGGGGTAAGCTGCGCTTCGCCATCGTCGAGGAAGAGCAGGGCCTGGTGAGCAAGCGCGCAAAGGCGCTCGCAGCCAAGGTGGATGCAGTTGTGGTAATGGCCGGGTTTTCATCGGAAAGCGAGGGCGAGGGCGGCGACCGCACCTTTGGCCTGCCTTATGGACAGCACCGCATGATCTCGGACCTTGCGGCGATCAACAAGAACATCATCGTGAGCGTGACCTCGGGCGGCAACGTCGACTCTTCCGCTTGGATCGGGCAGGTGCCCGCGTTGCTTGAAACCTGGTATGCCGGGCAGGAGGGCGGCCGCGCGCTTGCCGAGATCCTGTTGGGCCAGGTAAACCCTTCGGGCCATCTGCCGGCGACCTTTGAGCGCCGCGCCGAGGACAATCCCACTTACACGAACTACTATCCAGCGCCCGGGAGCAATAAGATCGAGTACAAGGAAGGTATCTTCGTCGGCTATCGCGGCTATGAGCATAACCATGTCAAGCCGCTGTTCCCGTTCGGCTACGGGCTCTCCTACACCACCTTTAAGTTCGCGAACCTTGAAGTGACACCCGCATCGGCCGGAGCAAACCCGCAGGTATCGGCCGCCTTCGATATAACCAACACAGGCAGCCGCAAGGGGGCCGAGGTCGCGCAGGTATATGTGTCGGAAAACCACCCGAAGCAAGAACGCCCGGAGCGCGAGCTGAAGGGGTTTGAGCGCGTGGAGCTCGCGCCGGGTGAAACCAAGCATGTTTCTGTCCCGCTCGACGCGCGCTCGTTCGCCTGGTACGACGCGGCTGCCAAGAAGTGGACGATCGACCCGGGCAAGTTCACCATCCACGTGGGCGATTCGGTCGAGTCAACTCCGCTCGAAGGTTCGGTGGAGTTGACCCGCGAGGCGGCAAATTCCAGCTTCTGAGAACCTGGAACAAGCAGGACCCGGAAATGTCAAAAAGTCGGGCGCCCCACGGCTCGCTTCCGGGGAATAGGACGTGGGTTCCGCGCGCTAGGGCAGTTCTCGTACATACGTAGAGCGGTCGGCATTGCTGGACATCGCTTTTCCGGCGGGAAAAGCCACACTGCCACAAAACTCTCCCTCTACACCAATAGAGAACTGCCTTACTGCTTCGGCAGCTGCAGCAGCAGCCCACCGTTACTGCCGCCGCTCTCCACCTGCGGCAGCTGCCCGTTCCAGCGGTTGATGAGCTCGCGCTGATTCTCAAGTCTGCGTAGATCAAGCAGCTGCGGCGTGATCGAGGTTTGCCGAATGCGGTTCGCCTCCGCCTCGCCCTGCGCGCGCGTTACCGCCGACTTTGCGTCGCCATCGGCCTCGGCGACTTTTTTTGCTGCCTGCGCCTGCGTTTCCGCAAGCTCGTTCCGCGCCCGCTCCGCGTTCTGAATGGCCTGCGCCTTGGCGGTAATCGCGCTCGCGATCACCTCCGGCACGCGGGGCGCGCCGATGAAGCCGAACTGCTGAATCCCCACGCCGACCGGCGCGACCTTCTGCTGGATCAGCGCCTCGACCTGATGAAGAAACTGAGCCTTCTGCTCACCGTAAATCTGCTCGACCGTATAAGTAGACGCGACCTCGTTGAGCGAGTTGCGGACAATGTCGCGCAGAATGCCGTGCGTAAACCGGTCCAGGTCGGTAACCCGGTACTTGAGATAGAAATCCGGAACCTTGGTAGGTTCAATGGCATAAGAAAGCGAGACATTCGCCGAGATTTCCAGACCTTCTCGGGAGTTAAAGCTCATCTCCTCATTAGTCGGCCGGCCTTCGTCGAGATTGCGCGTCCACTTTACGGTTTGCACATAGGTGGGGAACTCGACAATCTGGCTGCGCAGCGGGCTGTAGAACACCCAGCCGGTGCGGATGGGAATCTCGGACGCGCCCCGCTGCGAGCCGGACAGCAGGATCTCGACGCCCGTGTAGCCGGCGCCGATGCGGGTCACCGCGAAAACGTAGTTGAAGAAAAAGATGAGCAAAATAAGCGCCGCGAGGCCGAGCCCGAGCAGCTTGAAGAAGCGCGGCGGCACATTGCCGCTGTACCGCATATGAATGGTGCCGCGTGGTTCCGTGACTTGATCGAGAAGGCTCATAACGACCTCCGCCAAAAGCGCCAAAGCGCAAAGGGAAGAAAAAGAAACAACACAACGAGGCAGGCTGTGCCCTCATACACAGCGCTGTCGCTCGGCCGGTTCATCAGGCGCATGGCATACACCAGGCACTCGTACCCGAGCAGAAGGGTGCAGATTGTGAGGAAGAGTTTGAGCAGCAGGTTCACGGCATTGGGGCCCTCGCTTTCAAAGGCCGTCTACCGATTTCAAATACTACGCCGAGTGCGCGCGTTTGTAGCGGGAATCGAGAGCTGCCGGCACAAAAATCGAGAGCTCGCCGCTTACCGGTCAAGCAGCATTACCGGGTCGCCTTCGGCGATGGAGCCGGGCACAACGGCGATGCCATAAATGCCGGCGCGGTTTTCATGCTCGCGCGCGATGTACCGCATCAGCTCGGGCAGGGTTTCGCCGGTTGCGGGGTCGATTGTGATGATGCGGCAGCGCGGGTCGCGCTCCTTGATCGTGATCTCCATCTGCTGGCCGATGCGCAGCGTTCGGCCGACAAACGCGTCCTCGCCGAAGCCGGGGAACTCCGGCAGGTCGAGCAGGATGTTTTCGCGAAAGCGCTGCGCCTCCACGGGAAAACCCATCTTCTCGCCGATGTGCCGCAGCGTTTGGAGCGACATGAGCGCGATCGGACGGCAGTCCATAAACGGGCGGTCGTCGTGCGCGAGCCACATCGGGTTTTGCTTTTCCAGGCCAGTCTGCAGGGCGGCGATCGCGGCAGGGTCGTCTGCCCGGTAGCGCAGGCCCGCGCGCGTGATCTCGGCGGTTGCGGGCTCGACAGGATCGTCCGTCCCGGGCGGCGAGAGAAACCGCGCCGAGCAGCGCAGCAGAGCGTTGCGCTCCTCACCCGTGACCATGGGCTTGCCCGCGGCGGCGCCCGCGCTGCGGAAGGCGAGCCGCCGGTCGCCGCGCAACCCGAGCGGTCCGACATGGACTTGCCGAACGCGCTCGCCGCCCATGCTCTTGACGGGGTAGCGCCAGAGACTTGCTACGGTTCCGACCTGCTCCACGCAATTCAGCTTATCGTGAAAAGCAAAAAAGCCCACTCTGCCGCGAGTGGGCTTCTTTTCCGGACAAACTAAAGACGCGCCGGGTTGGTTCCCTCGGTTTCCACGCCAAGATCGGCGAAAGCGGCCTGCGCCTTTGCCTTGTCGAATGCCCCGTCGCGCGCCAGCTTCGAGAGTGTCGCGGCGGCGATGGACTCCGCATTGACCTCGAAGTGCCGCCGCAGGTGCTCGCGATTGTCCGAGCGCCCGAAACCGTCGGTTCCCAGTGTGACGAGCCGGGGTCCCAGCCAGGGCGCGAGCTGGTCGGGCAGGGTCTTCATGTAATCGCTCGCCGCGATCAGCGGGCCCCTCGCATCGCCCAGCGCCGTGAGCACGTACGGCTGCTTTTCGGGCTCAGCAGGGTGCAGGCGGTTCCAGCGCTCGGCTTCGAGCGCGTCGCGCCGCAGCTCGTTCCAGCTGGTTACACTCCACACATCGGCGGCCACGCCGTAGCGCTCGGCTAGGATCTCCTGCGCGCGCAGCGCCTCGTTTACGATCGGGCCCGAAGCGAGCAGTTGCGCGATTTTTGCCTTCTTCGCAGCAGGAGCGGGCCGCAGCCGGTACAGTCCTCGCACGATGCCCTCGCCGACGCCTTCCGGCATCGCGGGCATCGCGTAGTCCTCGTTGTACATGGTGAGGTAGTAGAAGCAGTCCTGGCCCTCGGCGTACATGCGCCGCATGCCGTCCTGGACAATCACGGCGAGCTCATACACGTAGGCGGGGTCGTAGCTCAGGCAGGTGGGTACGGTCGACGCCAGCAGGTGCGAGTGGCCGTCCTGGTGCTGCAAGCCCTCGCCCAGCATGGTAGTGCGGCCGGCGGTCCCGCCCATCAGAAAGCCCTTGCCGCGCGAGTCGGCAAATGCCCAGATCATGTCGCCCACGCGCTGAAAGCCGAACATCGAGTAATACATGTAGAAGGGAATCGTAGGCAGCCGGTAGTTCGCGTAAGCCGTGCCCGCGGCGGTAAAGCTCGCCATGGAACCCGCTTCCGTAATGCCTTCTTCCAGAATCTGCCCGTCCTGCTCCTCGCGGTAGTACAACATCACGTCCGCGTCGTGGGGTTTGTATTTCTGCCCCTCGCTCGCGTAGATGCCCACCTGGCGCACCGCCGACTCCAAGCCAAACGTGCGGCCCTCGTCGGGCACGATGGGCACCACCAGCTTGCCGATCTTCGGGTCCTTCATCAGCGCGCGCAGGATCGACACGAAACCCATCGTGGTAGAAACTTCGCGGCCTTTGGAGCCCGCTGTCCACTCAGCGAAAAACTCCAGCGGCGGCGCTTCAAACTGCATCGGGGGCACGGTACGCGCGGGCAGGTAGCCGCCCAGCGCCTGCCGCCGCGCATGCATATACGCAAGCTCCGGCGCGTCGGCAGCGGGCTTCCAG
>CAXTRW010000059.1:0-14899 GCA_964246765.1 uncultured Acidobacteriaceae bacterium | reverse complement strand
GGTGAGAGCGGGGTCGGGCGGGGCGAGGTCCTCCGGGCGCCAGCCGAGCACGCGGGTGAAGAGCGCGACGGGGTCGATGCGCCTGGGCTCGCCGGGCTCGAGGGCGGCGAGGAACTCGCGGTGGCGGGGGAGGATGTCGCGGTCGACGGAGACCTGGGCCTGAACCAGGGCGGCCGAGGAGACGACGACACCGATCGGCTGCACGTAGCCGAGCCACTCAGAGTGGGCGTGGGCGGCTGCGTCGAAGAGGGTCGGCATTAACGCATTTCTCCCTTCGGTGCCGTCCGTAGGGGAGCCGGCCTGCGGGTTTTGGTGCTTCGACCGCGTGTGAGGGAGAAAGGCACTAGCGGCCTCCGCTCGATGCGGGCCATAGGTAGACGAGGCCGACGGGTTCGACGCGTTGGGCGACCACGCGGTAGACCTCGCGGACGCGCTCCGGCTCGGTGTCCAGCTCTGTGTCGATTTGGCCGAGACGCTTGGCCCAGTGGGTGCGGTCGGCTTCGAACTGGCGCAGCTCCTCGCCGTCAAACGGCAGGGCGGTTTGGGAGGCCTTGTTTTCGGTGGCGAGGATGTGCCGGCGCTGGTCTTCGAGGATGAGGCGCATCTCGGAGGCTTCCCGCTCGCCGCGTTCGGTGAGCTTTTTGACGGCGTGGGCGGACTCTTGCTCGGCCCGCGCTTTCAGGTGGGGGAGAAGCTCCTCGATGTCGCGGGGAGCGGCGGCGCGGAGGTTGCGCTCGACGACCCCGTTGGGGGTTTTTGCGTCGAGCAGGGCGGCGTTGAGCAGGTCGAGGGTTTTCTCCTCGGTGTCGCGGGCATAGGGCGTGAGCGGCTCGGGGCGGATCGCTGGATCGATCCAGCGCGCGGGGATGGGGATGATCTCCTCGTGCAGCCGGGCGGCGCCGGAGCCGTAGAGGGCGAGGCGGCCCAGCAGGACCACGCGCGGGATTTGGTCGCCGGTTTGGGCGAGGCAGGCGCGGGACAGGTCGTGGTGGACGAAGCCCTGGGCGAGGAAGCGCCCGAGCAGACGCTGCACGACTTTCTGCTCCAGGTGGAGCTGCACGGCTTCGTCGCCCACGGTGTTGGGGTCTTCGAAAACGACGGGGCGCAGGGGCGCGTTGCGGCGCCACTCGTGGGGCTGTTCATCGCGGGCGCGAGGGACGCGCAGGCTGTCCATGGTTTCGGCCCAGGAGGACTGCTGCGCGTCGAGTCGGGGCAGGCGGAAGCGGCCGGGCTCGGCGTCGGGGGTGAGGGGCGGGGCGCCCAGCATTTCGAGAGCGCAGGAGATGGCCTGGCGGAAGTGGCGCTTGTCGAGGCCGATCTGCCGTTCCGAGTTTTGCATCATGTCGCGCAGTTTTTCGATGGAGAGGCGCAGGTCGTTTTGGCGCTCGCGCGCGGATTCGAGCTCGTCCTGCACGGCGCGGCGGCGGTCGGGCCGGAGCGCGGCCTGGGCGATTTCGGATTCGAGGCGGGCGATTTCGCCCCGGCCGATGCCGCGCTGGAGCAGCGCTTCGACTTGGCTGTCGATCACGCGCGAGAGGCTGCCGAGCTCTTCGCGGATTGTCCTGGTCTTGCGCACCACGGCTGCGAGGATGCGGTCCTCGGGGCGCTGGGCGTAGACGAAGTAGCGGCAGAAGACCTGCTTCGCGGGCTGGAGCTTGCGGTCGATGCGACCGTTGCGCTGCTCCATGCGGCTGGGGTTCCAGGGCACGTCGAAGTGGAAGAGCTGATTGCAGTAGGCCTGGAGGTTGAGCCCTTCGCGGGCGGCGTCGGTGGCGAGCAGGATGCGGACGGGGTGCTTGGCGGGCGGGGCATTGAAGGCGGCCTTGATCTCCTCGCGGCGCGCAGGCGGGGTGGAGCCGCGGAAGGTTGCGATGCGCTCGGGGGCGACGTCTGCGCGGAGCTGCCGCTCCAGGTAGGCGAGGGTGTCCTCGTATTCGGTGAAGATGATCACACGCACGCTGTTCCAGACGCCGCCGGGGCACATCTGCTCGCGGATCCAGCGGGTGAGGTGGCGCACGCGGGCGTCGGGTTCGCTGCTGTGGGCCTCGGCGAGCAGGAGCATGCGGCTGAGCAGCTGCTGCGCGTTGGAGTGGGCGTCGAGGGCGGGCGCGGCGGCTGTGGCGGCTTCCACCTGTGCGTCCAGCTCGGCCCCGGTCTCGGCCTCGTCCAGCTCGGCGCGTTCGTCCTCGCTGCCGATGGGCGCCCTGAGCAGATCGAGGCTGGCGGGGGCGGTTGGCGGAGCTTCGTTTCGTCGCTGCCGTTCGATGGTTTTGGCGTGTACCTTGAGGGTGCGGCGGAAGGCTTCGATCGAAGAGAACAGGCGCTGCTGGAGGCTGCACAGAAGGAGCCCGGAGGCGGACTGCGCCCGCTTTGACGCGGTCGCGAGAGCGGCGAGCCGGGCTTCGCGGTACTCGGAGAGCAGGCGGGCCAGCTCCAGTTCCGGCGCATTCGGGGGCAGGCCGTCGAGGGTGATCTGCTCGACGATGCGCTCGGGGAACTCGCCTTGGATCGCGCGCAGGTCTTCCTTGATGCGGCGCACCAGTACGGCTCGGCGGTTGGTCTCGGTGACCGGCGTTCCGCGGAGGAACCGCTGGGGGTCGAGGATTTCGAGCAGGGCCGAGAAGCTGTTGGAGTGGCCGTTGTGGGGCGTGGCGGAGAGGAAAAGCCGGTGCTCGAAGCGATGGGCCAGGTCGCGCACGGCGCGGGTCAGCTGCGAGTCGACGGCGTAGCGTTGGCCGCCGGCGGGGGCGGCGTGGTGCGCCTCGTCCAGGATGAACAGGGTGCCGGGGCGGAAATCTCCGAGCCAGTCGCGAAGCCCGGCGGTGTAGGCCTCGTCGGTGAGCAGACGGTGGGAGATGAGGAAGCGCGAGTGGGTTTTCCAGGCATTGGTGCTGAAGCCGCGCTCGCGCCGGACTTTCTGCAGAAAAGCGCGGTCCAGGATTTCGAATCGCAGGCCGAAGCGCTCCCCCAGCTCCTCCTGCCATTGCAGCAGCATGGAGGGCGGGCAACTGACGACGATTTCGCGCACCTTCTTGCGAAGCAGCAGCTCGCGGGCGATCAGGCCCGCCTCGATGGTCTTGCCCAGGCCGACGTCATCGGCGATGAACAGATTGACGCGGGGCAGCAGCAAAGCTTTGCGGAGCGGTTCCAGCTGGTAGGGGTCGAGCCGGATGCCCGCGCGAAACGGGGACTGGAGCAGCTTCGGGTCGGTCGCGGTGACGCAGTTCCAGCGCAGGGTGTTCAGGTACGCGGCGAATCGCTTTGCTGGGTCGAAATCCCTTCCGGCGAGCTGCTGCCGGAACTCAGCGCCGCGCACTTCCGCGTCCAGCTCGTGCTCCCAAAGCACCTCGAGAGCTTGGCCTTGCGCGTCGTCCTCCACGCAGGACAGGCGAACCAGCGTAGCCTGATCCGCGGCTCCGGGAAGCACTTCCTCCACCAGGTAAAGGCGCTGGCGCACATGCACCATGGCGCCTGCGCGGGGAAGGGCTGCATTCGGCCCTTGAACGATGGGCGGCAAAACGGGGGAATACATCTGCTGCAAAATCCTTGGTGTGCCGCTTTGGAGCCCTCAAACGGACAATACTCGCCACATCATACGAGGATTGGGCAGCGCGGGTCACCATTACCAAAGGTTGCGTCTGCCTGCTTTGCCGCAACGGTTTCGAGGCGGCGCCTTCTTGTGAGTAAAAAACTTTTTAAAGCGCTGTTTTACTGCGATTTGATGGCAAGCGCCTGGGCCTTTTCGCGTTCCACGGAGGCTTCCGCGTGCCTGCCCTCGCGATCCAGCGCCTCGGCCAGGAGAGTGTGTGCTTCGAGCAAGTCGGGCTGGGCGCTGACCGCGGTCGCGAGCTGCGCTTCAGCCTCGCCCGCCTTGCCCTGCGCCAGCAGCGCTTTGCCGCTGCGCAGGGCGAACTGGGCTTTTTGCGCGCTCACGGCGGCGCGGCTCAGCTCGGCGGCGGTTTTGCGCTCGGCCGCGGCGGCCCGGGGGTCGCCGCCCTCGGCCAGCACCAGGGCCAGCGTGATGTGCGGCCCGGGCTGGTCGGGTTCGAGCGCGATTGCCCGGCGCAGGGAATTCGCAGCCTTGGCCGGTTCGCCCGCTTGGTGAAACACCGTGCCCAGAACCGCCCAAGCGTCGCCGTAGTTCGGCCGCAGCCGGGTGGCGCGCTCCTCCTGCGCCGCTGCCTCGGCAAAGTCGGCTCGCTGCATGGCGACGACGCCCAGGGTGTAGGGCGGATCGGGCAGCGTGGGGTCCAGCCGCTCGGCTTCGGTGAACTCCGGAACCGCCGCCGCGAGGTCGTCTTGAAGCTTCAGCGCGAGCCCCAGATCGTAGTGCAGGTGGGCATTGTTCGGCTCTAAGCTGAGGCCGGCGCGGAACTGCTGCGTCGCCCCCGCGAGATCGCTGCTTTGCAGGTAAGCCACGCCGAAGTCCTCATACAGGGTCGCGTTCGCCGGCCCGCGGGTGAGCGCGTCCCGGTAGACGGCGATGGCACGCTTGGCGTCGCCGGTTTGCACCAGAGCCAGGCCGTAGTTCGTGAGCACGGCTGCATCGGTGGGCTTTGCCGCTGCTGCTTCCACAAACAAGGGGAGAGCCCGCTGCGGTTCGCCCTGGTTCTGCAGTGCAAGCGCGGCGGCGTAGGCTGCATCGCCGTGCAGCGGAGAGCCGGGCGGCGCAAGTGTTTGCGCCCGCCGCAGCACCTCGGCCGCTTCCGCATCGACCCCTGCGGCGGACAGCGCGCGCCCCAGCTCCAAGGCATACTCGGGGCTCGCGGGGGCCAGCCGGTACGCTTCCCGCAAAGGCGCGAGCGCGTCCTGTGGCCGCCCCGCCGCAAGCAGCAGCGCGCCAAGGTGGCCCTGCGCGGACGCAAGCGCAGGCTCCAGCGCGATGGCGCGCCGAAACTGAAGCTCCGCCGTCCCCATGGCATGGCGTTGCGCCATTAGGGTTCCGGCGGCGTCGTGGAGCTGCGCGTTTTCGGGCGCGCTGTCGAGGGCCCGGCGCAGCACGGCGGACGCGTGCTCCCCGCGCCCCAGAGCGGTCAGCGCCCGCGCGTCGGCGAGCGCATCGTCCGGCGCCAGCGGGTTCGCGCCGGCTGCTTCATAGGCCGCCGCTGCTGCGTGGTTGCGGTGGAGCTGCTCGTCCGCGCGGCCCAGGGCTGCGGCGGCGGCCGCGTCGCGCGGATCCAGCCCGAGCGCGCGTTCCAGCTCCGCGGCTGCCGGGGCGGCCTGGCCCTCGGCCCGCCGCACATCGCCATAAGCCGTGTGCGCCAGGCTGTTGCGCGGCGCCAGGCGTGCCAGACGCGCAAAAACCGCGTGGGCTTTCGCGAGATCGCCGGCCTGGAAAGCTGCGTAACCCTGCTTGTACAGAGCGGTCGCGCCCGGCGGCACGCCTTGCGCAGCGCCAACCGAAAAAGCGGGCGCACACGCGAACACCGCGAACGCGCAAAGGCGAGACCGATTTCGCACCATTTTTGCTGTCCCGCGCCTCCAAAGGCAGGCACAAACGAGACGTGGTTGTACGACTTCATCCACTCGACACCCTGCATCGCTGTTTGTCCTTGATCTCTCTCGAGAAAACGAGGGCGAGGGGAGCATATCACTCCAGACCGACGCCTGGGGAGAGCTTGGATTAGATATACCTTTTCAAACAGCTGCGCGCTCCACTTTTCAGAAAGCACCGTGCTTCCCCTTCCGCTATACCGGCTCCACCTATGTACCGCAAACTCTATTTTCAGTTCAAGAAGAGGGCCGCGCACTTGCCTTCGCTCGCTCGCCGTGGATGGCCGTTGCAGATTTTCTTTTCCGCTCCACACAGATCTCTTCTTTTTCGATTGACATTTCTATAACTCTCCCGATACTTTCCTCGCGACTATCCGGGCCTCAGATTGGCGGATTGAAATTTCCGCTCTGCTTCTAGGCTCTGAGCGCTTTGGCCCAATCGTGGAGCGACCCGAAAGCAGTTCCGTAGGAGGCTGTACGTATGTGTCTCACTCAAAGTCTAAAAAGGTTGGGGGTCGCCGCGCTGCTGTCCGTACCCGCGTGCTACGCGCACGGGCAGGCGGTTTACGGCAATATCTACGGCGTTGTGCAGGACGCCTCGGGCGCGGTGGTCCCGAACGCCACCGTCACCATCACGGATACAGCCAAGGGTATCTCGGTGACCGCGCAATCCAACGCGAGCGGCGAGTATACGGTGACTCATCTTATCCCGGACCCTTACGACGTCAAGGTGGAGGCTTCGGGCTTTGAAACATTTGAGACCGTGGGCGTAACCGTGCGGGCCGACGAGGGCGACAAGATCGACGCGACTATGAAGATCGGCTCGGCTGCGCAGAAGATCGAGGTGCGCTCCGACACCGTGCCGCAGCTGAAAACCGACCGCGCGGACGTGTCGACCACCTTCGGCTCGAAAGAAATCGAAGACCTGCCCATTCCGAACCGCAACTTCACCGCGCTGCAGCTGCTGCTGCCGGGCGCGCAGCAGCTCGGCTGGTCGCACGCGGCGGATGAAAACCCGCAGGGCTCGCTGCAGATTCAGGTGGACGGCCAGGCTTTCGGCGGCGTGGCCTACGAGCTGGACGGCACGGACAACCAGGACCCGATTCTGGGAATTATCGTCATCAATCCCAACTCCGACGCGCTGTCCGAGACCAAGATCACGACGCAGAACTTCGACGCGGAGTTCGGCAAAGCTGTCGCGTCGGTTGTGACAGCGCAAACCAAGTCGGGGTCGAACAGCTTTCACGGCAGTGCGTTTGACTACCGCGAAAGCGCAGCGCAGCAGGCGCGCGACCCGTTCACCCAGCCCCTCACCGTCCCGCAGGCGCTCAAGAACCAGTTCGGCGGCTCGCTCGGCGGCCCGGTGCTGAAAGACAAGGCATTCTTCTTCCTCGACTACCAAGGCGTCCGGCAAAAGGTCGGCTATTCCAATACCCAAACAGTCCCGTCCTCGCACCTCATCTCTACCTGCCTAGGCCAGACTGTTGCAGCAAGCGGCGTGGCGGGGTGCGACTTTTCAGAGTACGCCGCACCGGGTTTAAACACACCGATCGTGGTCTACCAGAAGAACGGGCAGCCGTATCCGGGCAACGTGATCCCCGCGGCGCAGCTGTCTCCGCAGGCGCTTTCGCTGTTTCGGCTGCTGCAGCCGTACGCGCCCAATAAGTTTCAGGATTCGGCCTACCCGGGCCTGCGCGCCAACTACGCGGGAAGCGGCACGGGGCTGTTCAACAGCGACGAGTGGGATGTGCGCGGGGACTATCAGGCACGAGAAAACCTGCACTCCTTCGCGCGCTTCAGCCGATTTACCGACACGCTTACGGGCGGCGTGATGTTCGGAGCGGCGGGCGGCGCGGGCTTCGGTCTGGGCGGCTACGGCGGCAACTCGACGGGCGCGAATGACAGTCTCGCCGCCGGGTTTGACCTGGCGATTAACTCGAAGCTGGTGACCGACGTTCGCATCGGCTACTACCGCTACAACATTCTGGACACTAAATACGACCAGAATGTTGAGCTGGCCAACCAGCTCGGCATACCGGGAATGAATACAGGGACGCTTTTCACAGGCGGCGCGCCGTCGTTTCAGCTGGCTGAGGTCGGCGTCTTCAGCTCGCAGCCTACCGCTTCTAACCCGCAGGCGGGGGGGCCGCAGTACGGCGCGGGCCTCAATGTGGATCGCTGCAACTGCCCCCTGACAGAGCGCGAAGACCAGTACCAGATCGCGAATAACTGGACCAAAACCGTCGGCAACCATGAGGTGAAGTTCGGCGCTGATCTTCGCTACGCCCGCAATCTGCGCGTGCCCAGCGACAACGACCGCACCGGCATCCTGCAGTTCGGCACCGGCCCCACCAGCAACGGCAGCACCGGCGGGCTCGGCTTTGCGACGCTTGCCCTGGGCGAGGTAACCAACTTCAATCGCTTTGTGAGCACCTCAACCAACGCAAAAGAGTTTCAAAAGCGGACCTTCTTTTACGCGCAGGATACCTGGCGCCCTACCCCCAAGTGGACGCTGAACTACGGCCTGCGCTATGAACTGTACTTCCCCGAGGCCATCAACAGCAGGGCGCAGGGCGCGGTCATGAACCTCAACACGGGCTACCTGCAAGTCGCCGGAGTCGGCAGCCTGGGCAGCAACATGGGCTTCAACCCGCCCAAGTTTCCCCTGGCTCCCCGCATCGGCATCGCCTACCAGGCGAACGACAAAACGGTGATCCGCTCGGGCCACGGCCGCAGCTTCGACATCGGCGTGTTCTGCTCGATTTTCGGCCATGTCGCGACGCAGAACCTGCCGATTTTGGCGAACCAACAAATCACCACAACGAGCGGAGTCCAGGGCTATGCGTTTGACCTCGCGACCGGACCCGCGGCAGCCGCTCCGACTGCGATTCCGGCGAATGGCCTGCTGCCCAGCCCGGGCTACGCGGTCAACTCCAAGGCGCGGCCCATCGACATGCGCCTGCCGACGATCGACGCCTGGAACCTGAGCGTGCAGCAATCGCTGACCCCGACTCTGTCCGTCACCATCGCGTATGTCGGCAACAAGGGCTCGCATACCTTGAGCGCCGGCGACGGCAACAACACCAATCCGAACGAGCCGGGAATCGCCATTCCGGCAGCGCAAAGCAGCACGGGGACAGCGTTGCACTACGACCCGTCCAAAACTCCCGGCGCCGGCGGCACCAGCAACACAACGCTGCTGCGGCGCTACTACGCGGCTGCGCTGCCCGCCTGCTCCGACCCCTCGTACGCCACGCCCGCCGGCATCCCGCGCGGCCAGTGCGGCTGGAGCAACGACATCTCCTACTACGGCAACAACCAGGACACGCACTTCAACGCACTCCAGGTGACTGTGGCAAAGCAGCTGACCCGCGGCATCTCGGCAAACGTAAACTACGCCTGGCAGCGGGGCTTCAACTACGGCTCGGGCTACGCCACCTGGAATCGGAGCCTTGTGTACGGCCGCGACGACTCCATCCGCGAGCAGCAGGTCACGGCGTACGGGCTCATCGAGCTGCCCTTCGGCAAGGGCAAGCCCTTATTCGGGAACGCCGGCGGCTTTGTCAACGAGCTGATCGGCGGGTGGCAGTTCTCGCCGGTGATCAACTATGCGAGCGGGCTGCCATTTACGCTCGGTTACAGCAACTGCTCGGAAGACATTCCGGGCAGCGCGCCCTGCTACATCAACGGTCCGGTGCGCTCGCTCAAAATGAGCCCGCATGGCTTTGCCGGAGGCACAGGGGCGAATGCGCTCACCTACTTCGCCGCGCAAAGCATTACGGACGTGACGCAGGGGACCAGGGGCACCAGCCAGTTCTCGACCGCGGGCCTGGACAACATTGGAAACTCAGGCAGAAACAGCGTGTACGGGCCGCACTTCTTCAATGGGGACCTGTCCCTCTACAAGAACTTTCCGATCAAGGAAACGTTCGTCGCGCAGTTTCGGCTGGATGCTTTCAATGGCTTCAACCACATCAATTTCGGTACTCCGAGCGCAAATCAGACCTCCTACACGACGCCGGTCAATATTGATCAGACCGGCTCGATCACCAACGGCCCCTACCCGGGCGGCACCACCAACCCGCGGCAGCTGCAGCTTGGGGCGCGCTTCACGTTTTAGGCGCGCGGCCTAGTTGATTCGGGGAGAACCATGCACGGATTTCTCCCCGTAAACTCTCAGCCGTGGTTCTCCCAACGTCGCCGGTGTTGCTTGCGCTTTGGTTTGCTTCTACTTCTCGCGTCTATGCCAGGTTCAGCGCTCTCGCAGCAGACTGCCGCGCAGGACCCGCTGCCGACGCTGCGTCACGCGATCGAAACCGGGCATGCGGCGGCTGCATTGCCGGAGTTGGACAAGCTCGCGGCCTCGTCGCCGGCGAACAAGCCTGTTCTGGCGCGGGTTGAAACCCTACGCGGCGATGCGTTCTATGCCCAGGGCGACATGCAGGCGGCCGGGGAGGCCTTTGCGCTCGCCCTCGCGGCGGACCCGGACGATGGCGAAGCGAAACAAATGCGCGGGGTCGCGCTGTTTCGCCTGGGGCGGCCAGCGGATGCGATTCCCCTGCTGGAAGCGAGCGCCGGGGCGGCGAAGCAAACAAAAGCCGACCCCAGCTACGTGCTGGCGCTGTGCTACATAGACACGCGCCGCTACGACGACGCGCGCCACGCCTTTGCGCGGCAGTACGGGTTCGCGCCCGACTCGGCCCAGGCCTATCTGCTGGCCGCGCGTATGCTCCTCAGGCGCGAGTATCTGCCGGTGGCGCAGGGGTTTGCCGCGAAGGCAATCCAGCTCGACCCGCAGCTGCCGCTCGCCCATGAGCTGCTGGGCGAGATCGCGCTCGCCGGCAACCACCTGGACGAGGCCGGGAAAGAGTTTGAAGCCGAGCGCGCGCGCAACCCTCTGGAGCCGAGCGTATACGACCGCCTTGGCGACACCTATACCCGCGCGGGCGACTACCCCCGCGCCCAGCAGGCCCTGCAGCAGGCGGTGCTGCTGGAGCCCAACGCGACCGGGCCCTACATCCTGTTGGGTAAGGTGCTGCTGAAGCAGGGCGATGCGGTGGGGGCTCTGCAATATCTTGAACACGCGAAAGAGATGAACCCCGGCAACTTCATGACCCGCAGCCTGCTCGGCCAGGCTTACCACGCCGAGGGCCGCCAGAGTGAGGCAGCAGCGGAAACCCAAGCGGCGGAGCAAATCCAGGCCGCGAACGAGCCCAAACTTGCCGCTCCCAGGTAAGCTCGGACTCGGCAGGAGGGGCGGTCTGCTGCTTGCGCTGGTGCTCGCAGCGCCTCTGCCGGCCGCGATCAATACCGCGCCCCCGCAACAGCCGCTCGCTGCCCAGGAAGCCGCGTCTGCGCCCCAACAACCGGCGCCATTAGGCGCGGCCGGGCAGGCGGGCGCGGCGCACCAGTTGAACCCTGACCTGGCCTGCGCCCAGTGCCACGCGGCCGTTGTCGCAAGCTACGAAAAAACGCCCATGGCCCAGGGCAGCGGCTCGGCGCTCGAAGGTCTGGAGATAGGCAGCTACACGCACCCGGCAAGCGGAATCCACTACACGGTCAACAAGGAGGGCGACGCGGCTGTGCTGCACTACGCGCGCGCCTCGACCGACCCGCAACGCGCACTCGAGGGCTCCATGCGCCTCGAGTACTTCATCGGCTCCGGCAAGCACGGCCGCACCTACCTGTACCGGCAGGACGGCTTCTGGTACGAGCTGCCGATCAACTGGTAC
The DNA here is from genome assembly GCA_964246765.1 of uncultured Acidobacteriaceae bacterium. Classification (GTDB taxonomy): domain Bacteria; phylum Acidobacteriota; class Terriglobia; order Terriglobales; family Acidobacteriaceae; genus EB88. The sequence continues at coordinate 3,674 of CAXTRW010000059.1, read as the reverse complement.
ACCCGGCGGGGCGCGTGGGGCATGCTGCCCGGCTTCGATCGCGCAACCAGCATGCCCCTGAACCCGACCGACGCGAACTGCCTCCACTGCCACGCGACCTCGCTCGCGCAGTCGCTCCCGCAGGCCGCCAACCACTTCGCGGACGCGCCCTTCGCACAGGGCGGCGTGGGCTGCGCGGCCTGCCACGGCGACCCCGCGGCGCACCTCGCGAGCGGCGGGCGCGCCGCGATGGTCGCCCCAGCAAAGCTCACGCCCGCCAAGCGCGACAGCGTGTGCCTCCAATGCCACCTGGAAGGCGAAGCGCTCGCGTACTTGCCGGGGCGCTCGCTGGCCGCGTTCCAACCCGGAGAAGACCTCGCGGCGACCGCCGTATATTTCGTGCGCGCGAGCCGGGCCGGCGGCGGAGCGCGCGCAGCAAGCCAGTACGAAGCGCTGCTGCGAAGCGCCTGCCACCGCGCAACGGGCGACAGCCTGACCTGCACCACCTGCCACGACCCCCACGCCACGCCCGCAACCGCCGCCGAGCGCGTGGCGTGGTTCCGCGGGCGCTGCTTGAGCTGCCATACCGGCCCGGCAATGGCCGCGCACCACCCGGAGCAACCCGACTGCGCGAGCTGTCACATGCCCTCGCGCGCGACGACGGACGTGTCGCACGAGCAGGTAACCGACCACGACATCGAGGTGTACCGCAAGGACGGTCGGGCCGCCCACCGCGAGCTGCCCGCCGCGCCTGGGTCCGAAGATCTGCTGGTCGCCGTCGGCGATGCGAAAGCAGGCACGCGCGAGCAGGGCCTGGCCTACGCGCAGCTGGCCATGGCGGGCGATGCGGCCCTAGCCCCGCGCGCGCGAGAGCTGCTGGAGCAGGCCGAGCGAGCGGGCGCGAGCGACCCAGCGCTGCACGCGCGCCTCGGCTACCTGCTGCAGCGCGCGGGCGATGCAAAACGGGCGCGCGCGGAGTACACAGCCGCGCTGAACCAGGACCTGTGGGAGCCGAGCGCGCTCGCCAACCTGGCCGTGCTCGACGCAACAGAAGGGCGCTTACCCGAGGCAGTGCGGCTGCTGGACAGGCTGGTGGCGGGCAACCCTGGGCAAACGAGCGCTGGGCTGAATCTCGCGCTGCTGCTGTGCTCGGGCGGACAAGGCGCGCGGGCCAGCGCGGTGCTCGTGCGTCTTGCGGCGTTCAACCCGGACGACCCGGCGCTGCGGAGGTTTCGCGCAAGCGGCGAGTACGCAGGGCAGCACTGCGCGCTTTTCCCGGAGCTTCCCAGTGCGCGCTAGGGGTGTTGGGCTCGCGTCTGCTTTGGCAAGGTGCAGGCTAGCGATTCGGCTGGCGCCGGGCGCACTCGAAGCTGTGCTTGCGTTCGGGCTCGCAGCTCACGCGGGATATGCGCAAAGCCTCGCTACACCGCAAACCTTGCCTGCAAAATCGGCCCAACAGCCCAGCGCCGCGCCAGGCCAAAGCGCGATGCAGCCGCCCGTGATCGGCCAGGTTTCCGCGCCGGGCCGGGCTGACCAGCGGCCGCCATACCAGGCCGCGAGCACGCGGGCTATGGGCGCGCGGCTGGCGGCGATTTTTCGCGCGACGGACTGGCGGCTGGACCCCTCCAAACCCGCGCTGCGTGTGCAGTACTACGAGCAGCTGCTCAAGAAACCGCTGCCTCTCGAAGACGAAACGACAGTGCGCATGCAGCTCGCGCGAGAGCAGCTGAGCGCGGGCGAGAACGCAGCCGCTGTCGCAACCCTGGAGGCCCTCCGCGCACACTGGCAGGCGAGCGGGCGCACCACGCTCCCGGCGCAAACACGCGAGCTCAGCGGGCTCCTGGGCTTGAGCTCCATGCGGCTCGGCGAGCAGGAAAACTGCGCCAGTATGCACGGGCAGCGGGCGTGCATCTTTCCTCTGGCGAAAAGCGCCGCGCACACTCGGCCGGGCGGGGCTGCCGGGGCGGTGCGGGAGTTTACGGCGCTGCTCGAGGCCGACCCGCACGACCAGCTCTCGCGCTGGCTCCTCAACGTCGCGTACATGCAGCTCGGGCGCTACCCGCAGGACGTCCCCCCGCGCTTCCTGCTGCCGCCGAAGCTGTTCGCGAGCGATCAGCCGTTCCCGGCATTCAACGAAGAAGCCGCGAGCGCGGGCCTCGACGTATGGGGCCACGCGGGCGGCGCGACCATGGAAGACTTCGACGGCGACGGCTGGCTCGACATCATGGTCACATCCTCAGGCCCGCTCGACCAGATGCGCCTGTTCCACAACAATGGCGACGGCACCTTTACCGACGCGACCGCGGCCGCGGGCCTGCTGGGCGAAACCGGCGGCCTGAACCTCGTGCTCACCGACTACAACAACGACGGCCACCCGGATGTGCTGGTGCTGCGCGGCGGCTGGTGGGGCGCCCAGGGGCATTACCCTGTCTCGCTCCTGCGGAACAACGGCGACGGCACATTCGACGATGTGACCGAGGGCGCGGGCCTCCTGCAAGCGGAAGGCCCCACGCAAACCGCGGCCTGGGCCGACTACGACAACGACGGCTGGCTCGATCTGTTTGTGGGCCGCGAGGACGCCCCGTCGCTGCTGTACCACAACAACCGCGACGGCACGTTCACCTTGGCGCGCCAATTCGGCGATCTCGGCTTCGTCAAAGGTGCGGCCTGGGGCGACTTCAACAACGACGGCCGCCCCGACCTGTACGTCTCCAACCTGCGCGGCGCGAGCCACCTGTTCCGCAATGACGGCCCTCGCGGACTCACCGACGTCACCGCACAGGCCGGGGTCGCAGGCGCGGGCTTCGCGGCCTGGTTCTTCGACTACAACAACGATGGCTGGCCCGACCTGTTCGTTGCGGGCTATCGCACAGAATCCGAGCAAGACGTGGGCGCGTTTGAAGCCGGCGAGCCCTCGCACGCAGCGCTGCCGAAGCTGTATCGCAACAACCGCGACGGCACATTTTCCGATGTAACCCACGCTATGCGGCTCGACCGCGCGATCCTGCCCATGGGCGCGAACTTCGGCGACCTGGACAACGACGGCTGGCTCGATGTGTACCTCGGCACGGGCTCGTCGGAGTTCCAGGCGGTGCTGCCCAATCGCATGTTTCGCAGCGACAGCGGCCGCGCGTTTGCTGACGTGACTACCGCGGGCGGCTTCGGTCACCTGCAGAAAGGCCACGGCATCGCGTTCGGCGACCTGGGCAATCGCGGCGTCGAAGATGTGTTCGAGGAGATGGGCGGCGCACAGGTGGGCGACGCATTCGGGAGCGCGCTCTACCGCAACCCCGGTACGCCGAATCACTCGCTCACGCTGGAGCTTGAAGGCGTCCAGACCAACCGCGCCGCGTTCGGCGCGCGCATCGACGTCGAGGTACGACCAGCCCGGCACATCTATCGCACCGTCGGCTACGGATCGAGCTTCGGCGGCAACCCCCTGCGCGCGCTCATCGGGCTCGGCGCTGCAACGGAAGCGCAAAGCATCACGGTCACTTGGCCCACCTCGCACACCGTGCAGCGTTTCAAGGCGGTCGCCGCCGGGCACACCTACCACCTGCGCGAGGGCGGCACGCTCACGCTCGACGATCCGATGGCCGGCCGCCTCGCCGAACTGGCACGGCCGGAGCAGGGTGCCGGCACCATCGCGCGACGGCTTTTCACCGAGTCGGGCCTTGTGCCGGAAGCCGCGCTCT
>CAXTRW010000058.1:0-14901 GCA_964246765.1 uncultured Acidobacteriaceae bacterium | reverse complement strand
ACGTATAGCCGCTCGCCATCGACAACGCGGGCGAGCGGCTATACGTGGCGAATACGGGCTCGAACAACATCTCGGTCGTGGACCTGCAGCGAGAGCGGATTGCGGGCGTGGTGGGGGCGGGAGAAGCGCCGCGGGCGCTCGCGGTTTCGCCCGATGGGGCGACGCTTGCCGTGGCCAACGCGCAGAGCGGCAGCGTGAGCCTGTTTGCGCTTGCGCCCGATGCGCTGCCTCGCTTGCGCGCCTCATTCCCGGGCTGCCCGGGCGCCGGCAGCCTCGCGATTCTGCCCGATTCGAGCAAGGTTTTCGTTGCCTGTTCCGGCGGCCATCAAGTGATGGTCGTCGGGCTGCGGACAGCGGCCAAACGCGCGGCCCAATCGCCTGAAGACGATCGCCTGCTGGTTCTGCTGGATGTCGGGGAGCAGCCTGTGCATTTGGCCATGAAGCCGGACGGGGGGGAGATTTTCGTCGCGGATCGCGGGTCCGATTCGGTATCTGAAATTGCAACTGGAACCAACGAGGTTGGGGGCGCCGAGCTGATCGGGGCGCAGCCGGCGTACGGGGTGGTGAGCGCGGACAACACGCTGCTCTGGATTTCGAACGAAGCGGCCGACACGATAGCCGTGTATTCGGTCGACGATGGAAAACTGATCAACACAGTGCACGTGGGCGCGGGGCCGGGGTTCCTGGCCTTTTCGGCGGACGAACATCTGCTATTGGCGGCGGACACGCGCGCGGGCGATGTTTCCGTGATGCGCACTTTCGATCGAAATCTGCGCCGAGAACCGGTCTACGGCACTCTGTTTACGCTGTTGGCGGCCGGGAGCGGTCCGTCGGCGATCGTGGATAAGGCATTTCAGCTGAAGCATTGAACCATTCGCGGACGAGCCCCGCTTCACTTTTCGCAGCGCGCCATCGTGGTAGACTTTTGGTTGTCCGCGGCCCCTGACGGCCAGGCGCGGAGAGTTGGCAGAGCCCGGTTGAATGCACCTGACTCGAAATCAGACGTAGTCGAAAGGCTACCGGGGGTTCGAATCCCTCACTCTCCGCCAGAGTTTTAGGATCGAAAGCTTATGGCACTTCTCGTATTGGTTCTCGCCGGGGCGGAAGCGCCGGTCGAGCGTGACGAAGCCTTTCCGCGGGTGAGCGCGACGGGGTGCCCGTTCATCCGCAGTTGCGCACGCTCACACCAGCCCGGAATACGGAGTGACAGCGGAAAGCGCGCTTCGTGCTCACCGGCAATCTTGAAATGAATGGTGTCGATGAAGGGGTAGTTTGTGGTCTGCGTAATCTGAACCGGTGTGCGTTCGCGGCCCACGGCAGCGTGCGCGCTGGAGGGTCCATAGAGCGTGGCGGTGAGGCCGCCGTCGTCCGAGCATGTGGTGGTCGAAGATGCGCTGCTGCGCGGCGAACTTCAACCGCAACTCGGCAAAGTTCGCGCAGTCGATCGCGGCGAAAGTTCCTACGGTCGAGATTTTCAGGGCTGCAAGCCATTATGAACAACGACGGTCTGCTATGCTGGGTCGGCTGGGCAACCCGCGCGAACGCTGGCGAAAGGCGCATTTGCCTCAACTTCCGGGCCGTAGGGCAAAGCCCGCACGCTTCGCCCTACACTCATGCACAGTTTACGTGTTGCGCTATGAAATGTTCACGCCGGGATTTTCTTCAGCTGTCGATAGCCGGTGCGGCGGCGTTGAACCCGCTTCGCGCGTGGCCCCAAGGGATAGCGGACCGGCATGTGAAAGCGCAGCCGCGAAGCGCCGGCTCGGGTGTGCCTTTCCTCTCGCGGTTGGTCGACATAGGATCAAGCGCCGGCTTGCGCGCGCCGACCGTCTACGGGCCGCTCGATCACAAGGATTTCATCCTGGAAGCGGTGGGCTGCGGATGCGCTTTTATCGACTATGACAACGACGGTTGGCTGGATATCTTCCTACTCAGCGGCACCAGGCGTGTATCTCCTCCGCCTGATGCGACCAACCGGCTGTACCACAACAACCGCGACGGAACCTTTACCGATGTAACCCGCGAAGCCGGGCTCTTTGCGACGGGATGGGCTTCGGCCGTGTGCGTAGGCGACTACAACAACGACGGGTTCGAGGATTTGTTCGTCACGTATTATGGCCAGAACAGGTTGTATCGCAACAATGGCAACGGGACCTTTACCGACGTGACGAAAGAAGCCGGGCTTACGAACGATCCATCGCGTTGGGGTTCGGGCTGCACGTTTATCGAGCTAAGCCGCAATGGCCACCTCGACTTGTTCGTCGCCAACTACACAGGCTTCGACTTTGCGCGGACGCCAAAGCCGGGCAGCGCGGCCAATTGCAGCTGGAAAGGCGTCCCTGTCAGCTGCGGTCCGCGCGGGCTTCCTACGGGCAGGCATTCGCTCTATCGCAATAACGGCAACGGCACCTTTACGGACATAAGTCGGGAATCGGGAGTCGCGGAGCAGCATGATAGCTACGGAATGACCGCCGTCGCCGCCGACTTTTCCGGAGATGGGCAACAGGATATCTACCTGGCGTCGGATTCGACTCCGAGTTTGTTGTTTGTGAACTCCGGCAAAGTCAAGCTGGAAGAGCGCGGGGTGGAGCGCGGGGTGGCGCTGAGCGATGACGGCATGGAACAGGCCGGCATGGGAATCGGCGTAGGCGATTACAACCTCGACGGCCGTCTTGACCTCTATAAGAGTCACTTTTCCGACGACACCAATGCTTTGTATCGCAACGACAGCCGCGGCAGCTTTACCGACGTGACTTTTGCCGCGAAGCTGGGAGTGGAAACCCGCTTTACGGGGTGGGGCGCGGGCATCGTCGACTTAGACAACGATGGCTGGCCGGATATCTTCATGGTGACCGGCAATGTATATCCGGAGGTCGAAAAACGGGTTCCGGCTTACCCCTACAAAACACCGCGCGTTGTGTTTCGCAATCTTGGAAACGGAACGTTCGAAGAGCTCATCGAACAAGCCGGGCCTGGAGTGGCTGCGGCGCACTCGAGCCGCGGCTGCGCGTTCGGCGACTTCGACAACGACGGCGACATAGATGTTTTGATCGTCAACCTAAACGAGCCTCCTTCGCTGCTGCGCAACGATGTAACCGGACATCTCCATTGGATCAAGGTAAAGTTGGTCGGGGTTAGTTCCAACCGCAGCGCGATCGGAGCTCGCGTGTTGGTTCACTATGGCGGCAAGGTCCAGGCGCAGGCTGTTCTGAGTCAGTCTAGTTTTTACTCAGCGAGCGATACCCGCCTGCACTTTGGACTCGGCGAGGCCTCAATGGTGGACATCGATATCTGTTGGCCGAGCGGCGGCCGGCAAACTCTTCGCGGCATTCAGGCAGACCGTCTGGTGACGATCAAAGAGGGCGACGGAGTTGTGCCCAATGCCGGCTGGGCGAAGTAAATACCTTACTGCGCCGCGCCGGAAGCAGCCGGGACGCCGGCACTGCGCCGGTTGGCGCGCTTCACCTCAACCAAGCGCCGGGCCATGGCGGTGCTTTTCTCAGTGTCCCCCAGCCGGTCGTAAGCTTTAGAAAGTAAGTAGTACGGCTGCTCGTTCGCCGGGTTGTCCTGAACTGCTAAGTCCAGCTGCGCGACCGCTTCGTCCAGGCGACTTTGGCTGAACAGGATACGCCCCAGTTCCGAGTGCGCCGGTGCATAGTGGTTGTCGATGGCCAGCGCGTGCTTGAGCGCGTCTTCCTCGCCCGACTCGTCCTCCTTGGCTCGCAGCGTCAACGCGAGTTGGTACCAGGTTCGAGGCTGCGCTGGGGCAAGACTGATTGCTGTATGGTACTCCGCGACGGCCCGGTCCAGGTCTCCTTGACCTGAGAGCACATTGCCCAGCAGATAGTGCGATTGATACAAATCAGGTTGCAGAGCTATGGCCTGCTCTAAGTCGGCGCGGGCGGGGTCGAACATTTTCGCATCGTATTCGCTTTCAGCAAAGGTCACCAGATAAGGCGCCGACTGCGAGTAAGTCGCCCGCTGGGGCTCAAGCAGCGCAAGCACATCTTTGTATTTGCCTTCCAACTGCAAGGTGTTCGCCAGAAGCAGAAGGGAGCGCACCGAAGGATAGGCCGTGTAAGCCACTTGCGCGGCCTGCTGTGCCGCGGGCAGTTGGTGGCCTTCGAGCAAGACCAATGCGGCCATTTCGAGCTCCTGAAACGGCGTGGACGGTTCGGGGTCGAAACCCGCAAGCGCCTGAACGGCTTTGCCCGTTTCCCGCATTCCGAAGTACTCGCGAGCGAGCGACACAGAGACCCTATCGTCCTTTGGCCAGGCGACGTGAGCCTGCTCCAGAACCTGCTCGGCCCCAGCTAAGTCGCCGCTTCCTTCGAGCGATGCCGCGAGCAGCAAGCTTACGCGTGGATCACAGCGCCGGTCGGCAAGGGAACGGAGCGGGTCGGCAGCTTCTCTGTAGCGGCCCTGCTGCATCAAGCCGCTGCCTGCCGCCAACGCCGCGTCCAACGCTTGCGGCGCGGGACAGCTCTTCGCTGTTCTCGCGCCGTGGTGAGAGATAGGATGGGCGGCCCGCGCCGGCCTGCTCGAAAAGCAGGCCAGACCGGCAACAATCGCGAGGGCGGAAAGCGCTTTTCCCCATGCTACAAGCGAAACAGTCATGCGGTTAAAAACTGAGCCTCAGGCTAAGTTGGATTTCACGCGCTGCGTCTGCGCTTTGCACTAACCCGAAGGAACTGTCGTTCACATTCGCGTCCAAGCCGGCGAAGTTGACCCGGTTAAACACATTGAAGGCGTCCGCCCTAAAGTCCAGAGTGTAGCGCTCCGCGAATGTCCAGCCCTTGTAGCCCGATATGTCCCAGGTAGCGGCTCCGGGCGCTTGCAGCGTTTGCACCGACGCATTGCCCTGAACAGCCGTGGTCGTACCATCGATCCCAGGCGCTACCGGGTGAACGTTTTGGGTGTTGAAATAAGGACCAAGCCTGCCGTGCCTACCCAGGCCGGAGTGCAGCGACGAGTTATTGACCGGGCCGGTAACATTAGGCAAGGAGTTTACAAAGATACCCAGGTTCTGGTTGCTCCCCAGGGTCAACCACGGGCCGGAGTGCAAATTGGCGATCGCAGCCACTTTCCATCCGCCTACTACGGCATTTAGGAGACTACCCTGGTTGAGATAAGTTTTACCTTGCCCGAACGGTAGCTCATAAATTGCGTTCGCGACCAGGTTTTGGTTGAGGTCGAGCTGACAATGGCCGCGGTCGCGTCGCAGATCCAATGGATGCCAGGTGAATACATCCTGCCATGGGTAGCCGAGGCACTTCGAGAAGGTGTAGTTACCGAGCACGGAAAAGCCGTTGCTGTACCGATGCTCGACACGAAGCACAACCCCGCTGTAGAACGAGCTGCCGGAGTTGGTGTTTTCCTGAACGCCAGTCCATCCGGGGAGCGAAGTGCTTCCCGCAGGGACGATCGTACCCGCCGCATTTACATATGCGGGCAGCAGGGGCGCGATGTTCGGCCGCTCTTCGTAGTGGTGCGCGGCGCTGCCCAGGTAGGCGACCTCGAACAGCCAGTTTGCTAGCGTGTGATCTACGGTCAGATTCCACTCGTAAGTATAGGGAGTTTGCCCGTTGGGTTGGATAAACGACGCGGTAGGGCCGCCGCCTTGAACATTGGGTCCGAACAGCTCGTTGAGACTAAAGGCCGGCGGCCCGCTCTGCTGCTTACTTGCCACGTAACCCGGAGGCGCCGGGCGGCGCGAGTTGTTGTAACTCTGAATTTCGTAGTATTTGGTCGTGTCGACCTCAACTTCGTATTGATTGATGTTCGGCTGCAGAAAGTAAATCCCAAAGCCGCCCTTCACGTCCGTGCCGAAGAAGGGCACATAGTTGAACCCGAGGCGGGGCGCGAAGTTGAGGAACCGCGGTTTCACCATCGCCCTATCCAGCCCCAAGGCGTTGGTATCCGGGTAGGAGAGATCGCGGTTGCCCGCAACGTCGAAGCTGCCGACGTGGTTTTGAGTATCGACAGGTTGGGTCTGGTGCTGGTAGTTGAGTCCGACGTTGAAGGTAAGTTTGTCGTTGACCTTGATGTTGTCCTGGACGAAGTATGATTGGTACCACATCCTAAGGTTCAGCAGCGGGTCTCCGATCGCGGTAAACCCGGAAGTCGGCACCCCCAGGAGCAAGTCGGCCACCGGATCGCCGCTGTAAGTGCCGTTAAAGCTGAGCGACGTAGCTGCCCAATCTTCGTACATGTAAATCGGTTCGTAACGGATGTCGGCGCCGGCGGACAGCTGGTTTTTCCCTTTCTGCAGCTGTATTTGCTCGGTCCACATATTTAGGCCTTCGCGCACAAGGTCGGTGCCTTCGGTCGAGCCCGCGTTGGCATAGTTGGTGATGCCGAACGAGGGCGGCCCATAGGACCCGGGCTGGTCCGCCTCGTTGATTAGGCCGAGCGGGTTTCCAGCGCTTGCGTTGTAACCGTCGGCCCTTTGCTCGCCGGTGGCGGTGTGGGTCCAGCCGTAGCGCAAGTTATTGACCAGACTGGGCGAGAAGACGTGGGTCCAGCCGACCGCCAGGTTCTTCGGGTTCGACGGATAGATAATTTCGCGGGCCGGCGTGATGTCGGTGACGCTGGTCGTTTGACTCTGATTTGTAAAACGGGCGAAGACGTTATCCCTGGCCGAAATGGTGTAATCGAAGCGGCCGCTTTCCTGATCCCATCCGTTGGTCGTGTTTCCAACGTAGAAGTAATTGTGATTTCCGTTCACGTTGTAAGTGCCGTTCGGCGCGGGATAGTAGGACAGCACTTTGAGGCCGACCGGATTGAACAGGGCTGTAGGGATTTGGTTGTTCGGGAAGGGCGCCCCGGTATTGGGATTGTAGATCTGTGTCGCGGATGCGCTGAAGTCGCCGGCGCGCTGGGCAGCCGTGGGCACGTTGACGTAGTTATCCGCCGGCTGGATCAGGCGAAATCCCTCGTAGTTCAGGAAGAAGAACATCTTGTTTTTCTTGATAGGTCCGCCCAACCTTGCGCCGAACTGGTTCTGGTGAAACGGCGGCGGACCGCCCACGTCGAAATAGTTGCGGGCGTCAAAGTCGTTGTTGCGCAGAAACTCAAAGACAGAGCCGTGCAGCTGGTTGGTGCCCGAGCGAGTCACCACGTTGATAAACGCCCCGGCGCCCGCATAGCTGGCCGGCGCCCCGGTTTGCAGCACGTTGAACTCCTGAATGTTATCGACCGAGGGCAGCAGGCCTTCCGCGCCGTACCAGGCGTTGCGCGTCTCGATGCCGTCGTAAAGATAGCTGGTTTCGTCTTCACGAAGGCCGGCGATCGCGACGCTGACCGTCTGCGTTCCGCTCCACTGTGAGGCCGGGGAGCTCATCCCCGGGACGATCGGCGTAACCCCGGCGGAAAGCTGGGCGAGTTGCAGATAGTCCCGTCCGTTCAGCGGCAAGCTTTCAATCTGCTGTGTGCCGATAACCTGATTTTGGTTGGAATTTTCTGTGTCGATCAACAGCGACGCGGCCGAAACAGAAACCGTTTGCGTGGCTCGGCCGACAGCGAGTGTGATGTTCTGCTGGGATTGCTCGTCGACCACCAGCTGAATACCAGTCAATTCCTGCTTCTCGAACCCGGTGCTGGTAACCTCCACCGAGTAACTACCGGGCGGCAACTGCGAAACGCGGTAGGCGCCTCCCTTGTCGGTGATCGCGTGGTATTGGACGCCGGTCGCGGTGTTGGTCGCTGTAAGAACGGCACCCGGCACCACCGCGCCGGATGCGTCGGCCACGCTGCCGAATATGGCGCTCGTGGTTTGCGCATGTCCACACAGCGGAAGGAAGAAAAGTAGGAGAAATGCCAGTTGTATACCGAAAGAAACCGATTTCCCGCTGAAAAATCCCCTAAACGAAGTTGCGTAACTCCCTGCTCGCCTCATCTTCCCGCCTCCTGAAAGTCGTACCTGGCGCCGCTTCACTTCTCTGTATCTCGGCGATCCGTTGCGTTGCAAAATGCAAGCCGTTGTAAGAACAGCGGAAATATACGCCGCGGCTGCACCGTGTGCAACAAAAATTCATCAGGCGTTGTTTGGGAGTAAAAGACGGCCAGCTGACTGGTTTCCTAAACGAGTGTCCGCGCGCACCAGGGGGCGGATCGCGGGAAGCGGACGAAAAAAGGGCCAAGCCGCAGCTTCCGGCTCGGCCCTACAGTGGTGCTCGCTTACTTAAACGACGCGGCCAGCTGAGCCCCGGCGAACTGCTCGGCGGCCTTGGCCTTCGCGACCACCGCGCCCATGCCGAAGAACTCGTGCGTGGTCCCGGTGTACAGACGGTAGGTCACCTGGTCGCCCGCTGCCTGCAGTTTCGCAGCATAGGCCAGGCCGTCGCTCTGCAGCGGGTCGAGCTCCGCGGCGAGGATCGTCGCGGGCGGCAGGTTAGCGAGGTTCGCATTGATAGGCGCGACGCTGGGATCAGTCGCGAGCGAGGGATCGGTCACGTATTTGCTGTCGAAGTAGTACAGGGCAGCCGTGTTGAGGGGCAGCTGGCTCGAAGTGTAGTACTGGTCCGAAGCCTGCGTCAGATCGCCACTGGTTTCAGGGTAGACGAGCAGCTGGGCGGTCGGCTTCTGCAAACCCTGGTCCCGCGCGGCGATCGCGACCTCGGCGGCCAGATTGCCTCCGGCGCTTTCCCCGGCGACCGCCACTTTCGAAGCGATTCCGTTGTAATTGCCGGCGTATTTGGTGATCCAGGTGTACGCGTCAATGGCATCGTGGAGAGGCGCCGGATAGGGGGCCTCAGGAGCTTTGCGGTACTCCACCGAGACCACGATCGCGTTGGCGTAGTTGCACAGAGCGCGCGCGCTGGCATCGTACGTGTCGACCGTGGCGATCACAAATCCGCCGCCGTGGTAGTAAGCGATGACCGGAAACGGCCCTGCGCCGGACGGATAGTAAACACGAATGGGTATCTGGTTGCCGTCGCGTCCGGGAATGGTCAGCCCGTCGATGATCTTACCTACGGGCATCTGTGAGTTGGCACTGCCGAGACCGCGGGCCAGGATTTTGGCTGCATCTTGCGGGGCGAACTGCTGCCGAGCGTCCTGCGCGGAAAGGTCGATGGTCGGCGTACCTTTGATGGCGTCGAAGAGCAGGACGACATTCTGCATGTCAGCGTCGAGCTGGGTTGTGAGGGAAACAGTGGGGAGCGGCGCGGCCTGCCCGAAAGCGAGCGTGGCGGTCAGGCTGAAGGCGAGCGTGGCAAGCATGGGCTTGAACACAGACATGGGAAAAACACCTCATAGGAGAAATGGGAGCTGCTGGACCGAGAAGGGAGGGTGCTGCGCCGGGGTGATCCCCGTTCTTAAGTGGTACATGGGATGCGGGTTCCCGCTCTCCGAGTTTGAAAATCAGCCCCACTGGGGTTGTGCTTTGGACCCGGCCCGTCTAAGCTCCATCGATGAATAGCCTGTCCGAGCAAGAAATCCTGCTGTCCCTGCTTGCCTTTGCGCTGCTGCTGCTGGTCACGCGCGCCATGGCCGAGCTGGCGCGCCGCCTGGGCCAGCCGGAGGTGCTGGGCGAGCTGCTGGGCGGCTTCCTGATCGGCCATTCCGTGCTCGGCGCGATGTTTCCCGGGACTTTCCGGGCGCTGTTCGGCAATGCGGTCGTGGCCCAGGGTATGTCGCTGCTGAGCTGGATCGGCGCAATCCTGCTGCTGCTGATCGCGGGCCTGGAAGCAGACCTCGTGATCCTGCGGCAAAAGGCCCTGCCCGGGCTCCTGTCCGCCGCGGGCGCCATCGGCAGCTCCCTTCTGTTCGCCACCTGGGTGGCCGCCAAGCTGATGCATCGCGGCGGCGCCAACAGCTTTTTCCTGGGCCTGGTGTACTCGGTCACTGCGGTCAGCGTGGTCGCCAAGCTGCTGATCGAGCGCGAAGCCCTGCGCCGCGACTACGCCCAGGTGATGCTCGCGGCCGGCATCGCCAGCGAGGTGCTGGTTTGGCCCATGATCTCGGTGCTTTCGTCCCTGCACCACGGCAACAATCCTTGGCTCGCAGGGGTGCAATCTTCCCTGCTGGCGGCCGGCTTTTTCGCGCTCATGCTCACTCTGGGCCGACGCTTCACATTCTGGACCATGCGCCGGGTCGCAGACACAACGGCCATCGCCAACGGCGAGCTTTCACTCATCCTGCTGCTGGTCAGCGTTTCAGCCTGCATTACATCCGCCCTCGGGCTGCATCCGCTGCTGGGGGCGTTCGTTTTCGGAGTGCTGCTCAGCCGCGCGCCGCGGGCCACGGTCGCCCTCAAGGAGCGCATCCAGGCGCTTACGGTTTCGTTTTTCGCGCCGATCTTCTTCGGCTTGGCCGGCATGCGGGTCAACCTATTCGAGCTTCATGGCATGGCCTCCGTGCGGGGCATTCTGCTGCTGCTTTTGGCGGTCGGCCTGCTCAAGGTGCTGTTCGGCTTCGGCGCCGCGCTGGCCGGGCGCTTGCCGCTGTGGGAGGCGGCTTCGGTCGGTGTGGGGCTCAACCTCAAGGGCGGGTCGGATGTGGTCGTCGCCATCGTCGGCGTGGAGCTTACCCTGCTGTCGCCCGACCTGTACACCATGTATGCCGTGGTCGCGATCCTCACTGTGCTCATCACGCCGCCCATCCTGGGGCGCTTGGCCGCCCGCGCCCAGCCCGGCCAGGCTGAGGTGGAACGCTTGAACCACGAGGAAGCGCGCCGCCGCGCCTACTTCGCCGACATGGAGCGGGTGCTGGTACCCATGGTGCCGGAGTTGCGCCCCGATCTGGCCGCCGCGCTGGTGGAGTTCATCGCGCAGGCCAAAAGCCAGCAACGCGAAATCTTCGACATCACCGAGCTTTCCATCGCGTCCGACCTCACCCTCACCCGCGGCAACACCGATGCCGAGCTGGTCGAGGCCTCGCACCGCCTGGCCCGCGCCGGCGAGCACCCCCACGTGCAGCTGCAGCACACCCTGGTTAAGGAAGCCACGCTGGCCGACGTGCTGGAAGCGGCTGCCGACCAGCAGATCGTCTTCGCGGGCGCGCCTCCAATCAATGCGGACAGCCCCATGCTGTCATTCGGGCCCTCCCACGACCGGCTGCTGTGCGAGGCGGGATGCGATGTGCTGATGGCCGTGCACGATGGGGCCCCCATGCGCACGCCGGGCCGCATCCTGGTGCCGGTCAACGGGCTCGAGCACTCGCTCGCCGCCGCGGATCTGGCGGCCTACCTGGCCAAAGCGATGAACGCCGAGCTGGTCCTATTTAATGTCGCGCAAGCGCGGCTCGACATGATGTTTTGGAAGGAAGGCGAGCACCGCGATCTGTTGCAGGCCGGCTACACAGTGGTGCGCGAAGCCCAGTTCCGCATCGCGCGGCTGGGCGTGCGCCAAACAACGCGGGTCCAGCTGGGGGCCGACCCCGGCTACGCCATCCTGGAAGAACTGGGCAAGCGCCGCTACGGCATGGTGGTTCTGGGCGCGACCAGCCGCTCCTCCCAGGGCGGCCTGGCGCTGGGCGGCACGGTCGAGCACGTTTTGCGCCACGCGCCGATCCCTAGGCTTTTGCTGCTTTCCCGCGGTACCGACAGCGGTGTTTGAGCGTCGGGACGCATCCGATGGAGGAAGCTCCGCATGGAAAACCTTGCCAACTCGCACCAGGAGCTGCTCCGGCGCGCCGAGGCGTTCGCAGCGCGCGCCCAGCCGCCCGGGGCGCCGCAAACGCAGCTGCGCAAGCTGCACGAGCTCGGCTTGCTCGCCGCGCCTTTGCCCCGAGCGCTGGGCGGCGCAGGCCTGGGCACCGAGCCCGGCCGCCACCTTCCGCTGCTGCGTGTGCTCGCCGTCATCGGAGGCGCCGATCTACCGCTGGGTCGGTTGTTTGAAGGCCACTGCAACGCGCTGATTCTTATCCACGCTTTCGGCTCGCCGGAGCAGGCAGCCGAAGCGGCAAAAGACGCGCGCGCGGGCCTGGTTTTCGGAGTGTGGAACACAGGCAGCCCGGAGCCGCTGCGCCTGGAGCGGGCGGGTCGGCGGTTTGCGTACCGCGGCGGCAAAACCTTTGCCTCCGGCGCCGACTTTGTCGCGCGACCCATCGTTACCGCAGAGCTCGCCGGGATCGGCTGGCAGATGACGCTTCCGCGCATGGACGCGCCCGAGGTCGCGGGCGCCGTCGCAGTCGACCGGGAGTCGTGGGCGCCGCTCGGCATGGAGCGCTCGGAGAGCTTCCACATCCGCTTTACCGGCGCAGAGATTGGGGCTTCCGACTTGATCGGACGCGGGGGCGACTTTTACCGCGACCCGCTGTTTCGCGGGGGCGCCGTGCGGTTCGCGGCGGTGCAGGCGGGCGCGGTCCGGCGGCTGTGTCGCATGTTTGCGCAGTGGCTTGAGCAAACCGGGCGCTGCGAGGACCCATACCAGCTCGCGCGTTTGGGCGAGTGTGCTATCGACGCGCAGGAGTGCGCGTTGTGGATCGGGCACGCGGCGGCGCTGTCTGAGCAGGCCTTGGCCGCCGGCGCGAGCCCGGGAGCCGGCGAACGGATGGTCGCGTGCGCGAACATGATGCGGCTGGCGGTCGAGCGCAACGCGCTGCGCACCATGGAGCGCGTGACGCGCGGCGTGGGCGCGCGCGGCCTGCTGCGGCCCACCGGTTTTGAGCAGCTCCTGCGTGACCTGGCCATGTACCTGCGCCAGCCCGCGCCCGATGAAACCCTGGCCGAGGCAGGCCGCGCGGCCCTTCGAGAGGAAGCCAAACTGTGATGCACAAACCATCGATGTCCGGCGCGTACTTTGACGAGCTATACCGCGGCTCACGCGACCCTTGGAACTTCGAAAAAAGCTTCTACGAGGCAGCGAAATATCGCGACACGCTCGGGAACCTGCCCCGCAAACGTTACGGCGAAGCGCTCGAGCTCGGCTGCTCCATCGGCGTGCTCACCGAGCGGCTCGCGCCGCGCTGCGACCGCCTATTGAGCATTGACGTATCCGAAGCGGCGCTCGGAGAGGCTCGCAAGCGCTGCGCCCGGCTCCCGCAGGTGCGGTTCGCACGCATGCACCTGCCCAACGATTCCCCGGAGGGCCAGTTCGACCTGCTGCTGCTTTCTGAAGTGGCTTACTACTGGGACCGCGAGGACCTGAACCGAGCGGCCGACCTGCTGGCCCGGCATCACCGACCCGGGGGGCACCTGGTGCTGGTCCACTTCACGCCGCCGGTCCCCGACTACCCGCTCACCGGCGATGAAGTCCACGATTCTTGGCGCGCCCGGCCGGAGTGGCGCACCATCCGCGAAAAGCGGCGCAAGCGCTACCGGCTAGATGTGCTGGAGCGAGTCTAAAGTGTTTTCCCCCATGCGGTGAAGTCCGATCCCCTTTTCCCGTAACGGATACGGGTGCCCCAGGGTCTCGCGTCCGGGGCCCCCGGCGAGCGGTGTTTGCTCGCCAAGGTGGCTCCGACCTGGGTGCTCGGGAGGGCAAGCTCACGACCGCACTTGAATCCGCACACCACAAGGGAATGTTCCTAGTCCCCGGCTTCGGCCAGCTCGCGAGCTTCGCAACCGAGCCGTTCCCACCCGACCGGCTCGACGCCGCGGCGCAAGACTTGCAGCGCGCACGCGATGTCCCGGCTCGCTTGCTCGATCTCAGCGAAGCGTCGCCCGCAGAATGTTTCCCCGAGCAGCCGATCCGCGCCGGCTTGGGCCAGAAACTCCCCTTCAGGCAAGCCGGCCCGCGCCGCTTCCCACACGCGCTCCCGCCACGGCAAGGGATATACACGCAGCCCCGCTTCAGTGGGAGCCGCGCGAAACAAGCGCAAACGCCGCAGTCCGCCGAACCGGTGCAGCAGCCACGCACAACCCAAAACCCGATGCTCCCGCCCGCTCTCACTGCGGCGGCGCCACTCCCGCAGCTGCGAGGAAAGCCCCCGCGCCACCCGTCCGTCGAAGCGCGCGGACGAGTACACCCGCACCTCCGGCGCATGACGCAGCCGCGCGTCCGCCCGCCACAGCCGATGAACGAACGCGATATCCTCGAGCGACCGCTCCGGCGGCAAGCCCCCGGCCCGCTCGTAGATCTCTCGCGTGCAGCCGAGCGACGCGCCGAAATGCTGCAAATGTCGCGGCCACGGGTCGCCCGCCTGCGGATCGATCCAGTCCTCCAGCTCCGCCGCGAGCCGCCGGTAGCGCGCGTCCCGTTCCAGCGCCAGCCGGACGCCCCGGGGCAACGCTCGCAGCTGGTCCGCGTCGAAGAGGATCGCCCCGCCTACCGCGTCCGCGCCCGCGTCGATGGCCCCGAGATTGCGCGCGATCCAGTCCGGCGCCACCCGCGTGTCGGCGTCGGTGGAAAGCATCACCCCACGATCGCCGAGCCGGTGCCAGGCCGTGTCCATGAGCCAGCGGCGCGCCGTGCCTACGTGCGCCGCGTCCGAGGGCAGCTCGCGTTCGGCCAGGTGCAGCGATACCGCGGGGTGCGCCGCCTGCCAGCTCCGCGCCACCGACGCCGACCGGTCCGTGCAGTTGTTCAGCAGCAGCACAATCTCAAAAATCCGCGCCGGAAGCCGGGCGCCCGCCGGATCGCAGCTCGCCCGCAGCGCATCGAGCGCGGACTCAAGATATCCCGCCTCGTTGCGAGCCGGGATGATCACACACGCGCGGCACTCCGGATGTGCCCGGCCCGCGACCAGCGAGGGCTCGGGCGTGAAGCGCTCTCCGGCACTCAAGCTGGTCCCGTCGCCCCGCCGCTCCACCCCTGCCGTTCGTGCTGTGTCCGCGCCCCGCATCGCTGGGGAACTGAGATGCACACACGCCGAAAGCGCCGCGAACGAGAACCTACGGGAGCAATATGCGATCAAGTCCAGTAGAGAATGCGCGCCCGCGGCAGCTCCCGCCTGAGCGCCGCTTCCAGGCCCGCCCGCATCTCCGCCATGGCGTCCTTGGGGTACACATACTTGAAC
>CAXTRW010000057.1:0-15357 GCA_964246765.1 uncultured Acidobacteriaceae bacterium | reverse complement strand
GACCACCACATACGCCGCAAACGGCAGAAACGCGCTCAGCCCCAGCGCCAGCAGATACTCCGCCCGGCCCACCGCCCGGCCCAGCACCTGCTGCACCCGCCGAGCTCGCTGCTCGGTCCCCAGCGCCACGCTCGCGCCCAGGCCCACCAGCGCGAGGCCGTAAAACAGCTCCTGCTCTAAAATCGCCGCGACGTCCTCAACCGCCGGATGCCCGCGGTCGGCGATGAGCACAATCGCCGAAAGCACACATGGCCAAAGCAGCAGTAAGGCCAGCAAAATACGGTTCTGCCGCAGCAGCTTCGCCGTCACCAGCCGCACGCGCTCCAGGCTGCCAGTCATGCGCGCGCCTCCCTGCCCGCTTCTGATGCCCGCTCTGAAGATCCATGGGACGCAAACAGGTCTTCGAGCGTCCGGTGCTCGCGCTCCAGCCGCACCAGCTCCGCCCCCGCACCCCAAGCCCGCTCCAAAAAACCGCGCTCCTCGCCCAGCGGCATTGAAAACACCAAATCCTCCCGAGCCGCCCGCGGCGAACGCACCATCCACCCCGCATACTGCCGCGCCAACCCATGCTGGAGCCCCAGCCCGCGCAGCGTAACCCGCACCGTCGCCCCTTCCCGCAGCAGCTCCGCCATCGACCCCTGGTGCAGCACCCGCCCCTGGTGCAGAAATGCCGCGCGGTCGCACAGCTGCTCCACCTCCACCAGCTGGTGCGAGGAGAAAAACACCGCCGCGCCCTCCCCGCGCGCCCGCTCCAGAGCCTCCCGCACCAGCACCACCGCGGGCGGGTCCAGCGCCGAGGCCGGCTCATCCAAAATCAGCAGCTCCGGCCGCGTCACCAAGGCCTGCACCAGCGCCTGCCGCTGCTGCATCCCGCGCGAAAACTTCCGCGCATCCTTACCCTCAGCCGGCAGGTCGAGCCAGGCGAGCAGCTCCAGCGCCCGCGCCCGCAGCCCCGGCGTACTCCGCCGCGCCTCCGCATCATTGAGCCGCGCGGCAAACATCACGGTTTCCAGCGCCGTGCCCGCGAAAAACACCGGCGCATCCGGCACATACCCCACCCGCGCCCGCGCCGCCCGCGCCTGCCCAAAGCGCCGCCCCAGCATCTCGCCGCGGCCCCCAGTCGCCCGGACCAACCCCATGGCGATGTGAATCGCTGTCGTCTTGCCGGCGCCGTTCGGCCCTAAAAACCCGAAAATCTCCCCTGGCTCGACCGCCAGCGAAAGCTCTTCCAGAGCCGCCGCGCGCCCGTACCGCTTCGTGATCCCATCGAAAAGAAGCCGCGCCGCCATGCGGGCTTAGACGCAGAAAGCCCCCGCCGAAGCAGGGGCCTACCTCTCGAAGACCGACCGGGGGCTACTTATTAACTACGGCGAAGACGATGACCAGCGTAAACAGCGCGAGCGACTCAATAAACGCGAGACCCAGCACGTAGAAGAACAAAATGCCGGCGCGCGCGCCCGGGTTCCGCGCGAAGCCTTCGGCGGCCTTGGCCGCAGCCAAGCCCTGACCGATACCGCATCCGGCCGAAGCAAGGCCCATCCCGATGCCCGCGCCCAGCGGCACATACATCGCCGCCCCGTTGCCGCCGCCCCCGGTCTGCGCCCACGCGGGCGAGGCCAGCAGAAGCGCGCACAGCGCCCCAAATACGTATTGCATCTGCTTTAAAACCATCTGCAACTGCTTCATCGTCTTTCTCCTTATCGCTTCCTTGTATATACAAAGTAATCGGCAGTGGGTGGTTGGACCGGCGGTCCTGGCTGGCCCCTCACGCTGCCGCTCTTCCCCGTGCGCCGGGACGGAAGCTTGTTTCCCGGCAGGAAATCAAAGTGTCTAGGCCGACTCCTGCTGGTGCGACCGCGCTTCCGACAGGTAAATCATCGACAACAGCATGAACACATACGCCTGGATCAACGCCACTCCGAAGTGCAGCGCGAGAAACGCGATCGGCAGCGCGATCGGAAACAGCGAAAAGAACACAAATGTCAGCAGGTCGCTCGCAAACATGTTGGCGTACAACCGGACGGTGAGCGAAAGAATCCGCGCCAGGTGCGATACGAACTCCAGCGGAAGCATAAAGGGCGCCATCCAGGGAATCGGACCCATGAAGTGCTTGATGTAGCCGACCGGTCCGTTAGCCCGAAGCCCCACCGCGTTGTAGTACACAAACGTGAGCAGCGCGAGGCCCAGCGGAACTACCGGGCTCGCCGTGGGCGTGACGAAGCCGGGCAGCAGTCCGAACAGGTTGCACAGCAGAATGAACAGGAAGAGGCTCGCCGTGAACGGCATGTAGCGTTCGCGTCCGTCGCCCAGGATGCTCTCGCCCTGCCCGTCCACGAACTCGTACGCGCTCTCGGCGATCAGCTGCAGCGTGCCCGGTTTTTCCACCCGCAGCGACACACGCACCAGCACGAAAAACAGCAGCAGGATAAAGAAAATCACGATTTCGAGCGTCAAAGCATTGGTAATGGGCGCAGCCGGACGCGCGGGATGGATCCCCAGGTGCAGGAGCAGGGAGTCGATCGGTCGGGCGAAGATCCCGTTTAAGAACCGGCTCAGTGCGTCGAGTAGAAAGAGCATCGTTCCTTATATACGCTCCGGAGTTTCGGCACAGTCCTAGGGCTAGGAGCGGACCAACCGCGCCGCTTCGATCGCTAAGGCGATAACCGCGAGCGCAAGCCCACCCAACAGCGCAAAGACTGAACCGTGGAGACTCTTTAGGCTAACATAGAGCACGACGGCAGCGACGAGAAGGCGAACGAAAAATCCCACGATCACCCGCGCGCCGCCCAGGGTTCCCTGCCGGTTTTCCAGCCGCGCCGAGATCACCGCCATCAACTTGCGCCACTCCCACAGGCTGGCGACGGAGATCGCCGCGCCCACCAGCAAAAGCACCGCCGTGGGCCAGCCCCAAACCAACCACAGCACCAGCCCGACGGCCGCCGCCAGCAAGGCCACAAAGCGCATGGCGCGCCGCATCGCCCCTTCCAGGCGCGCATCCGTGATCTCGCTCAGCTCCCGCTCGCCCTCCGTCACTCCTCGTCCTTGGAGCGATCGAATCCCGGTCCCTTGCCCGCGGAAAAGTCGTAAGAAGTTGCGGCAAGGGTCCCCGGCGCCGAAATCATCCGAAATACCTGCACGAATCCCGCGACAACCCCGACCGCCAGGCCCGCGATCCAGATCCAGTGCTGGTGCAGCCAGCGGTCCAGCAAACTGCCCCCCACCCAGCCCACGAGCGCCGCTACCGGCAACGCGAACGCAATCGCGGTCAGCTTTTCTACCTTAACGAGCGCTTGTGTCGCGCCGTTTTGCTTGCCGGGTTTGCCGCTCGGAATTGCCATCCCAACACTGTACCAAGATGCAGGAGCGTCGCGCTCTATACTGGGCGGGACCCTCTCCGAACCGAAGGAAAACGCACGTGCCCCTTTCCGAATTCGAGCGCACCCTCCAGGCGCTCCGGCAGCAGAAGTTGGAGCAGATCGTAGCGCTCGGCCAGCAGGCCTACCCGAACAGCTATCGCGCGACGCACGAGATCCCGGCCATCTGGGCCGAATACGGCGAGCGCAACGCCGAGCAGCTCGACAGCCCACGGGTGGAGGTCTCCGTCGCTGGCCGCCTGATGACCATTCGCGCGCAGGGCAAAGCCGGGTTCGCGCACCTGCAGCAAGGCGGCCGGCGATTGCAGATTTACGTCCGCCGGGACGCGGTCGGCGAGCAGGCCTTCGCGCTTTATAAGCTGCTCGACTCGGGCGACCACATCGGCGTCACCGGCTACCTGTTCCGCACCCGCACCGGCGAGCTCAGCGTTCACGTCGAGACCCTCACTTTCCTCACCAAAGCCATGCTCCCGCTGCCGGAGAAATACCACGGGATAGCCGACGTAGAACTGCGCTACCGCCAGCGCTACGTCGACCTGTTCATGAACACGGAGCTCGAAACCGAAGCCCCTTCAGCCGAACACGGCCCCAGCGACAAGCACGTGGTCGAGGGCGAGCTCGAAGCCGCCGTTTCCGAAAACCAGCCCAAGCTGCAGGACGCCGCGCCCGAAGGTCTGCGCGTCCGCGATGTGTTCGTGAAGCGCGCCCAGGTGCTGCGCGCGCTTCGCAAGTTCTTCGACAGTCGCGGCTATCTAGA
Organism: uncultured Acidobacteriaceae bacterium; assembly: GCA_964246765.1. Taxonomy (GTDB): domain Bacteria; phylum Acidobacteriota; class Terriglobia; order Terriglobales; family Acidobacteriaceae; genus EB88. The sequence goes on along the minus strand of CAXTRW010000057.1, from coordinate 11,226 downwards.
AGTGGAAACTCCCATGATGCAGCCGGTCGCGGGGGGCGCGGCGGCCCGGCCCTTCACCACGCACCACAACGCGCTCGACCTCGACCTGTTTCTCCGCATCGCGCCCGAGCTGTACCTCAAGCGCCTGGTGGTCGGCGGCCTGGACTGCGTGTACGAAATCAACCGCAACTTCCGCAATGAGGGAATCTCGACCCAGCACAACCCCGAGTTCACGATGCTCGAGTTCTACCAGGCCTACGCCAACTACCACGACCTGATGGACCTGACCGAGGAGCTGGTGAAGTTCGTCGCGCTGGAGGTAAACGGGACGACGGAGACCCGTTTCAACGGAAACGAAATCGACCTGAGCCGCTGGCAGCGCTATACGATGCGAGAAGCCATCGCGGCGTTCTGGCCCGCCACCGCCGGCCCCGCTTGTCGCGACTTCGATAATCCCGAGAGTGCTGTTCAGCAGCTTCGCGGGGCGGGTGTTCCGGTCGAGTTTCAGTCCGGTGAGCCCGCAGGCAAAACCATTGCGACCATCTTCGAGGCCGTCGCCGAGGACCACCTCATCCAGCCCACCATCATCTACGACTTCCCCCTAGCCGTCTCGCCTCTCTCCAAACAAAAACCCGACGACCCCGACTGGGTCGAGCGCTTCGAGTTCTACATCGGCGGCTTCGAGCTCGGGAACGCCTTTTCCGAGCTCAACGACCCCGCCGAACAGCGCCGCCGGTTCGAGCAGCAGCTGGGCGAGCGCGCCCGCGGCGACGAGGAGGCCCACGCCATGGACGAGGACTACATCCGCGCGCTCGGCTACGGCCTGCCGCCCACCGCGGGGGAGGGCATCGGCATCGACCGGCTCACCATGATCCTGACCGGCGCGCGCTCCATCCGCGACGTCATTCTCTTTCCACTTCTACGGCCGGAAACTCACTAACCGGAACGAAGTTTTCCTCCAAATCATCCGGAGCGAACTCTACCCGATTCCGGCCGCTCTGCTTGGCTACATACAGCGCCGCATCCGCGTCGCTGACGATCGACTCCACATCCCGGTGCCGCTCGTCCATCCAAGCCACCCCGAACGAGCATGTAACGTGCAGTGCGTGCGACCCGTGCACGATCGGCCGCGACGCGATCCCCTCGCGTATCTCCTCCAGCCGCGAAACGGCGTGCGCGGCGTTCAGTCCGGGAATTACGATCAGCACCTCTTCTCCGCCGTAGCGCCCTACCGCGTCGCCCGGCCGCAGGGTTTCCCGCAGCCGCTCGGCGCACTCCCGCAGCACGGCATCACCGACCGAGTGCCCAAACCGGTCGTTGATCGATTTGAAATGGTCCAGATCGGCCATGATCACGCACAGCGGCAGCCCGCTTTCAAGCGACAACCGCCGCATTCGACCCAGAACTTCGAAAATAGCCGAGCGGTTCAGGAGGCCGGTCAGCGCGTCCCGCCGCGAGCTTTCCACCAGCTCTCTTTGCGCCCGCTCCAGTTGTTCCTTTTCCGCCATCAGTTGCGCGGTCTGCCGATCCACCTTGGCTTTCAGCGTCGCCTCGCTCGCCTTCAAGCTGCGGATGCTCAAGCGCCACCAGCCGATGCCGATACCGAGCAGCGCCAGCAAACCCAGCACCTTGGCCCGATCCCGCAGGTACCAGGGCGGCAGCACCGTAAACTCATATTCGACCGGCGGCGATAAGGCGTGCACGCGCGTGTCCATGGCCTGCACGCACAGACGATAGCTTCCGGGCGCCAGACCGGAAAACCGCAGTTTGCCCCCGGTCGTGGTCTGCCATCCGTCCTCGAGGCCGCGCAGCCGATACCGGAACACCACCGCCCGGGGTCGCTTATAGTCTGTAGAAAACAGCGCGATGGTCAGCTCCGGGTCGCGCAGATCGAACCGCGGATGCTGTCCGGCTTCAAGTTCCGTCCCGTTCAGCCGAACGTCCCGCACGCTGATCTCGGGCGGCGGAACCCGGAAAAGCTCCGCGGGATGCAGCAGGTGTGACAAGCCCCCCACCGTGCCGAACCACATCGAGCCATCCGCGTCGGGAAGCACGGCGGCTGTGTCCGTATCGTCCGAGATCAGCCCGTCTTCCTGGGTGCAGTGGACCCAGCGAGCGCCGTCGGACACATAAATCCCGATATCGGTTCCCACCCACAGCCAGCCCCGACGGTCGAAGCGAAGGAACAGAATATCGTCCGAGCCGATGGTGGAACCCGGCGCCGTTCCGATCAGCCGCGCCCTCGCGCCGTCGCTCACGTCCAGGTGCAGCAGCGGATCGGGCATGGCGCCCTGCATCCATAGCGTTCCGTCCGGGGCGGCTGCCAGCGCGGGAGTATCGACGTAGGCGCCCTTCGCCGGCAGACTCAAGCGGCTCCAACGGCCTTGAGCGAACCTGTACAGCCCGGCCCCGGCCGTGAACCACAAGGAGCCTTTTCCGTCCTCGGTCGCGCTCCATACATTCGCCCGCGGAGCCCCTTGGTCCGCGACCATGTGCACTTCACGCCAGCCATCGTCCGCTCCGGCAAACCCGACGCCTTTGGCCGAGCAAAACCAAACCCGCGCCCCGCCGGTCTCCTCGAGCACTCGATACACTGCGCCGAGGTCGTCGCGCAGCTTGTGGGCGCGCTGGGTCGCCGGGTCGAAATCGAAGACGGCGCCGTCCGCCGATCCCGCCCACAGGTGCCCTCGATCGTCGCCTGCCAATGTATCCAGCCTGCCCATGGGTTGCCCCGACTCTTGCGGGGTCGCACGGCCGCGCGCCTCGTCGATCCGCACCAGGTCGTCCGCGGTCGCGGCCCACACCCGGCCTTGCTTGTCCCGCTCGATCCCCCAGGTCACATTGCCGTTCAGTCCCTCGGAACGGGTCCAGCCCTGCCAATTTCCATACCCCAGCCAGCGCCAGATGCCTCCGCCGATCGGCGCCAGCCAAAAGCCTCCTTGGCGGTCGAAAAACATGGGCCCGATCTGGCTGGGAGGCAGCCCTTGCGCCGCGGTCAAACGGCTCCAGCGGCCGCCCTTGAGCCGCGCCAGGCCGCCCGGGACATTGGCCAGAATGCTTCCGTCCTTCTCTTCCACAAGCCGGTTCGAACCCGCCTGCGGATCCCCTCCCTCGGCCGGATCGCCGAACTGATCCACAGCCCAGGTTCGCGGGTCAAGTCGCACCACCTCGCCCGGGCCGCGTGCCCAGACCCGCCCATCCCGCGCCCGCATCACTCGGGTCCAGTTGTCTTTCGGAACCGCGCGCCCGCTGCTCCACACGGTTACCGACGGCGTCCCACGTACCGCCTCGGCCGGGGGCGCCTGCATCTCGCACAGCGCGTCTCCACAGCCCATCCACAAAGCTTCGCGCTCCGGGTCGGCGGCCAGGCCGGCCAACTTCTCCAGCCGAGGCTGCCGCGTCAGCTCCGACACTGCGAACACCTGGCCCACCATCCAGCTCAGACCGCCGTTCAGGCTCCGCGCCTGTTCCAAGCGGCCGTTCAGCAGCAGATACACGGCGTCCGGCTGCCCAGGCAGGGAGGCCAGGCCGACATTGTCGTCCAGCAGCAACGCTAAATCGATCGCGCACACTGGGTGCAGCGCATGGTCTTGAGAGAAATAAGCCAGCTGCCGAGACCCCAACACCCATACCCGGCCCACGCTGTCCACGTGCATGGCGAGCACCGGGCCTTGCACCGCATCGCGAAAGCTCTCGACCTTCTCGAAGTGGCTGCCGTCGGCCAGGAACACGCCGTTTTCGGTGCCTACCCACAACACCCCGCGCCGGTCCTGCACAATCGCGTTTACATCCGGGTTGCTCAACCCGTCGCCTTGGCCGAACTGCGCGAACGTGTAGTGCTGGGCTTGGGCGGCGGCACCGCACAGCAGCGAGAGCGCCAAAACCAGGAGTGCACCGAAGTTCCAACGAATGGTACCCGCGGCCGGGGGTCTCGCCGAGCAAGTGACGATGCGCGCTGCCCCGCCAGACCTGAAAGGTCGTCGAAAGAGGGGAAAAATCCGAAGCCGCGGCTGCCGCATAGCCGGAATCTACGGGAGCCGGCTCACAAATGGCAATGAAAAAGATTACTTTGCGATCATTTCAGTCACTTATTTCCCGATTTGGAGTGCACTCGCCTGTTACTCCCCTAATAGGAATCGACGCGTCGAGTTGGCCCGCCCCGTCGCCCCGTCACACTCGATTAGGGTCGCGGCCATTCGCGGATCTTCCCGCGCCTGCTCAAACCGCGCCGGCATCCCGGTCAGGAACCGGTGCAGCACCTGCTCTTTTTCCACCCCGATCACGCTCCCGTACGGCCCGCTCATCCCCACATCCGTCTGGTAAGCCGTGCCGCCGGGCAGCACTCGGTCGTCGGCCGTGGGCACGTGGGTGTGGGTTCCCAGCACCGCGGTGACCCGCCCGTCCAAGTGCCAACCCATCGCCGCTTTTTCGCTGGTCGCCTCGGCATGGAAGTCCACCAGGATAACCGGCGCGGCAATCTGCCGCAGCAAACGGTCGGCAGTCCGGAACGGGTCGTCGTTGGCCGCCATAAATACCCTCCCTTGCAGGTTGATCACCGCATAGCGCTGGCCGCCTGGAAGCGCGCCCTCGTACCATCCAAAGCCCGGCGTCCCTTCCACGTAGTTCGCCGGTCGAAGCAGCCTTCGCGAGCGTTCGCGGCTGCCGGGCTCGGCGGACTGCATGTATTCAATGATTTCGCGCTTGTCCCATACATGATTGCCGGTGGTCAGCACATGGGCGCCCAGATCGAACAACTCCTCCGCGGTCGCGGGCGTCACCCCGAAGCCCCCGGCGGAGTTTTCCGCGTTAATTACCAGTAGGTCCACCGCTTGCGCGGCCAGAAGAGCCGGCAGGTGCTCGCCCACAATGTAGCGCCCGGCGTGCCCGAACACATCGCCTACAAAAAGTATTCGCAACGAAAAACGCCTCCCGCCGAAACGACGCAAAATGAATGGCAAGCCGGCTGCGCCTGCCGCGGCGCGCGAGCGAAGCGCCGTCGCCGGAGCGGGCGATAATAGGAGCATCCCTATGAGCAACCGTCTTCGTGCGCCGCAACCGGATCGCAAGCGCTTACCCCGACAGAAACCAGCCCCCACCGTCCGGGTCGCGAGCGAGCCCCCGGCAGCCAAGGCAAGCTGGGTGATCGGAGCGCTCGGCGGCCTGCTTCTGCTGGCTCTGCTGGTCTCGGCTTTTTCCGCCTGGGTCATCCTCCGTCATCGATAACCCGCCAACCCTTCAAGCGATTGTTTATCTATTTGAGTCCTTCAACCATCACTTTAAGGTTTTAAGCTTTAATAGTTCGCGAGTGACTCGATCGCTCTGAAAATCCGCTCCGGTTGAGGTAGGATTTCATCTTCCAGCAACGGTTGATACGCCACGAACGTGTCCATCCCGGCCACCCGGCGCACCGGCGCGTCCAGCTCGTCAAACAGCTCGTCGGCGATCCGGGCGGCAATTTCCGCGCCGTACCCCCAGCTTTTGGAGTCCTCATGCGCCACCAGGACGCGATTGGTCTTCGAAACCGACGCGGCGATCGCCTCCCAATCGTAGGGCGCCAGCGTTCGCAGGTCGAGCAACTCGACTTGGAGACCCAACTCGCGCTCGGCCCGCTGCGCCGCCTGCAGGGCCCGAGGCACCACTCCGCCGTAGCACACCACCGTCAGGTCGCTTCCCGCGCGCACCGTCGCCGCCTTGCCGAAGGGGATAGTGAACTCGGACCCAGGGTCGATCGCCCGTCCGTAGGGCTCGCGATACAAGCGCTTGTGCTCGAGAAACAGCACCGGGTCGTCACAGCGGATCGCGGTCCGCAGCAGCCCGTTTGCATCCAGCGCGTTCGAAGGCATTACCACCCGGATCCCCGGCGTGTGCGTAAACAGGACCTCGCCCGATTGCGAGTGGTACATTGCGCCGCCGGTCAGGTAACCCCCGATGGGGCAACGGATGACCAAGGGCGAGGAAAAGGCGCCGTTTGATCGCCAGCGCATGGTGGCAATTTCGTTGCGCAGCTGGTTCATCGCGGGCCAGATGTAGTCGAAAAACTGTACCTCGACCACTGGCTTCATGCCGCGTACGGCGTAGCCGGCAGCCCGGCCCACGATGTTGGCCTCTGCCAGGGGCGAGTTGAAGACCCGGTCCGAGCCGAACGCGGTCTGCAGCCCCGCGGTGAGCTTGAAGACGCCGCCCTTGCCTTTCACCTCTCCGGCCCGCAGTGCGGCGTCCCGGCTGGCATCGGCCACGTCCTCGCCGAACACCACAATGCGCGGGTCCCGCCGCATCTCCTCGTGCAGGCAGCTGTTGATCAGGTCGGCCATGGTCCGGGGCTTGGCGTCCGGGTTTGCCGCGGGCTCTGCCCCGAAGCTCGCTCCCGCAGGGTCCAGGTCCTCGGAGTAGACGTGCCGCCCGATGCTTGAAATCTTCGGCAACGGCGAGCGCAGCGCCCGGTCGGAAGCCTCGGCGACTTCCGCGTCGACCTCTCGCTCCAGCGCCCGCATTCCGGCTTCGTCCAGCAGCCCCTCGCGCAGCAGGACCTCGCGGAACCGCGGCAAGGGGTCACGCAGCGCGTCGGCTTGGATCTCCGCCGAGCTGCGGTACAGCTTCTCATCGTCCGACTCCGAGTGCGAATAGGGCCGCACCACGTGGCCGTGTACCAGCGCAGGCCCATTTCCGGCGCGGCACCAAGCCACTGCCTGGCGCATGACCCGGTAGCTCGCGACCGGGTCGGTCCCGTCCACCTCGGCAAAGAAAAAGTTAGGAAACCCGCTCACCAGACGCGAGATGTTGCCGCCCGGCATGCTCACCTCCACCGGCGTCGAGATCGCGTAGCCGTTGTCCTCGACCAGGTAGAGCACCGGCAGCTTGCTGTTGGAGGCCGTGTTGAGCGACTCCCAAAATTCGCCCTGGGAGGTCGAACCCTCGCCGACGGAAACATACACCACCTCGTCGCCGTGAAAGGCGACGTCCTTGAAAGCGCGATAGTCGCCGTCGTGCTTGGCTGCGGCCTCAGGATGCCGCGCGAAAAAGCGGCCCGCCTCCGCGCAGCCGATCGCGTGCAAGCACTGGGTCGAGACTACGGAGGACTGCGAAACGATGTTGAGCCGGGCGTGGCCCCAGTGGGAGGGCATCTGGCGCCCGCCGCTGGCCGGGTCCGCCGCCGCGCCCACCGCCTCCAGCAGCAGCTCTTCCACCGTCGCGCCCAGCGCCAGGCACAGCGCGCGGTCGCGATAATAGGGGAAAAACCAGTCGTAGCCGGGCCTCAAAGCCATGCCCGCGGCGGCCAGCAGGGCCTCGTGCCCCGCGCCCGAAATCTGAAAAAACACCTTTTGCTGCCGCTTCAACAGGATTTCCCGGTCGTCCGTGCGCCGCGACAGGAGCATGAGGCGATACATCCCAATCAGCTCGTTCCGCTCCAATCCGGCGAACCGAGCCGCGCTCGTTTGCGCCTCAGCGTGTTCCAGCAAAGACTCACCGGCCGCCATGTATGCTCCCCCCTTCGGCTTCAAAGCCGACGTCCCAGTTTACAGCCGGGCGCGTCCCTCAGTACCCGCGCATCTTCTCTTTGACGCTCTTGGCCAACTTTTCAATCTCTTCGCTCTTTTTCACCACGGAAACCGAAAGCTGGTCCTTGTTGCTCTTCGCGACCTCATCCCGGAGCTGCTGGGCCAGCATCAGCAGCCTGTCCGTGTCGGCGACCAGCACCCGTTGTCGATCGCTATTGCGCCGCTCGGCCATGCGCTCCTGCAAAGCGGGGCTTCCGGCGGCCGGCGGAGGCTCAAAGCCAATGTCGAGCCCGCCTCGGGCGACCGGCGGGCCTGTGGAGGCGCCGGTCGGTGGTGTGACCTTCTGCGCCGAGATCGCGGCCGCCCACAGCGCCCCGAAAAGAAGCGGCAGCTTCCCAACGCCGCGCGCCTTGGAGACAATCAATCGTATGCGCGACCCGCGCCCGTCCCACTGAGTATCCCGTCGCATAGCCGCCACCCCAGAACCTGAAAGGAACAAACACCCGAATGCTACTCCTTTTCGCTACGGCTCCGGTAGGGGCGCCCCACCATCACCTTCGCGATCTGCTGCAGCCCGACCGGCTTTGGGACACCGGCCAACACCTGCTCATCAGCACCCTGCCAAAAATCCTCATCATCGCAGCGATCGCCTGGGTTTTGATCCGCATCCTCACGTTTTTCACCGACCGCATGGCCCGCGTCGCCGAGCGCCACGCCGCCGCCGCCACCCGCGTCTCCCAGGCCCGAACCCTCTCCTCCGTGCTGCGCGCCACCGGCATCGGCATTATCGTGTTTCTAGCCGTGCTCCAAGTGCTGCCGCTCATCGGCTTCAACCTCGGCCCCCTGCTGGCCTCGGCCGGAGTTGCGGGTGTGGCCATCGGCCTGGCCTCGCAGGCGGTGGTCAAGGACTGCCTCAACGGCATGCTGTTCCTCATCGAGGACCAGTTCAACGTGGGCGACGTGGTCAAGCTCGCCGGGCTGAGCGGCCAGGTCGAGGCCATGACCCTGCGCAGAACCACCCTCCGCGACGGCGACGGCACCCTCTACATCATCCCTAACTCGCAGATCACCACGGTCTCCAACATGACCCGCGACTACTCGGTCGCGACGGTCAACGTGGACGTGGACTTCTCCGCCAATCCCGACGAAGTGATCCAAGTGCTCACCGACACCGCCATGGGCGTCCGCAACGACCCCGCCTTCAAGGACGCTTTCCTCAGCGACCCCACCCTGCTCGGCGTCGACGCGATCAAGGGCTCGCTCGTCACCTACCCGATCCTGCTGAAAACCCGCGCCAACCAGCAGTGGGGGCCTAAGCGCGAGTTGCAGCGCCGCGTCCGCATCGCGCTCGCCGAGCACAACCTGCTCCCCGGCGACCCCCTGCGCGTGTTCACGGTCGATGGCCCGCAAGCCCTCGGCCCGGGCTCCCACCATGCGCGCGACGGCAAGGAGGAGCCGGCCGCCGAACCCGCCGCGCACGAGGTTAAGGACGTCAACCCCTTCACCGGGGAGGGTTTATAAAGCTCTTGGGGGAGATCGAACGATGCGAAACGCAAAATACACTCTGGTTCTGTTTACCGCCCTGGCCGCCCCGCTCGCCGCGCAAAGCCTGCCCGAAGCCGCCGCCGAACAAGCCGACCTCGACTGGCTCCAATTGATCGACCGCGCCGACTACAACGACGCCTTCGAGCAAGCCGCCGCAGCCATGCGCTCCGGCACGGAAACCGAGTTCGCCCGCGCCATCGGCCAAACCCGCGCTCCCCTGGGCCCGCTCCAGTCCCGCAAACTCCACGGCGAGAAAGAAACCTCCAAGCTCCCCGGCGCGCCCGACGGCCACTACGTCATCACGCAATACGACAGCGCCTTCGCCCACAAGCACACCGCTACGGAAACTATCATTGCGGTCGAAGAGCCCGACAAAACCTGGCGCGTGACCGGCTACTTTATCAAGTGAATCGAGTGGCGCTTTTCCAAAGGCAGGAAGCGCAAACGTGTACGTCCGGTATCGATGGTAAGCAGCGCGCCGGCTTCCAGTTCCTCGGACATTCGCTGCAAGGCTGCGACCACCTGCGGTCCAATCGCCTCAGGACTCGGCTGCTCCGCGCGAACCTGAATCACGCTGGGCTTCTCTCCATGTGTCGCCGCCAGAATAGCGCCAAAATCCAGGTCGTGCGTGAGGACCATGAACCCATTGCCTCGCGCATACTCCATGATCTCTATGTCGCGAGCATTGCCCGCTCCCAGCATCGACCAGTGCTCCGCTGCAATTCCTGCGCCGGCCAACAACTCTACCCAGCGCGGCGACAGATTCATATCGATTAGAAGCTTCACGCCGGAGCCAGCATGATTTCACGTTCCTCCGTGCGCCAAGCCGCATAGCGCAGCGATTGAAGAATGTCTTCGCGTTCGAGGTAGGGGTAGTCGGAGAGAATGTTATCCACGCTCTGCCCGGCCCCGATCTGCCCGACGACCATGCCCACCGTAACGCGCAAGCCGCGAATACAAGCTTTGCCGCCCATCACTTCGGGGTTCAGGGTGATGCGATCAAACTTCCCCATGCCGCTGCCTCCAACCTGCTTGCATGGTAGAAACTTCGACAGGCGATTTCAAGGAGCATTATTGAAACGGAAGCTTGCCGGGTCGATTTATAACATTGTCCATCAAACGCCAGCAAGCGCCCGCCTCAGCTCCTCCACCTCACTTACCGGAGGCAGGCAGCTCGCCCCCCGGCAAACCACCGCAAAGCTGCCCGCCTCGCCCAGCTGCGGCAGGTGCGGCAGGGTCTCTGCAAGTACCGTCGGTAGCGCCTCCGCCCGCACCTGCTCCCGCTTTAACCGCAGCACACTCTTGTTCACCCCAAACCGCGCCCGCGCCGTCACCGCCAGCCGCCGCGCCGCCTCATCCTCGCCCACCACCACCACCTGCACCGGCGGGAGCAGCAGCCGCTCCAGCGCCAGCCCATAGCTGGCCGCGTACAGCCCAAACTGCGCCGCCACGCCCGCGAAACACTCCAGCGTGTCCTCCGCCGCCTCGCGCAGCGATTCATCCCCGTTCAGCCCGTAAAGCCGCAGCAGCGCGGAAGCAGCGCTCGAGTTCCCCGCTGGCGTCGGCGCGTCCTGCAAGGGTTTCCGCCGCGCGCCCAAAACGCCCAGCTGCTTGCCCTCAACCTGCTCCGTGTCGAAAAACCCACCCCCAGTCCGGTCCGCGAACCGCTCCACCATCGACCGCGCCATCGCCTCCCCCGCCGTGTAATAGCGCAGCTCCGCGGTCGCCTGCCAAGCGTCCAGGCAAGCGTGTACCAGATAGGCATAATCGTCCAGCACCCCCGGCGCGGGCTTTCCAGCCTCGTGCCCATCGGCGTACGCAATCACATGCTTCAGCCGCGCCCCGTCCCAGCCCTCCGCCAGCCCCCCGTCCAGCGTCCGCAGCGCGCACTCCCGGGGCGAAGCCTGATTCAGCGCCTCCTCCGCAGCCAGGTACGCCGACACCGCCATCCCGTTCCAGCCGGTGTAGATCGTGCGATCGATAAACGGCGTCGGCCGCTGCTCGCGAGCCGCCAGCAGTTTCGCCTTTGCCGCCTCAAGCAGCCGCGCCGCGTCCGCGACCTCCAAACCCGCCGCCTGCGCCACCGCCGGGAGACTCCGCTGCACGCGCAGCACGCACTTCGCCGGGTTGTGGTGCATGTCCCCATGCTCGCGCACATCGTAATACGCGACAGCCAGTCGCAGTTCGTCGCCTTGCAGCGCCTGAG
>CAXTRW010000056.1:0-15595 GCA_964246765.1 uncultured Acidobacteriaceae bacterium | reverse complement strand
GAAGGGGCAGGCAGGTGGCGGCGGCGGCGGACTGGAGAAAGCGGCGGCGTGTGGGCATGGTCCTCTGTGGTGAAAACGTTTGCAATCCTGCGCCCGGCGACCCCGCCGGGAACAGTTTTAAGAATACGCCTCCAGGAAGTTGTCTCGGGGAGGGCTGAATCGTGTAGGCTGCTGTTCGGCAGGGGGAGCAATCCAGGTGAGAATGCGCGGTGTGGGTTTGGCGGTTGCGATCGGTTTGGGCGCGGGCGCGGCTGGGGCGCAGCAGGTGGCTCTGATGCCCATGCCCGCGAAGGTGCAGCGGGCCGATGGGGCGCTTACGGTGACCCCGGCGAAGGGGTTCTCGGCGTTCACCTTCCGGTACACGGGAACTCACGATGCGCGGCTGGAAGCAGCTGCCGCGCGCATGCTCGCGCGGCTGGACCGCGCCTGCGGGGGCGACGTGCGTCGCTCGGTATACCGCAACCCGACGCCGGCGAACGCTGCGCTCGAAATCAGTGTGGCGGGGCCGGGCGAGGCGGTGCAGGGCATCGACGAGGACGAAAGCTACTCGCTGACCGTAACGCCCCAAAACGCCAAGCTGACGGCCCAAACCGACGTAGGCGCGATGCGGGGCATGGAAACACTGCTCCAGTTGGCCTCGAACGCGGGCGACGCCTGCGTTCTGCCCGCAATCACGATCGAGGACGCGCCCCGGTTCCGCTGGCGCGGGTTCATGCTCGACGTGGGCCGCCACTTTGAGCCGGTGCCGGTGATCAAGCGCATGCTCGACGGCATGGCGGTGGCCAAGCTCAACGTCTTCCACTGGCACCTGTCCGACGACCAGGGGTTTCGCGCGGAATCCAAGCGCTTTCCCAAGCTGACCGAGGTCGCGTCGAACGGCGAGTTCTACACCCAGGACCAGATGCGCGAAGTCGTGGCCTACGCCGCGGCACGCGGCATCCGGGTCGTGCCGGAGTTCGACATCCCCGGCCACACCTCCAGCTGGATCGTCGCCTACCCTGAGATCGGCTCGGAAAAAATCGAAAAGCTGCCCACCACCTTTGGCATCCCGGTCGCCGAGCTCGACCCATCGCGCGAAAGCACCTTTAAGTTCCTGGACGCGTTCGTGGGCGAAATGGCCGGTATTTTTCCGGACCAGTACTTCCACATCGGCGGCGACGAAACACCGGGGACCGGCTGGATGGCCAACCCGCGAATCCGGGCGTTTATGGCCAAAAAAGGCTTCGCCGGGCCGCCGGAGCTGCAGGCCTACTTCAACCAGCGCATCCTCAAAATCCTCGAAAAACACGGCAAGCGCATGATCGGCTGGGACGAAATCCTCAACCCCGCTTTGCCCAAGGACATCGTGGTGCAAAGCTGGCGCGGCGAGGCGTCGCTGGCCGCGGGCGCCAAGCAGGGCTACGAGGGAATCCTGTCCGCGCCCTACTATCTGGACGCGCAAAAAACCTCGGCGGAGATGTTTTTGGCCGACCCGGTCCCGGCGAACACGACCCTAACTCCGGACGAGCAAAAACGTATTCTGGGCGGCGAGGTGTGCATGTGGTCGGAGCAGTTGAACGCGACCACCATCGACAGCCGGGTGTGGCCGCGGGCGCTGGCGGTGGCGGAGCGGTTCTGGTCGCCGCAGAGTGACCGCGACGTTTCCTACATGTACCAGCGTTTGCGGGTGGCGTCGCTGGAGCTGCAAGGGGTCGGCGTGCAGCACCTGACCGGGCCCGAGGTGATGCGGGAAAGCCTGGCCGGCGCGCGCAAGCCCGAGGCGCTCCACGTGCTCGCCGGGGTGACGGAGCCGGTTTCGTTCTCGGACCGCTACCAGGGCCAGCACACCGATGCGCTGACTTCGCTGGACCGGTTCGTCGACGCGGTGGTTGCGGATCCGGCTTCGCGCCAGGAGATCTCCGGAGACGTAGAGGCGGTGACCGGCATCAAGGGCGACTCGGCCAAAGGGGATGCTCCGGAGGGTTTCGCGCCCCGCCGCTCGGAGGCGATTGTGGACCTTCGACGGCGGTTTGCTGGGTGGCAGGCGAGCGGCCCGGCGCTGCTTCGGCTGTCTTCGGAAACGCCCAGGCTGAATGACATGGGCCCGGTGGCGCTGGAGCTGGGCGAGCTGGGCGCGGTGGGGACCGAGGCGCTGGCCTACCTGGACGCGCGCACCCCGGCGCCCGCGAGCTGGAGCTCCCACGCCGACTCCGTGCTGCGGCAGGCCGGAAAAAACGGCGCGCTGGTGCGATTTACGTTTTTGGGTTCGATGCAACGGCTGGTGGAGGCTGCGGGCAAGGGAAAATAGAGGTTTTTTCGAAAACCCGCCATGAAGTGGCCGCCGGCCGCGCAGGCGGTTTTGCCTTTCACCAGCGAGGAGCGAGCTCGCTCAACAGCGCGCGCACGTCCTCCGCGCGGACTGTTGTCAGTTCTTCCCCATCGCGCGAGCCCATCTGCGCCGTGCTGCCGGTGAGCGCGGCGGCGGCCCAGGGCGTACGTAGTGAGGCGTGCAGGGTCGAAATCGGAAGCGTCCGCCAAAGCCGGCCTGCATTTTCAAACCGAACGCCCGCGCCGCCCACAATCTCAATGCGCCCCCCCGCTTGATGGGCAACGCGTTCAATCTCCGCCGCGCCCTCGTCTAGGCTTCGGGCGCCGCCGGACGTCAGCAGGAGTTCGGCGCCGCTTTCGATAATGGCCTCGAGCGCGGCCGTGCGGTCCTGGGCGACGTCGAAGGCGCGATGAAAGCACACGCGCATGGGCCGGGCGAGCTCGACCAGCCGTTGGAGCGCGTTCTTGTCGACCGCGTGTCGCTCCGTAAGCGCGCCCAAAACCACGCCCTGCGCTCCCGCTTCGCCCAGCCACGCGATATCGTGCGCCATCACGGCGAGCTCGGCGGGCGAGTATACAAAGCTGCCGGCGCGTGGCCGAACCAGGCAGTGTACCGGGATGCTCACGTTGCTCAAGACCCATTCCACAAAGCCGAGGGATGGGGTCAGGCCGCCGTCGGCGAGGGACGCGCAAAGCTCCAGGCGCTCCGCGCCTCCCTCCGCAGCGGCGAGGGCGGCCTCGGGGTGATCGACGGCGATTTCCAGGCGCGGCGGGCGAGCGGGCTGTTTCGAGGCTTGCACTCCCATCAACATACCCGAAGAGTCGTTCTCATCCACGCATCCGCCTCAATCTGTCCCAGTGTCGGGCAAACGCGGGTTCTCGTGAGCTATAGCTCGCGACCGCTTGCCCGCGCTTAAAAGTAAACACGTCGGCGAACTACTCGCGCTTCAGCGTAAATGCTGTGCTGTCATAATCCCCTCGCAGCAGCACCGGAACCCCCGCGCCCATCAGCGCCGCGCCTGTCGCCTGCTTCGGCAGCATAGGCGCTTTTGCAGGGTCGCGAGCGGTGAGGGTATACGTGCGGTCCGCGTCCAGGCCCTCCAGCCGAATCGTGGGAAACGGCTCGCCGAACTGCTGCGAGTGGAGAAATGCGAACACCACCGCGGAGGAGCGGTCCGGCGCAATGTATTCGTCGGCCCAATGGCCGGCCATGTCGAGCGCGGGCGTAAGCCGGTACAGCGACCCCTCCTGCACGGTGGCCCGGATTTGCTTATAGAACGCGACGTTGGCGGCAGCCAGCTGCATTTCGGCGTCGGAAAACTTGCTCAAATCCGCGCCGATCCCGAGCGAGCCGGTCATCGCAACGTCGAACCGGAACTGCAGCGGAGTCGACCGCCGGTTGATCCCGTTCGGCACATCCGTGACCCAGGCCATCATGATCCCCGGCGTGTAGGCGTGGGTGAACCCGTCCTGGATAGACAGCCGGTCGAGGGCGTCGGTGTTGTCCGAGGTCCAAATCTCGTCGGTGTAGCGCAAAATTCCAAGGTCCACCCGCCCGCCGCCCGAGGAGCAGGACTCGATCTCGAGCTTGGGGTGCTTGCGCCGCAGCTCGGCGAGGATGCTGTAGAGGTTCTGGACATACTTCACATAGATCGTCTGCTGCTCGGCCAGCGGAACCTCCTCCCATCCCGGCTCTGACCAGATGCGGTTGTAGTCCCACTTAAGAAATGCAACGTCGTTCTTGGTCACCAAGTCGTCAAGAAACCCGAACACATACGCGCGCACATCGAGCCGCGCCAGGTTCAGCATGAGCTGGTTGCGCATTTCCGTGCGCGGCCGCCCGGGGAAGTGCATGGCCCAGTCCGGGTGCTTGCGGTATAGGTCGGAGTCGGGGTTGACCATCTCGGGCTCTACCCAGATGCCGAAGTCCATGCCGAGCTGGTGTACGCGGTCGATGACCGGCTTGAGGCCGTGGGGAAACTTTTGGGGGTTCACGTACCAGTCGCCCAGGCCCGCGTGGTCGTCCTTGCGCTGCCCGAACCATCCGTCGTCGATGACGAACCGCTCGACGCCGAGCTTGGCGGCGCGCTCGATCAAGGGCATCTGCCCGGCCTCGCTTACGTTAAATTCGGTGGCTTCCCAGGAGTTGTACAGAGCCGGGCGCAGGCGGTGGGGTTGGGGCAGGATGGCTTCCTGCTGAAAACGGTCGAGGATGCGCGAGGCCTCGCCCTCGCCGCCGCTCGTGTATCCGGCGTAGAAGCGCGGCGTTTCCAGCGACTCGCCCGGCGAAAGCGGGTAGCGGAAATCGAAGGGGTTGTAGCCGCCCGTGATGCGGACGGCGTGCGACTCGACCTCCTCCACCGTGATGCGCCAGGAGCCGGACCAGCCCAGCTCGCCGAACCAAACCGGGCCGGCATTCTCCGTTGTGGAGCCGGACTCGGACACAGCGAACCACGGGTTGGTCTGTAGGCTGGTGCTGCCGCGGCGGCTTTCCAGCACCTGCGCGCCGGGGTGGATCGGCTCGCGCCCCAGCTGGAACTCGCCGCCCCAACGACCGGTGAGCGAGGAAAGCCGGTAGCGCGGGTCGGGCGGCAGATTCCACGTCGCGCTGGCCGCGTTTTCCAAAGTGACTGTGGTGGCGCTCCGGTTCTCGATCCGCGTCCAGCGCGCGAGGATGCCCTGCGGGTACACCTGGTAGAACAGGTGCACCTGAATGGGCAACTTGATGTCGCGCAGGGTGATATCGAGGGTGTCGGGACCGGGTTCGCTCGCGTGGTCAAACACCAGGGTCATGGAGCGGTTGCCGTCGGGGAACGAGCCCTTGAGCGCAGGCTCGTACGGCAGCCCGCCGCTGGACCAGGCGGTATATTCAAGCGGAGTCGTGGCCACGGGCTGCTCGTGGGAGGAGATTTCAGGGTGCATCACGGCCCGCGGCAGCCCGTCTGCGCTCGCAATCCGGGGTCCCCAGTACAAAGTTTGGGGCATGTGGGCGTCGTTGATCGCCACTACGTAGCTCATCGGGCCCGCGGAAAGCAGCCATTGATTTCCGTTCTGTGACTGGATCGAGACTCCCTGCGCGAGAGCGGAAGCGACAAGAAGCGCGGGAACTGCGAAGGCGAAAGCAAGATTCAAAGCGGTAACTCCTGCGGGCGTGTAGATCGCTTGAAGCGGCGCGCCCCGAAGATACCAGCGCGGTCGGAGAGGTGTCATGCTGTTTCCCGCCTGACCGCACGGGGGCTACTATGGCTGCGCGGCTTCTCGCCGCCCGTGAGGTGCGTTTTGCGCGCAAACATGTTTGGCTGGGTGCTGCTGTTCTTGCTCGCAATACCGGGCGCGGCGCAGCAAACCATTGCCGTCGACGCCCATGCCGCCGCAAGCCCCTTTCCGCATTTTTGGGAGCAGATGTTCGGCTCCGGGCGCGCCATCCTGACCCTGCGCGACAGCTACCGCGACGACCTCAGAGCCGTGCGTGCGGTCACCGGCTTTCGCTATGTGCGCTTTCATGCCATCCTGCACGATGAGCTCGGCGTGTACACCGAGGACCGGCACGGCAACCCTGTGTATAACTTCGCCTATGTGGACCAGGTGTATGACGGACTGCTGCGAAACGGCGTCCGACCGTTCGTCGAGATCAGCTTCATGCCGAAAAAGCTCGCGTTCAACCCCGACGCGCTGCACCCCTTTTGGTACAAGCAGAACGTATCGCCGCCCAAGTCCCAGGAGCGCTGGGACGCGCTGATGACCGCCTTCGCGCGGCACCTGGTCGCGCGCTACGGCATCGACGAAGTGGCACAGTGGTACTTCGAGGTGTGGAACGAGCCGAATATCGACTTTTGGAACGGGATTCCGCGGCGGGAGTCGTACTTTGAGTTGTACGCGCATACGGCGCGGGCACTCAAGGCGGCGAGCCCGCGGCTCCGTGTAGGCGGCCCGGCGACCGCAGCCGCGCAGTGGGTTCCGGAGTTCCTGGCCTATGCCGCCAAAAACTCGGTTCCGGTAGATTTTGTGTCCTCGCACGGATACGCGGACGACACGGTCGAGAACCTGTTCCACACCGACGAGGCGATTCCCAAGGACGATCGCGTGTGCCGCGCCGTCGCGATGGTGCGCGCGCAGATCAACAGCTCGCCCATGCCGCAGACGCCCCTGTTCTGGACCGAGTGGAATGTCCAAGGAGAAAATCAGTCGCGGGACACGCCGTTTGTGGGTCCGGGGGTGGCGAACACCATTCGCGAGTGCGACGGGATGGTCGACATGATGTCGTTCTGGACGTTCTCTGATGTTTTCGAGGAAGGCGGCCCGATCGCGCACCCGTTCGAAGGCAACTTCGGCTTGCGGGCGGAGGGCGGTATCGACAAGCCGTCGTTCTACGATTTCGCCCTGTTGCATCGGCTGGGCATAACCCGCTTAAGCAACGATGCGGATGATATTTTGGTGACCCGGCGCGCGGATGGGTCGCTGGCGCTCGCGGTGTGGAACATCGTAGACCCATCCGTGCCGGAGAACTCGCCGCAGCGCGGCCTCCGGCGCGTTACGCTGGTCTTCGCGGGGCTGCCGCAAAACGCAGCCGTTACTGTGGAGCAGGTCGATGACGCGCACGGCAACCCGCTGCCGTTGTACCGCGAGATGGGCAGCCCGCAGTACCCCACGCCCGCGCAGGTGGCGCGGATGAACGCCGCGAGCGCGCTCCCCGCTGCCCGCGAGATGCGGCTCGCGGGCGGCCGGCTCGAGCTGGAACTGCCGGCCAATGCCTTGGCTCTGGTGACGGTCTCGATGCCCTAAAGCGCCTGAAGGCGGCGGATGAGCTCGCGCGGGTGGAGCGGCTTGGGCCAAAGCTCAAATCCGTGCCCGTCGCGCCTGGCGCGTTCGATCAACTCGCTGGTGCCGGCTTGCCCCGAAAACAGGACGACCCGGATGTGCGGGCACTGAGCGCGGATGGAAACCGCGGTTTCAATCCCATTGCGGCCCGGCATTCGCACGTCGGTCAAGACGATTTCCGGGCAGTGCCAATCGAGCGCGGCAAGAGCCTCGTCGCCGTTGTATACCGCGTGCGCCGTGAACCCGCTCAGGTTGAGAATGCGCGCCAAGGTGTCGGCGATCAATGGCTCGTCGTCGATGATGAGCACGCGGCGCAAGCGCTGCTTGCCCCCGGCGGACGCGCCGTCAAGGCCTTCGTCGTCCACCGCGTCGGAAGCTCGCAGGTCGTCCGACGCCAACCACCCGGCCCACACAGCCGGCGGAAGGTGCTGTAGGCCGATCGCGCACTGCATCGCTCGCATCATGCTCCTGCTGTGGTCCTGGAAAGGTGATGATACGCGAAGCGAGGCGCTTTGTGTGCAGCCCGCCCGACCGGTGGCCGAAACTGCCAAGTCCGGAGGGAGCGAATTGCAAGAAGCAGCGCCCCGCCTTAGGCGCTGCTTCCCACAACCCGGACCCTACTTCTTCCTGAAAAAAAGCGCCGTCGGGTAAGCCGACACATAGGTGGTGTAATGTCCGTTGTTTTCCTGCACCGGAGCGGTGCTGGATGACGCTGGAGTGAAGTAGCTTACATTCCACGACCCGTTCATCTGCACCTGAACCGGCATCGGATTGTTCCACTGCGAGGTTTGGCTGCTCTTGTTCCAGACCGGTACTTCGTTCCAGATAAACAGCGCTATCGAGCCCTCAGACGCGGTAAGGGCCAGCACGTGAGCGGTCGAGGGAAGCCCCGTGATGGAGGCCTGCACCGTTCGCGGCGCCGAGGGCCGGTCGACCGGGATCACGCTTGCGATGTTATGCATCGCATAGGCGATCAACTTAGGCGAGTTATCCAGGTGGAAGAAGCCGAAGTGCTTGTCGCTGTCGTTCTGGGTCGCATCGGGGTACGGATCGAGCAGTTGGTAAATATAAGTGTGGGTCGCGCCTTGCAGCGCCGCGTCGAAATACGTATTAAGGATCAGCTCCGCTTGCGCCGTCTCGTCTACCCCATCCGGGTCGGCCGGCACGGGAAGCGTGGCGTACCCGGCCTCGGTAATGGCCTTGGGGTAGTTGCCCGGCATGGTGAAGTCGGCGGCGAACTCGCTCTGAATGCGCGCGAACGGCTGCTCGCCGCCATAGGAGTAGGGGTGCGCGTTGGCCAGATCCGCGAGCCCGGTTTGGGTCTGCAAATTCACAGGCGCCGCGCCCGTCATGTAGAGAACCGGCACTCCCTGAAGCAAGGAATCCCCATGCACTGTCGAGTAAAGCCGGCGCTGGAAGGCTTCCGCGGTCTGCTCGTTTCCTCCGTTCGTCGGGCAAGGCCAGTTATTGATCTCATTGGCGCCCTCGACAGACAGCGCCACGCCCGGGTAGGCCTGGACCATCGCGTCGAGTTGCTGCTTCTGGGTGTCGAAGTCGGAGTTGCAGTTCCAGGCGAAATCGAACCTCATCCCGTTGGCGGCGAGCATGTGCATGGCGTCGATAGCTTGGCCATGCGGAAGCCAGTGGATAGGATCGGGAATGCCGCCGCGCAAGCTGTGAACGCCGATAAATTGTAAGTCGCCTAGAACCGCGGAAGCGTCGGCGTATTTGCCGTCTGTGTACTCGATATGTGTGTTCACGCCCAGGCTGCTCTGAAAGGCGGCGAGCGGCATGGATGGAATGGCTTGGATTGCGTCCGGGTTGGACTGGGCGAAGGCGGCGCCGGGCACGCATAGGAGGGAAGCGGCGGCGAAGGA
The DNA here is from genome assembly GCA_964246765.1 of uncultured Acidobacteriaceae bacterium. Lineage (GTDB taxonomy): Bacteria > Acidobacteriota > Terriglobia > Terriglobales > Acidobacteriaceae > EB88. Next base: position 6,593 of record CAXTRW010000056.1, on the reverse strand, counting down.
GAAAGCGGAAAAGCGCGGCATAGATACCCTGAACCGGTGTGCGGCACGGAAACTTGTCCCGCCACTCGGCGAATTTGATGGACTTGTCTCGCATCTTAACCGCCGTCGGGCGCGCCGCCTAGGTCCGCTTGCCTGCAAAAACGGCTTCGTCGTTACTTAAGTGTCATAGGTGCGGAATAAGTGCCAGGTAGCTTAAACACTAACGGCAGAGTAAAAAATCCGCGGGTTGGGTAAGTCGTTCGCCGGAGTGGGAAGAAGTTACAGCGCGGACCGACAAGGATTCCGAGCCGAAGCATATATTACGTTCTGAGCCACGTGGGCGTCGCTCGGAAATCCTCGCCGAAAAAATTATTCCTGCGATTGCGGCCGCAGGGCCGGACGGGGCCGCCGGGGCGCTTGGGGCAGGCTTGCCGGTTCGAAGCGCGGCGCCCTGCGCGGCTTCGAGGCGGTCGCAACGGCGAACAGAACCCAGATGATCGGCTCGATCGGATCGGGGGACGCGACCGCGAGCGCCGTGAGCACGACCGCGAGGCCGAACAGCGAACGCTCATACAGTTCAAACCGCACGTAGCGCCGGGGCCGGAGCAGAGGCCGCGCGAGCTCGAACAGGAAATACAGGAACAAGAGCGCGCCCGGGATGCCCGCATTGGCCAGCAGCGAGCAAACGAAGCTGGACGCACGCACACTGCCCCAACCCGCGCCGAAGTACAGGGAATCATGGGAGGTCTGGAGCGCAAGCGTGTTCCATAAGGTGCGCTCCCGGTATGAGTCGCTGTCGACCTTGTCGACGAAAACCCCGTCGAAGACCTTGGTTACTGTTTCAGACGCGCTGGTGAGCGTAAACAGCGGAACCGCGACGGCCACCACGGCCAGAAGAGCCAGCACTTTGGCCGGCGCGGCCCCCTTGCCCCGGAAGCTGTTGTGGACGAAAAATAGGGCGCCTCCCAGCGCGATGATGGCCAGGCAGCAGTAGCCCACGGTTGAAACCGTCAGCACCAGCGCAGTAAGGATCAGGAGGAAAGAGGCGGCCGACTGCCAGCGAATGCGGTGCGCGACCATGTGCCAGCCCAGCAGCGCCAAGCCCGTACCGAGATACAGCGCGGCTTCTGACGCCTCGGTCAGGGTTGAGTTCAGTCGCCAGACTCCGTTGATTTTGTACGCGTCGTAAATCGTATGGGCGGTGTTGGTGTAAAGCACGGCGGACGGGAACGGAACGTGCAGGGTGGCGTTGGCCAGCTGGTACAGGGAAAAGAGAGCGATGCACACGCAGGCCCGGATGTACCACTGCACGGCCGAGCGCAGCTGCTCCCGGCTGGAGTGAACGGCGAGCAGAAAAACGGTAAACGCAGCGAGCAGATAGGTGGTTTGGGTAAAGTTGGTGATGCCTAGGCTGAGGTGCTGGTTCAGCCCGTTGTGGGAGTTCGAGACCAGGATGCCGTGGAACAGCAATGGGTACAGGAGCGCGGACAGGGCCGCGTAGCCGACAAACAGCACCAGGGCGCGAAAGGCGCCGCGGTTGATGCCGGGAACTGGACGGATGCGCAGCTTGCCGGTGAGCGCCTGGATGGGCAGGCACACGATCAGCGCGAACAACCAAGGGGCGACCGGCGAGCCCGCGACGGTGAGCGCCGCGGCCGCGTCGAAGATCGAAGTAAACAGGATGATCGGCAGCAGCTGACCCTTGGTGCGCCACCAAAGGAACGCGATCAGGACGAGCAGTGGAAGTGTGGAAGCAGTCATGGATGGCTGTCTCGTTTTCGGGTGCGGCTAGTAGGCGCCTTCGGTGAACAGGACGGTTTTGACGGTGCGGTACAGGATGTACAGGTCCATCGCGACCGACCAGTTGCGGACGTAATACTCGTCGATCTCGGTGCGGCGCTCGTAGGTAGTGTTGTTGCGGCCGGAGATCTGCCACAGGCCGGTGATGCCGGGAGTAACGCGGCGGTAGTGTTGGTAGCGGCGGCCGTAGCGGTCCACCTCCGCCATGACGATGGGACGGGGGCCGACCAGGCTCATCTCTCCGGCAAGCACGTTCCAAAGCTGGGGCAGCTCGTCCAGCGAGGTTTTCCTCATCAGGCGGCCGATGGCGGTAACCCGGGGGTCGCGCTTGAGCTTGCGGTCGCGCTCCCACTCCGCGCGCAGGGCGGGGTTGCGCTCCAGGTGCGCGTCCAGCACCTCATCTGCGTTCAGGACCATGGACCGGAACTTCCAGGCGGTAAACATTTCGTGCCCGCGGCCGATCCGGCGCTGCCCGTAGAAGATGGGGCCCGCGGAGCTGAGCCGCACGCACAGAGTGAGCGCGAGGAACAAGGGAAGGAAGCACAGGCCGACCAGCGAGGCGACGATGAGATCGAAGCAGCGCTTGATGAGCCGGGGCATGGTTTGCGATAGGCGCTGCTCGATTTCAAGCCCCAGCATCCCGCCCAGGTCCTTGGCCGAAACCCACAAACTCGACATTCCCGCGACGTCCGGAAGCACCAGGACGTGATGGAAGTGGTGCGAGTAGTCGTTGAGGATGACCTCCAGCTCGCCGGCCGGTAGCTCGGGCATGGCCAGGATGGCGTAGCAGCCGCGATTGCGCTCGGCCAGCGCGGCGGCGTGGGCGAACTCGCCCCGGAACAGGCCCGCCGTTCGCTCCGCGCCCTCGCTCGGCGGAAAGTCATGCAGCAGCGCGATCGGCCGGAGGCCCAGGCCCGGCTGGGTCTTCAGCAGCTCGAGCATGGCCTCCCCAGTGCGGTTGGCGCCGAAGATGACCGTGGGGACCCCCCACCAGCTTTGCCCGGCGCCCCAGGCGCGCACCGCGCGGCGCGCCAGCGGCACCAGGGCGAGCGTGGAAAGCCAGGCGAGCGCAAAGGCGACGCGCGAATAGCGGCCTGTGTGCTCAAAGAAAAAGGTGGACACGATCAAGAGCAGGTAGGAGAGCGTCACCGCGTGCATGGTGGCGCGGAACTCCTCGATCGCGTTGGCGGCGATCCCGGGATACAGGTCGAGCGCCGAAAATACCAGAAAAAACAAGGGAAGCGCCGTGAGCAGGGGCGCGTAGGCGGAGAGGTGAAAGGCTCCATGGAAGACGAGGCGGAGCGAAACCGCGGCTGCGCCGGCGAATCCGACCGCCATAAGGTCGGCGGCGACCAGCGCGCCCACAGTCAGGGCGCGGCTCGATCGGAGGGCCGGAATGTCCTCTGCAGCGGAGTACGGTGCGGCAAGAGTGGAGACGGTGCTCATAGGCTCGGTTCGCTTTCGGGCGTTGGAGTTCGAAGCGCCTCGGCATCAGGGAATCGAGGCAGACTAGGGAAGCGGCAAAACTTCCGTGGCAAAGTGGTGCAGTTACGGCAAGGGTGCGGCTGTGGCGGTTTGCGCGTGTGCGCCGTCTTTTGCGGCGGTGCGGATCGCGGGTGCGACAGCGGCACCGGAGGGCACGCCCGCGCAGCGCGCGTGTTCCGCATCCGCCCCGTTATTTGCGCGTACCTTCGCTTCCACAGCCGCCGTTGCCCTCAGCTCGCGCTCAAGGCGCGGTCGTTGTACTGCTCATACACGCCGTAGTGCTTGTAGGTGTGGCTCATGTCGCGCCGCACCTTGTTCAGAACCAGTCCCAGCACGTTCACGTCCAGCCGCGTAAGCGTGCCCAGCGCCGCCTGCACCGCCTCCTGGTTGGTAGCCCCAGCCTGGGTGATCAGGATGGTCGCGTCCGCGGCGCAGGCGATCTGGATCGGCTCGGCCAAGCCCAGCATCGGAGGGGCGTCGATGACCACCAGGTCGTAGTCCACCCCGGCTTGCTCGAGCAGCGCCGCCATGTGGGTGCCGACCAGGTGGGCGGCCCTGCCGAACAACTCGCCCGCCGGCACAACGTGGAGAGTCTCAATCCCCCGAACCTGCCGGCGCACGTCATGGAGGCTCCGGCCGTCCAGGATCACGTCGGCCAAGCCCTCCCGGTTCTCGAGAGCGAAATGGTTGTGCTGCGAGGGCCGGCGCAGGTCGGCGTCGATCAGCAGGGTTTTGCGGCCTTGGAGAGCGTGCGCGATGGCCAGGTGAGCGGTGCAGGTCGACTTGCCTTCGCCCGCGAGCGCGCTTGTGACCAGCAGCGAGCGTAGGGGCTCGCGCGTCCGCTCGAGCAGCACCAGTGAGCGCATGGTGCGGATCGCCTCCGTGTAAGCGCCCTCCGAGCGGCTCCAATCGATCGACGGCGGCCGCCGCTTCCCGCTTACGCTGTCGCCGGAGTCGAGCAGCAGCTGCCGCCCGGCCGGTCCCAGGCCTTGCACGTCCGGCAGTACCCCGAGCACCTCGATCTGCAGCGTGCGCCGGGCTTGCTCGGGGTCCCGCACGCTCTTGTCCAGCATGTCGGCGATCAGCACCCAAGCGATGGCGAAAACGGTCGAAAGAAAAAAGCCGAGCGCGATAAAGATGCCCTTCTTGGGGAACACCGGCGAGCTTTGCGGCCGGGCTTCGTCGGCGATGCGGATGGCCGAGTTCTGAAACCCGGAGTTGATGCCGGCTTCCTTGATCTTCTGGAACAGCTCGTTGTACAGGGTTTTGTTGGCTTCCGCATCGCGCTTCAGCTGCTGATACTGAATCGAACTCGCGTTGAGCTTGTCCGCTTGCGCCTTGGCCTGAGCCAGGGCATCGCGCAACATCGCCTCGTGGCTCGCGGCCTCCCCGTAGTCGGTCTGGATGCGTCGGCCGATGTCGGCGCGGGCTGCGTTGTACTCGCGGGTGACCTCGGCGAGCTCGTTCGCGCCCTTCTTGTACTCGGGGTAGGCCGGCCCGTACATGGTTTTGAGCACAGCCATTTTCTGCTGAGCATCCTGCAACTGCTGCTGTAGTTTGGTGAGCTGCTCGGCCTGGGACGAGATCTCAACCGCGGCTGCATTGCCGGTTTGGACGCCTCGGTAGGCGGTTTGCTTGCGGATGCGCTCGTTTTCCGCTTCCGTGTACTCCTGGTTGAGCTGGAGCACGCGCTGCGCGAGCACGCTGGTCTGCTGCTCGGGGTCGATGACGCCCAGCTGCCGCTCATAGGCGGCCAGCGCTTCGGCGCTCTGGTTCATGTTCGATTTCAGGTCGTCCAGCTGCTTTTCCATGAAGCTGCCCACGTTCATGGAAGAGCGGACCCGCATGGTGTACACGGTGTTGATATAGGACTTGGCTACCGCATTTGCCACGTCCGCGGCCTGCTGCGGGTCTTTCGACCGGTAGGTGACCTTGAGCAGCAGACTGTTGAGCGGGTGGGTCACGGTCAGGTTTTTGAGCGAGACCGGGCCTTTGGGCATCCCCGGCTTGCCGTGTTTGAGAGCGGGCAGCAGATGGTATTGCGCGGCGACCGGTCGAAGCACGGAGTCGGACTGGATCAGGTCCATCTCCGTGTTCAGGAACTCTTCCACGTCGCTGCCGCTTTCCGCCGCGCTGTCTTGCCCGATCACGGCGGAGGGCAGCTTGTTGTCGACCGTGATGCGCGCCGTTGCTTCATACACGGGGGTCACGAGGAAGCAGGCCACCGCTGTGAAGCCCGTGGCAAGGAGCACGGCGAGCGCGATCTTCCACCAGGCGCGCCGCAGCAGCCATAGGTAGCGGTGCATCGGCAGCAGCTCATCCGGCTCCGGCTCGGGCGGCGGGACGTAGGCGGCCAGATCGCGCCGGGGCTGGGCAGGCAGAATCCTTGGTTTGTTGTAGGTGCTGGACGGCATGAGAACCCTCGAAAACGGAAACGATTGTGAGTGCCTTGGCCACGGGAGGGGCGAAAAAGAGGCTCCCTCCCCAAAACGAAACAGTCGAGCGCGCGTGGTGCCGAGCGCCGGTTTAGTGGTAGATCAGCATGCCCGCCGCGGTGTTCGTGCCGAAGCCCGCGACCTCCTGCAAAACCCTAGCGGTCATCCGTTTGCCATTGTTTTCAGGCACGTACAAAATGTCGTCCGGCTTCATCACCACGTCGGGCGCCTTGCGGGCCAGGATGTCGTGCAAGGGCACGGAAATCTCCTCGCGCGGCGCGCCCACCCCATGCTCGCGGTAGATATAGGCGCACTTGGTCGAGTAAGCCTGGAGGCCCTCGCTCATCGCGAGCGCCTTGACCACAGTGGTATCCGTGTTGTCCTGCATGGCGAACGCGCCGGGCTTCTTGACGTTGCCGGCTACAAAAATCTTGCCCGCCTCCGGGATCCGCACCTCTTCGTCGCCCGTGAGCTTGACGTTGAGTTTGGGGTCGGAAGCCTCCAGCAGCCCTCGCACGGGAATCGATTGCACTGTGATGTGCGTCGTGCCGTCCGGCGATTGCGCCCGGTGGGTCACGGAGATCTCAGAACCGACGGTGGGAGACAGGCCGCCCGCTTTGGCGATCGCGTCCAGCAGCGTGGTTCCCCCGGTGGCCTGGAACACCAGCGGGTGATTTACGGCGCCGACCACGCTCACCGGCCTGGACCGGTATTCAAGCACTGATACCTCGACCGTAGGGTCTGTAAGCACCTGCTCGGAAACCAGCGCCGCGGCAATCCGCTTGCCCACCTGCGCGGGCTCGAGCCCGGCGACCGGGATGCGCTGCTTCAGCCGAGGCAACGCGAGCGTTCCGACCGAGGCGACCCAGAAAGACCGGGAAAGCTCCGGGCAGT
>CAXTRW010000055.1:0-15620 GCA_964246765.1 uncultured Acidobacteriaceae bacterium | reverse complement strand
CCACTGGGACGAGCTGGCCCACGGCCCTTTCACGTTTTCGGTCGCAAACTTCCCCAACTGGCGCACCCGCGCCGATCCTGCCCACAATCCGTGGTCCGCGATGAAAGCTCAGCCCCTGCGGCCGGAAGTGCTCGCCGCAGTCCTCGAACAGAGCTCGCCCGAGCGCATCCGTAACAAGCGGAACAGGGCTGATTGAACTCTGGTAACTTGGGCCCGGGAACCGCCGAAACCGCAATGGAGCATTGCTATAATCCCGCCATGTTTCGCTTCCGCCTTTCCCTCTGGGTTCTTTGTCCGCTCCTCCTTGCAGCGCAGATTCCGCTCTCGGCCCAGTCCGCCATGGCCCTCTCTTCCGTGCGGAAAATCTACATCGACAAAATGGACAACAACCTCGACCAGTACCTCACCGCCGCGATCTCCAGGAAGTTCCATGGAACGGTCGAGGTTGTGCTCGACAAGCGGCAAGCCGACGCCGTTTTGAAAGGCATGAACACAGCCGCCCAAAACACCCGTGAAGGCACAGTGGAGTTGATCGACAGGTCCGGGCACACCGTGCTGTGGTCCGGCTCGGCCGGGGATCGCAACATGTACATGCTCAACCTGAAACACAGCGGCGAGCAGCAGGTAGCCGACAAGCTGATCGGCCAACTCAAAAAGGCAATGCAGCCATGATTCTCAAATTCGCTTCGATCCTCCTTCTTACGTCGGCCGCAGCCCTCGCGCAAAGCACGGCCATGACCAACGCCGACATCATTGAAATGTCCCACGCGGGCCTGTCTCCCACCGTAATCGAAGCAAAAATCGCGAGCTCCTCCTGTCGCTTCGATACCTCGACCGCGGGCCTCAGCCGCCTGAAATCTGAGGGGGTATCCGACGCCGTGGTCGCGTCCATGTTTCGCTGCTCGCCGGCAAAAGCCGCGCACGCGAAACCTTACGTCTGGATCGGCGCCAACGAGGAGTGGACCACGCGCAGCGTGGGCGCGGGCTATGGCAACAGGATCGGCAATCGCGGCGCCGTGGTCACCGGGGTGAGCCGCGGCACAACCGAGGAGCACTCCGAGTTCGCCGACGTGGCCCGGGAGCTGAGCAGCCGCTGCCCCGGCGTGCAGATCACAAACAGTGTCTCGGACGCCGACTATGCCGTTTCCGTGGACCGGCACAACGCCGGCCACCTGCTGACCCAGCGCAACGACTACAACATCTTCCGCGCCGGCGACGGGCAGCTGATCCAGTCCGGCAAGACCACGCACCTGAAAAACGCGGTGTCCGACATCTGTCGTGCCATTCCGCAGGGTTCCGAGGGCAGGTGAAACGGCGCGTCACCACCGGGCCAGCGCCGCCTGCGCGGCATGGTAGCCACACATCCCATGCACCCCCGCCCCCGGCGGCGTCGAGGACGAGCACAGGTACAAGCGCGGGTCCGGCGTCCGGTAGGTCCGCAGCGTAGGCCGGAACAGCACCTGTAAGGGATCCATCGCCCCGCCCGAAATATCCCCGCCGATCAGGTTCGCGTCTCCCGCGTGCAGCGCTCCGGGCCCCGAAATCGTCCGCGCCAGCACGCACTCCCGGAACCCCGGCGCGAACCGTTCAATCTGCGCCTCGATCTGCTCGGTTGCGTCCACCGCGGAGCCGAAGGGCACATGGCAATACGCCCAGGCGATGTGCTTGCCCGCGGGCGCGCGGCTCGGGTCGGCCAGGGTAGGCTGGGCCAGCAGCACAAAAGGCCGCTGGGGGACGCGCCCCCGCAACATCGTGCGCTCGCTCCGCGTGATCTCCCCCAGCGTCCCGCCGAGATGGACGGTGCTCGCCCGCCCGCACTCCGCCGCCCGCCAGGGTATCGGCTCCGTGAGCGCGTAGTCGATCTTAAACGCCCCCGGACCCGGCCGGAACCGCCGCAAGCTCCGCGCGTAGTGCGATGGCAGCCGCCGCCCGGCCAGCGTCGCCATCTGCTCCGGCCGTACATCGCACAGCACAATCGCGTCCTCGCCGAACTCGTCCACGGAGCGCACCGGCGACGCTACGCGCACCGCGCCGCCTTCCTCCACCAGCACGCCGGCGAGCGCCTTGGTGATGCTGCTCGAGCCTCCCTGGGGAATCGGCCAGCCCACCGCATGCGCGGCCGCCCCCAGCACCAGCGCAACCGCAGACGAACCAACCGCGTCGAGCGACAAAAACGAGTGCCCGGCCAACCCGGCAAACAGCGCTCTTGCGCGCTCGGTCCGAAACAGCGTCCCAGCCAGCAGCCGCGCCGGCTGTGCCGCGAAAATGCCCAGCCGCGCCGCCAGCCACGGATGGCGAGGCACATGCAAAGGCGGTTGCAGCAGTTCGGGCGCGAGCGCATTCCAATGCTCCACAAGCGGCCCAACCATTGCCCGCCAGCGCGCGCCGTCGGGCCTCCCCAAAGCCGCGATCGTATCGTCCAAATCCCGCTCCAGGGTCACTGCTGTCCCGTCATCCAGAGGGTGCGCCAGCGGCGCGGGATGATGTACCCAGCGCAGCCCGTGCTCCTCCAACGGAAGAGAGCGGAAAAACGGCGACCCCGCTGCCAAGGGGTGCACCGCCGAGCCGAAATCGTGCACAAACCCGGGCAGGGTCAGCGGCAGGCTCCGGCAAGCCCCGCCCAGCTCGTCTTGCGCCTCCCGCACTTCGGCCGCAAACCCGGCATGCGCCATCGCGATCGCAGCCGCCAGCCCGTTCGGCCCCGACCCGATCACCTCCACCCGATGCGGCGCCTTCGGCTGCCAGTTCATCGCGCCCCCATTCCCATTTGCTTACTTTGGTGCGATGTGGATCCGACAAATTGGGTCCGCTCGCACCGCTGCCACCCTATCCTTAAACCACGACGCCACGCAATGCATCTTTCTTCCAACTCGCGGGACCTTCGCGACACTATTTCGGTCGTGATCCCGACGCGCAATCGCGCCTCCATGACCTTGGCTGCCGTCGCCTCCGTCTTCGCGCAGACTCACGCTCCGCATGAGGTCATCGTGGTCATCGACGGACCGGAAGACGCCGGCGATACGCTTGAATCGTTGTCTGCCGTGGGAGACCCGCGCCTTCGCGTACTCTCGTTGCCCGCTTCCGTGGGCGGCGGAGAGGCCCGCAACTTGGGCGTGCGCGCGGGCACAGGCGAGTGGATCGCATTTTTGGACGACGACGACCTGTGGCTCCCGCGCAAGCTTGAAACGCAGCTCGCCTTTGCCCGCGCGCTCGAGAATAGCGCGGCGGCGACCGCGGAAACCGCCCATATCCTGAGCTGCCCGGTGCTGGCCCGCAGCCCGGAATGGGAAAGAGTATGGCCGCGCCAGCCCTACCGTGCAGGCCGGCCCATGTCCGAGTACCTGTTCTGCCGCCGCGGTTGGCGCTACGGTTCGGCCCTGCTGCAGACCTCTACCCTGGTCGCCCCCCGCGAGTTCCTGCTCCGCGTCCCGTTCACGCGCGGTCTTCGCAAACACCAGGACTGGGATTGGCTCCTGCGGGCCGCCTCGGAACCCGGCGTTTCTGTCCACTCCGTCGGCTCCGAACCCTTGGCCGTCTTCCACGTGGAAGGGCAGCGCGCAAGTGTAGGACGTGCACCGGACTGGCGCTTTTCCCTTAATTGGGCACGGGAGCGTCGCCGCTGCTTCACCCGCCGTGCATTCACGGCATTTCTGGCAACCGAGTGCGCCGCCCAGGTTTCGGGCCGGCCCTGGCGGGAGCGCGCCGCTTTGCTCCGGGCATTCCTTTTCGAGGGCACGCCGCTCCCGTCGGCGCTGCTTCGATTTGCGGCTTTTCTCCTCGTTCCGCAAGCGCTTCGCCGCCGTTTGCGCGATTTGCGGCGACGGTCGTAGGCAGTTTTCGCCGGGCGAGAAAGAGACCGCAGCAATCTGTGGCAGTTCTCGTATTGGTGTAAAGGGAGAGCTTTGTAGCAGGGTGGCTTTCCCCCCGGAAAAGCTACATCCAGTGACGCTGGCCACTTTACGTGTGTACGAGAACTGCCGTAGCTGCTCGGTCGGCCAGTTAGACCGCAAATGCGGCACGGATGGTCCGTCGAGCCGGGTCTGCTCCACCACGCGGCGAGCAGCCCGCCGGCGCCCCGCCGTGTAGCAACGAGCCGACCCGCGCAGGTTCGCGCGTCACTCCTCCGAGATCGTCCTTTCAGGCAGCTTCGCCGCAATCGCTCCTCCTTTGGGATCGCGGTAGCCGGCGGACAGAGCGCCCGCGGCGGAGCCATCCCCTCTGAAGTGCAACGCCTCCGGAACCCTCGCCCGCGATCGGAAGCCCGCGGTCGCACGGTCACGCGAGCGGTCGGCAGACTCCGAACGCAGCAGCCTTTCCCTCGCGCGCTGCTTGCGAAGCTTCCCCCACTCCCGTGCCGTGATCGCCGCGAAACTGAGGTTTCCGACCAGGTAGCGCTTCCACAAACGGCGCGGCTCCATCGCGAGCCGGTACAGCCACTCCGCCCCGATATTGTGCGTCCAGGCGGGCGCGCGCTTGCGCAGTCCCGCGAGCGTGTCGAATGCCGCCCCGACCGACATGGCCGCCCCGACTGGCAGGGTAGGGCACTCATCCAGCATCCAGATTTCCTGCTTCGGCGCCCCCAGCGCGACGCACAACAGGTCGGGCCGCGCCGCGACTATGCGGGCAAGGACCGTCTGGTTGGCCGTTTCTTTCTGCTCGAAGCCGGGCGCAGGGCAGTCCGTGCCCGCGATCCTCAAACCGGGATATCGCTCCATCAGTTTCTCTGCCGCGCCCACGGCTGCTCCCGGCAACCCGCCCAGCAGATACACGGAAAGCCCATGCTCCGCGCACAACGCGCACATCCGTTCCATGAACTCGCCGCCCGGCACCCGCTCGGGAACATAGCTGCCCAGCAGCCGCGAGCCCCAAACCACGGACATCCCGTCTGCCAGGCACAAATCGGCGCGTTCCAGCGCTTTGGCAAAGCTCGCGTTGCGCGCTGCAAGCGTCACCAAAAACGCATTCGGTCCCATGATCTGCAGCGGCTCCTCGGCGCCCCGGACCTGCCGCTCCTGTAGCTCGCGAAGCAGCCACTGCGTGGCCTGCTCCATGCCGACCGCATCGACCGGAGCGGCCCCGAAAGACACGCGTGCCCACGCCGTTGCGGCGCCGCGACCGCGCGCCCCTTCTACATCATCGACGAGTGTTGTGGCCAAAGCACATCTTTCCTTTGCTGAAATAACCTGGGTTCCACGCCGTTCGCGATCTCGGCCGCGGGAAAAAACTCATCGCGCAGCCTTCGCAGCAGATATTTGGGCGACGCCGCAAATGAGCTCGCGAGCGCGCGCAGAGCTGGAAGGCGTTCGCCCCGGCCCAGGTGCATGTTGAAGGCGCGCAGTCTTTCCTTCGCAATCAGCGGCGTTTCGTCCAGCAGCTTACGGAGTTCGCCTTCTACGGAGCCCAGCTTTTCCGGTCTGCGGCCTTCAAGCTGAGACAGCAGCAGGTACTGCACGTACAAGCCGTGCAGCGCCTGTTGACGCAGGTTTCGCGAGGTCAGGCTGTGTGCGTTCTGGCGGAACAACAGCAGCACTTCCGGGATGAAAAAAATATCGTAGGCCAGGGCCATGCGCCACCAAAGGTCCGCGTCCTCGCACTGGATCCCGGGCCGGTACCCGCCGATGGCGAGCGTCTTTTCAACGTGCAACGCCACACTCGGGTGGCAAATCGCCGGAACGTATCCAGAGCGCGCCACGGACCGGATCTGGTCCGGCGTGCCTCGCGTGCAGCGGTACAGCCCGACGCTTTTCTTCTGTGGATAGTACGCGGCATCCGAGTAAAACATACCCGCTCCGGGGTTTTCGCGGATGGCCCGAACGACCCGCCGCAGACGGTCCGGCGTCGATACATCATCCGCGTCCTGGCGTACCAGCCACGGCGTCCGGCACTCGCGCAGCATCCTGTTCAAAGTGAAGGTAAGCCCGCAGTGTTGCTGCTCGATCACGCGCAGCCGCTCGTCCCGGATCGAACGGAGATACTTCAGGCTCCCATCGCAACAGCCATCCACGATGGCGAGAACCTCGAAATCCTGCATGGACTGGTCCAAAATGCTTTCAACCGACTCTGGCAGGTAAGGCATCGCGTCGTGCACGGGCAGACCCACCGTCACGAGTTCGAAACCGGAAGCTCCGTCGCTCATCTTCATTCCTTCCCGGCGAGTTCCGCGGCCACATCTCCGCCTAGCGGTAAATCTTCGCCTCCCTTCTATCTACCGCCTTTTTTGCCCTCCCGGTCAAATCTTCTCGCTGGATGGCCAAACTTACGTAATGTCGCTTTCCCGTTTTACACGTGGTAGGGTCTCCCTCAACAACACCTTGCAAGGAATGGGAGGGCCGCGCCGTCCGGTGGCTAAACCCTCTCCGTGTGTCCATGAGCTCACCAGATTCGCTTGTCGCGGCGGAACATCGCAGCATGACGCTCGCACCCCTGTTCGCGGCTTTACGCAGGCGGCGCGGGCTTGTGCTGTGGCCCGCAGCCGCTTTTTTCGCCCTCGCCGTGCTGTCCTGTTTTTTGTCGACTCCGCGCTACCGCGCCGGGGCTGAAATCCAGGTGCTCAAAGAAGACGGCGGCGCTTTCGGGTTGGAAAACACGGTCATGGGGCAGGGCGCCGCGGGCGCCGCGACCGATTCGCTCGACTACACCATGACCCTGCAAACCGAAGCCGGCATTCTGCGTTCGCCGGCGCTGGCCGTCGCCGTCATCGAAGCCGCCCACCTGGAAACTACCCCGGACTACTTCGGGACCGCCCCGCCCGGTTCGTTCTCGGCCTGGCGCGCTCGGATTCCCAGTATGCCATGGCAAAAACCATTGGAGCCGCTCACCGTTCTCCTCGCGAGCGCTCCCAACCGCCGGTATGCGGCGGAGCGCATTTTTAAAGCGCACTTCAAAGTGCAGCCCGTCGCGGGCACACGCCTGATCGACATCTCGTACCTCGACCCGGACCCGGTCCGGGCCGCGCTCGTAGCCAACACGGCGGCGCGCGTGCTGGCCGATCTGAGCTTCCAGCAGCGGGTTACGGCCGCACTCCAGGGTTCGTCGTGGCTGTCCGGGCAGCTGGAAGACCTGCGCACGCGCGCCGAGCAGGCCCAAGCGCACGCTGCGGCGCTCGAGCGCGGTACCGGCGTGTTCGGCAACGACGCTTCGCGCAACATCGTGCTGGAACGATTGGACAGCCTGAATCAAACCCTGACCGCGGCTGAAAGCAATCGCATTCTGAAGGAAAGCATCGACAAAGTCGCCGCCGGCGGCAGCCCGGAGCTGATCTCCAGCCTGAGCGGCAACTCGAGCACCGGCCAGGTTGCGTCGATCAACAACTCGCTCACGCTGATCCAGGGCCTGCGTCAACAAGAATCTCAAACGCGCGCGCAGCTGGCCGAAGCGAGCGTACGCTACGGCGCTGCCTATCCCCAAGTCGCCGAACTTAAGGCGCAGCTCAACGGGATTGAGAGCTCGATCGCCGCCGAAACCGCCCGGCTCGGCCAGCGAGCTCATACCGACTGGCAAATCGCCGTGCGCGAGGAAGATGCGGCCCGCGCGGCCTTTGACGAGCAGAAACAAATCGCCACCGAACAAAACGGGTCCATCATCGCCTACCAGCTCGCCCGCGAAGAAGCCGCGAGCAGCCGCGATCTGTATGAAAGCCTGCTGGCCAAGCTCAAGCAGGCCAGCCTTCTCCAGGGTTTGCGCGCCAACAATATCTCCGTGGTCAGCAGCGCGGGCATACCGCCCCCCAACCACCCCGCCAGCCCGAATGTGCCGCTCCGGCTCAGCGCGGCTCTTGCTGCCGGCTTGCTTTGCGGCCTGGTAATTGCTGCTGTCGCCCAAATTCGGGATACGTCGATTCACTCGCTAGCCCAGGTGGAAGCAGCTCTCGGCGTGCCCCTGCTCGGGATTCTGCCCGCCGTTCGGCGCGGAAAGCAAAAACTTGCGTTCCGGCGTGCAAAGCCCCCCAACGCGCCCATCATCCCGGTCCTGGAAGGCGGCTTTTCGCCATTTGGGGAGGCGTTGCGTTCGCTGCGAACCGCGCTGCGGGCCGCGGGCGGCGGACTGCCACGGGTGGTTCTTGTCACCAGCTGCCTGCCATGCGAAGGCAAGACCACGGTTGCGGTCAACCTGGCGGCCCTGCTGGCGCAGGCCGGCTCACGCGTATTGCTCGTCGACGCCGACCTTCGCCGCCCCGCTCTTCACCTGTTCGGCGGGGAAGCCCCGGTACAAGGCCTGGCCAACGCCCTGTCCGGCCCGGAGGACGTCGCCTGGCGGCAGCCGGTCCCGCTGCTTCCCAACCTCCGCCTGCTCTGCGGGAGCGAAGTTGCCCCGTGGCCATCGGAACTGCTCGATTCTCCGCGACTGGCCGAGCTGCTCCGGCGCTGGACCGGCGAGCATGATGTAGTAGTGCTCGATGCGCCTCCCGTCCTGCCCGTCACGGATGCGCTTTTGCTCGCACGCCACAGCGACGTCACTCTGCTGGTGGCGCGCCATCGGCATACTACGCAAACGGCGCTCGATCGCGGCGTCCGCGTCCTGCAGCAAGGGCCTTCCCCGCGGCCGCCGATCGCCGTCGTGGTTAATGACGTTGCCACAAATTCGCATGAATTTCTGCAGTACTTCGGCTACCACGGAGGTCGGTATGCGACCGCACACGCTTAGCCTCGCGCTTCTGCTCTGCTCGGCTGGGCCGGTTTGGGCGCAAACCGCTCCGGAAAGCCTTCTAATCGGCCCCGGGGACCTGCTTTCCGTCCACGTTTTCCGCGAAAGCGACCTGGATGCCAGGATTCGGGTCAAGGATGCGGGTACGATCAACCTTCCCCTGATCGGCCAGGTCGCGGTCGCCGGCATGCCGCCCGCGGATGCGGCCGCAGCGATCGCAAAACTGTACCTCGACGACCACTTCCTGAACCGGCCGCAAGTTTCCGTGTTCATTGAGGAATCCGCGACCGAGCAGGCTTCGGTTCTCGGCGAGGTAGCCCGGCCCGGCCCCGTGCCGTTGACCACCCCGCGAACCTTGGTGGACGTGCTCGCCGCCGCCGGCGGCCTGACCAAAACAGCCGACCGCCATGTCACCATCCAGCATCGCGGCGCGCCGCCCACTACCGTGCTCGTTCCCAACGATGCCGACGCGCAGGCTGGCTTGGATACCGTTCTCGTCGCGCCTGGGGACACCGTTTTGGCTCCGCGCGCCGGCATTGTCTACGTGCTCGGCGACGTAGCCCGACCGGGCGGCTTCCTGATGCAGGACGAATCCACCCTTTCGTTGCTCCAAGCGCTCGCTCTCGCCTCCGGCACCACAAAAACCGCGGCCGAAAACCAGGCCCGGCTCCTCCGCAAGAGGCATGGGACGGTGACGGAGTTGCCGCTGCGCCTTAAGGACATCGAGCAGGGAAAACTCCCCGACGTCGCTCTCAAAAACGACGATGTCGTGTACGTCCCGTTCTCGCTGAGTAAGAACATTGCTCTCGGCGCCGGTTCCATCGCCGCTTCTGCGTCCTCGGCTGTCATCTACGCGGCCTACTGACCATGAACCTGCTCGCCCGCGTTCACTTGTCGGAGCTCGCCGTCGTCGCGGCGCTCATGTTTTTCGGCGTTGCCGGAGCGATCCCCGGCATCGCTCCAAACCAGGCAAACGAGATGACCGGGGCGGCCGCCTCCGGCCTGCAAACCGCTGTCGGGATCGGCTCGCAAGTGCTCGTGGACGGCATGCTCGCGCTTTTGCTGGCGCTCAACTACCGCCGGCTCGCCACCTCCGCCGCAAACCTGCGCTGGCCCTTCTTGCTCGCGGTTTGGATCGTGCTTTCCACGCTGTGGTCGCAGGACCCCTTGCTGACCGGCCGCCGCGCTGTTCCGTTCGCGCTTGCGACCGGGTTCGGAGTGCTGCTCGCCGTCAGGTTCTCCCAGCGCCGGTTTTTATTCCTGCTCCAGGCGAGCTTGGCCGCACTGGCCTGCTGGTCGGCGGTGCTCGCGCTGGGCTTTCCCTCCATTGGTCTTGATGCCTCCACCGGCCACGGCGGAGACTGGCAAGGCGTTTTCACCCAAAAAAACGCGTGCGGCCGCTCCATGGTCTTCGCCATCGCCGCCGTGCTCGCCTCGGGTAGAGTTTCCGCCGGCCGCGGGCTGCTGCTTCTGCTGTTCACGGCTGAGCTGGCCCTCAGCGGCTCCCGGGGCGCTTGGGTGCTCGCCGCCGTGCTCGCCTCGGCGCTTCTCGTTTTCCGCATGAGCTGCCGGTTCGACCGCCGCACCCGCACCGCGCTTTTCGCCGGGGCGGCACTGCTTTCCGTTGTGCTCGCGGGCGTGGTCGCCGAGGAGTTCGCAACTCTGGCCCTGCTTCTCGGCCGCGACGCGACACTCACCGGACGCACCGCCATCTGGCACGAAGTCTGGCTCTCTATCCTCCATCGCCCGCTCCTGGGCTACGGCTTTGCCGCGTTCTGGCGAGGAGCCCAGGGCGCGAGCTGGAGCGTCTTGGTCGCGCTCCGGTTCGTGCTCTTCCACGCGCACAACGGCTTCCTTGAAATCTGGCTGGAACTCGGCGCCGCGGGCCTGCTGCTGTTTGCCTTGGGGTTCGCGCGCGCCGCTTTTCTGCTCTGGCCCGAACTCCGCGCCGGGCGCTTCGCCGAAGCCGCCTGGCCCGCTTCCACCCTGCTCCTGGTCGCGCTCTACGACATCGACGAGAACACGCTGCTTTCCTTCAACGGGCTGTTCTGGGTGCTGTACACCGCGGCGCTGACGCAGATTGAGCTGCTCGCCGCCGACCGCCGGGCCTGCGGGCGCGTCGTTGCACGGGCAGCGCCCGACCGGCCGAAGTCGTTGCCGCTGCTCGCCCCGCACCTGATCCCGCCGCTGCCGGCGCGAACAGCGCTCATCGAGGAAGGGAGCCGAAGCCCATGGCTTTAGGCGCTCCGGCGGTTTCCCATCCATTTGCGGCAGCGGATCGGCCAGCTCGCTTCTACCGACCCGAGCTCGACCTGCTGCGTCTGCTCGCGTTTCTGATGGTCTGGTTCAGCCACGCACTGCTTTCCTTTCCCGCAATCCTCCCGCAACGAGCGCTTTCTCTCGCGGAAGGGGCGGGCAGCTGCGGCGTCCCCGTTTTTTTCTTTCTCTCCGCCTACCTCATTACCGAGCTGCTCCGCCGCGAGCGCCTCCTGACTGGCGGCATACACCTCCGCTCGTTCTACCTGCGCCGCATTCTGCGCATCTGGCCGCTATACCTCGGAGTCCTCGGCGCCTACGGGCTGCTCGGGCTGCGCCTTCACGGCTTCCGCATTGAACCCAGGCGGCTGCTCGCCTCGGTTTTCTTGGCCGGCAACTGGTATATCGCGCTCCACCCCGCGATCACCACGCCCATGCGCGCCTTGTGGAGCATCTCCGTCGAGGAGCAGTGGTATGTGCTTTGGCCGCTGTTGCGGCGCGCTTTTTCCGAGCGCACACTGATTGCCCTTTGCGCGGCGACGGTCGCGTTTGCCTATCTTCTGCTTTGGGTGCTGGCGCACGCGGCGGCCCCGCAATACCTCCACGTCACCGCCTGGGTCAACAGCGGTGTGCAGTTCCAATTCTTGGCGCTCGGCGCGGCTGCCGCACTTGTGCTCGGAGGGCGCATCCCGGCGCAATCTCGTACAACCCGGATTCTGCTCGCTTTGGCCTCTGTAACGGTGCTTCTGCTTGCTTCGGGTCTCTGCCGTTTCAAGGACGCCGCCGCCGCACACTCGGCTGCGTCCATGTGCGGAGGGTACGCGTTGGTCGCTCTCGGCACAACCGGCGTTTTCTTCGCCGCGCTCGGCCTCTCGCCGAGCTGCTGCCCGCGCCCCCTCGTGCGCCTGGGCCAGCTTTCCTTCGGCCTGTACGTTTTTCATGAAACCGGTTTCTTCCTGGCCGACGCACTGAGCCGAGCCGCGGGTCTCACTCCCAGTCTGCTGCATCGGGCGACCGAGAAGGCCTTCGCTCTCGCCCTGACTGTCGGATTTGCCTTTGCGAGTTATTACGCCTGGGAGCTCCCGTTCCTGCGCCTCAAACAGCGATGGACGTTTGTTCGCTCACGGGAGGCGCGATGAACGTCCTGATCTACCGAAGCGACCTCCTGCCGCCCTCCGAGACCTTTATCGCCGCGCAAGCGGCCGCGCTCCGCCGGTACCGGCCGGTGTTCGCGGGCACGCGTCGCTCGCGCCCGTCTCTGCCGCTCCCTGGAGGCCGCGTCGCGCTCGCGTGGGAGCGCACCGGCGAGCGCCTGCTGTTTCAGCAGTCCGGCTACGCCCCCGCCTTCGCCGCTGCTGCCCGCGCACACGGGCCGGCTCTCATTCACGCGCACTTCGCCCTCGACGGGGCGGAAGCTGTTCCGCTTGCCCGATCGCTCCGCCTGCCTCTCATCGTCACGCTCCACGGCTACGACGTGATGCGCTCGGACGCTGCCCACCGAACCCATCGGCGCGGGCGGCTTTACCTCGCCCACCGAGAACAGCTCTGGGCGCAAGCCGGCCTGTTCGTTTGCGTTTCCGAAGCCATCCGACGGCGCGCGCTCGCGCTCGGCTTTCCGCCCCGCAAACTCCGCACACTCCCCATCGGCATCGATACCGTGGCCCTCACGATCGCAGCCCCGCTCACGTCCGAGCCCCGCATCCTGTTTCTCGGTCGTCTCGTTCCTAAAAAAGGCTGCGACGTGCTCATCCGAGCCATGGAGCGCGTGCAGCAGAGCTTGCCCGAGGCGCGACTCACCATCGCCGGCGACGGCCCCGAACGGCAGGCGCTTGAAGCCTCGGCGGCCCGGCATACACGCGGGACCCGCTTCCTCGGCATGCAAACTCCGGAGCACGTCCGGACCCTCATGCAGTCTTCCCGCTGCCTCGCCGCGCCTTCGCTCGCCGCGCCGGACGGCGACGCGGAAGGCCTCCCGACCGTACTCTGCGAGGCGCTCGCGCTTGGGCTGCCGGTCGCCAGCACCGTCCACTCCGGGATCCCGGAGCTTATCCGCCACGGCGAGCACGGGCTTTTGTGCCCGGAGGGCGACGACGAAACCTTGGCCGAGCACCTGCTCGCCCTGTGCGCCCCGGACGGCCCGGCGCTCCAGTTTCGGAGCGCCGGACGCGCCCGCGTGGAGGGTTCCTTCGACCTCGAAACGCAGACGGGCGTGCTCGAGGAGCTCTACGACGAAGCCTTGCGGGCGGCAGATCGACCGCAACCCTCGACGATTCCTGCTCTTGCGGCCGATGCGACCCTGTCCGGAAACCGACCACCCCCACTGCCCGTCCATACCGCCACTCGCATCAGCGACCAAGCCGCTCCGGCAGCGCCTTTGTTCAACACGCCGAAAAAAGAAGGCCGCCTCCGCAGCCAAGCAGCCTGGCTGCTTTCCGGCAATGGCGCGGCCATGCTCTTCCAGGCCGTCTACTTCCTGATCATCGGCCGCATGCTCGGCGCCGTCGAATACGGCGCGTTTGTGGGCGTGGTCGCGCTTGTCAATGTTCTTTCGCAGTTCTCGTCCCTGGGCATGGAAATGGTTCTGCTCCGGACCGTGGCCCGCGACCGCTCCGCATTTGCTGAAACCTGGGGACGCGCTCTCGCGATCTCGGGCCTCGGATTTGTGCTGCTGCAGGCCGCCGCCTGGGCCTACGGAAGAGCGTTCCTCGAGCCCGCTCTGCGCGAACTGCTCCCATATCTCGCCGTCTCCGACGCCCTGCTTGGCAAAGTAACCCAGCTCGGCAGCCGCGCTTTGCAGGGCGCGGGTCTCGCTCGCTGGAGCGCCAAACTCCTGGCCCTCACCAATGCCGCGCGCGCCGGGGCCGCGGGCCTGCTTTTTGCGTGGGCTGCCAAAACTCACGCCCACCCAGCCGTGCTCACCTGGGCTCGCGTGTACTGCGTCGCCTCGCTCGCCGTCGCCGCGGTCGCCTTTGCCGTGGTCACCTGCCTGCTCGGCCTCCCGCGCTGGCGTCCGATCCGCCGCGCCCATCTGCTGGAAGGCCTGTCTTTTTCTTTTTCCTCCTCCGCCATTTCGGTCTACAACGACATCGACAAGACCATCCTGGTTTCCTACGGAATGGTGCACGCCGCGGGCATTTACGGAGCTGCTTATCGCATCGTCGACGTCGTGTCCACTCCCATCGTCAGTCTGTTCGCCGCCGCCTCGCCCCGGCTGTTCCGTCAGGGCGCTCAAGCGGGCCCCCTCGCCGCGGCGCAAACCGCCCGATCGCTCCTGCGCTGGACCGTGCCCTTCGGCCTCCTCGCCGCGCCCGCGCTTTTGTTGTGCGCTCCCGCTGTTCCCAGGCTTTTCGGTCACTCGTTCGACGGGTCGTCGAGCGCCTTGCGCTGGCTCTGCCTGCTGCCGCTACTCCGCGGACTGCACTACGCCTGGGGCACCGCCATTACCGCGTCCGCCAGCCAGTGGCTACGCACCGCAGCCCAGGCCGGCGTGGCCCTTCTGAATCTCCTGCTCAATCTCGCGCTCATCCCGCGTTGGGGTTGGCAAGGCGCGGCCGCGGCCAGCCTGGTTACTGACTCAGCCCTGGCCTTGTCCACTTGCATCATCCTGCGCGGCTTAACCCGCCGCAGCTTCGAGCCGGCTCGATCCGATCTCCCGGCCGGTGGCGGCGCGCTCCAGGCCGTCGAGTGACGAGACCATGCTCTCGCACAGTACTGACAAAATCGATTGCCCCGCCGCGCTTTCAGCTTGCAGCGCCTGCAGCGCTTCCCTCAGCCGCCGCAGCGCCGCTTCTGAGGCCGATGTCGTGCCCGGCCGCCCAGGCAGCGCCGCAATCTCTCGCAGAACCTCGCGGCTCCGCTCCAGAAACGCCTGCATGGCCGGAGTGGTTCCC
Source organism: uncultured Acidobacteriaceae bacterium (assembly GCA_964246765.1). GTDB lineage: Bacteria > Acidobacteriota > Terriglobia > Terriglobales > Acidobacteriaceae > EB88. The sequence continues at coordinate 831 of CAXTRW010000055.1, read as the reverse complement.
CCGCGCTCGCCCCGGGGCATCTGCCGCGACTCCCATAGCGAAGTCTCGAGCAGGTATATCGAGCGCATCGCCGGCTGCATCGCCTGCATCCGGTCCCTCTCGCGCAGCCTTCGCCGCCGGCCCGGGCCGAATTCGAACTCCACCGCGTCCGCCTCCGCATTCATCTGGCTGAACGAGCCGTTGATCCCGTCGCGTAGCTGTACAAACCTGTCCAGCGCCTTACCTTGCGTACTCCGGCCCAGTTCCGCCACCGTTCCGGCGAGTTCCCCCATGCCTTCCAGCGTTTTCGACAAGAGAGAACCCATCTGGTCGGAAGCTCGCGGCGCTGCAATCCGATCAAAAACAAGCCACATTGCGACCAGTCCGAGAAAAACCCCAACCACCCGGTCGCGCCCCACCGTCAAAGACATCTGCCGGTACGGCTCCTGCGCAAAAATCAGCGCCAGCGCCAGCCCAATCTGGATGCCGCAGTAGGAAAGCCGCTGGCTCGCGGTCGTCACCCAGGCCGAAAACGCCATGATCGCAGCGAAGAACAATGTGAACGCGGTAATGGAATCGATCCGCGGCAAAAGCCAGATCTGCGCCGGCAGCCCGATCACCAAGCCGCCGATGAACGCCCCGGAGATGCGCAGCACCTGCTTTTGCCGCGACGCCCCGATGGTTCCCAGCGCGGTGATGAAGCAGGTAATCACCGAGGTGCTGATTCCCGGCCAGTCCACGCCGTTGTAGATCAGGTAACACAGCAGCGCCGCCAAAAATCCTCGCAGAGCGAAGAACCGGTGCGCGCAACCGGACCGGGCGGCAAGATGTTCGGGCTGCTCAAGCCGGATG
>CAXTRW010000054.1:0-15808 GCA_964246765.1 uncultured Acidobacteriaceae bacterium | reverse complement strand
GCGGCCCTGAGCATGATCCCGAGCTCGACCGGCGCGGCGAAGGCCTTGAAGCTGGTGATCCCGGAGATGGCGGGCAAGCTGGACGGCTTTGCTATGCGGGTGCCGACGCCGAATGTGTCGATCGTGGACCTGACGTTCGTGGCGGAAAAGCCGGTCACGGTGCAGGCGGTCAACGCGGCTTTGAAAGCCGCTTCGGAAGGGGCTCTGAAGGGCATTCTGGGCTACTCGACCGAGCCGCTGGTTTCGGTGGACTTTCGCGGGGACTCGCGCTCCTCGATCGTGGACGCGGAGCTGACCAAGGTGGTGGGGCAGTCGGTCAAGGTGTTGAGCTGGTACGACAATGAGTGGGGCTATTCGAGCCGGGTGCGCGACCTGGTCCAGTTCGTCGCATCGAAGGGTTTGTAGGCACGGGGGCCCTGATGCGCACCAACATCGCCGGAAGTTCGCCGTATGAGCCGGTGATCGGCTTCTCGCGGGCCGTGCGTGTTGGCCGCTCCGTTCACGTTTCGGGGACCGGTCCGGTGGGCGCTGACGACGCGCCCGCGGATGAGCAGGCGCGGCATGTTTTCCGGCTGATCGAGCGAGCGCTCAGGCAGGCCGGCGCGGAGCTGGCACATGTCGTCCGCACCCGCATCTATCTTGTGAACAGGGACGACTGGAGGCGGTGGGGCTGGTGCATGGTGAGTTTTTCGGTGCGATCCGGCCCGCTGCAACGATGGTCGTCATTTCCCAACTGCTTCACCCATCCTGGCGCGTCGAGATCGAGGCGGATGCCTCGCTCGACAGCGCGGAGAATGAATAGCCCAGCATGCCGAAACTTTCCATCCGCGACCTCGACCTCAAAAATAAACACGTCCTCATTCGCGTGGACTTCAACGTTCCGCTCACCGAAGACGGCTCGGCAATTACCGACGACACGCGCATTCGCGAAACGCTGCCCACCATTCAGTACGCGCTGGAGCACAGGGCCAAGCTGATTCTGATGTCGCACCTGGGGCGGCCCAAGGGCAAGCCGACCGCGAAGTACAGCCTGCGCCCGGTGGCCGACCGGCTGCGCATCCTGCTCGACCACAGGATGGGCGAGGGCGTGAACGTCGCGTTCTCGCCGGACTGCGTGGGCGAGATCGCGGAGGAGCTGGCGCGGCAGCTGGAGTCGGGGCAGGTGCTGCTGCTGGAGAATCTGCGCTTTCATCCAGAAGAAGAAGCGAACGACCCGAAGTTTGCGAAGCAGCTCGCATCGCTGTGCGCGGTGTATGTGAACGACGCGTTTGGGACCGCGCACCGGGCGCATGCTTCGACCGAGGGCATTACGCACCATGTGCGGCAGGCAGCTGCCGGGCTGCTGATGGAGCGGGAGCTGGACTACCTGGGCCGCGCGCTGGGGCTGGGCGGCCGGCCTCCGGCGAAGCCGTTTGTGGCGATCCTGGGCGGGGCCAAGGTTTCGGACAAGATCGGGGTGATTGAGAGCCTGCTGGACCGGGTGGATTCGCTCTTGATCGGCGGCGGCATGGCGTATACGTTTCTTAAGGCCAAGGGGCAGGGTGTGGGCAAGTCGCTGGTGGAGGCGGACAAGGTCGAGCTCGCGAAGACGCTGCTGGACCGCGCCGGGGATCGCATTGTGTTGCCTACGGATCACGTGCTTGCGGACCGGTTCGCGTCGGACGCGAAGACGGAGGTGGTCTCGGGCGCGGGCGACTTTCCCGCGGAGTGGATGGCGCTGGATATCGGTCCGGCAACGGTTGAGCGGTTTTCGAAAGAGATCGCGGGCGCGGCGACCGTGGTTTGGAACGGGCCGATGGGCGTGTTTGAGCTGCCCGCGTTTGCCCGTGGTACGACCGCCATTGCCGAGGCTGTGGCGGCGAACAGCGCGGCGACGACGGTGGTGGGCGGCGGGGATTCGGTTTCGGCGATTCGCCAGGCTGGGGTCGCCGATCGGATCAGCCACATTTCGACCGGAGGCGGGGCTTCGCTTGAGTTTTTAGAAGGCAAGAAGCTGCCTGGTGTAGAAGCGTTGACCGAAGCTGCCGGGGAGAACGTCGATCGCTAGCCCGCCGCGCAAACCGCTGATTGCGGCCAACTGGAAGATGTACAAGACGCCGGACGAGGCCTGCGCGTATGCGGATGCGTTTTTACCCCTGGTAGCCGGGCACACGCGCGACGAGATTGCGATTTGCCCCACGTTTTTGTGCTTGCGCTCGTTTGGGCGGCGGGTCGCTGGCTCGGGCGTGCTGGTTGGCGCGCAGGATATGCACTCGGAGCGCGAGGGCGCGTACACGGGCGAAATTTCCGCGCCGATGCTGAAGTCGGTTGGGGTTTCGCACGTGATCCTGGGACACTCCGAGCGCCGCCACTACAACCATGAGACGGACTGGGATGTGAACCGCAAGCTGCGGGCGGCGCTGGCGCAGGGCATGACGCCGATTGTGTGTATCGGCGAGGTGCAGGAGGAGCGCGAAGAGGGCCGGACCAACGATGTGCTGCTGCGGCAGCTGCGGATTGGGCTGGAGAGCGTGAAGCCGGCGGATGCGGGGCCGATCGTGATCGCGTATGAGCCGATCTGGGCCATTGGCTCGGGGCAGAGCGCCACGCCTGAAGTTGCGGATGAAACGCACGCGTTTATCCGCGGGGCGGTGCGGGACCGTTTGGGGGCGCCGGTCGCGGACGGGATGCGCATCCTGTACGGCGGCAGCGTGAAGCCGGAGAATACAGCCGCGCTGATGCGCAAGCCGGAGATCGACGGCGCGCTGGTCGGGGGCGCGAGTTTGGATCCGCAGTCGTTCGCCGGGATTGTGAAGTATTGAACGGCTAGCTGCGGCCGCAAGTTCTGTTTTGAAGGTTACCTTCTATCCCGAAGAACAGCGGCCAGAACGCGCGGGTTGCGTTGGCCGTGCAGTACCGCTACAACCCACAAAGGCGTTCGTCGGGGGCATAGACCAGCAGGAAGTCGCGAACGACCATGAATCGCAAGAGCCTGGAAGTCAGGTCGGGTCGAAAGTGTCCTTGGTGCGGAAAGGGGCAAGCTGCTCGCAGGCCGCGAGAATCTCGGCGATCACCCGGTCCGCTGCGTCGAGACTATCCTCGGCGATGAACTCCCAAAATCTCATCGAGGTCCGAAAGTGCTTCCGCATGAAAGGCGTACCCGGTCATGAACGCCGGGCGGCACTTTTCTCACGAAAGTAAGCCTTCACCTCTTCGCCGGAGATGAGGGTCGCGCTTCCGCTCTTCAACTCGTCGTAGCGGCTGTTGAGCATCCCTCGGACTTGCGCAAGCTCATCGAAATAGCCCGCCAGAGCATCCCGTACAAACTCGTCCGGAGCCCGCCCTGTTTCGCCTGACAGCTGGTCGAGCTTCGCTTGCACATCCGGGGTGAGCTGGAGTTCCATGGCTTTATGCTAAATCCTGCCGGGGCCGGCTCGCGGCCGCTTCCGGCTCGAACAAGTGGCCCATTTTGTCGCGCTTCACGTCGAGATACCGCTCGAAGCTGGTCTCCACCGGCACCACCGCGGGCACGCGCTCCACGACGTGAACCCCGGCTCGCTCCAGCGCCGCGACCTTCTCGGGATTGTTGGTGAGCAGCCGCACCGCGGGCACTTGCATCTGCTTCAGCATCGCGGCCTGCAGCTCGAACTCGCGGCAGTCGGGGCGGTAGCCCAGCTCCACGTTGGCCTCGACCGTGTCGCGGCCCTGCTCCTGCAGCTCATAGGCCTTGAGCTTCGCCATCAGGCCGATGCCGCGGCCTTCCTGCTGGTCGTACAGAATGATGCCTGCGCCGAGCGCGGCGATCGAACGCAGCGCGAGCTCGAGCTGCAGGCGGCAGTCGCAGCGCAGGGAGTGGAACACGTCGCCGGTGAGGCACTGCGAGTGGATGCGCACGAGCGGCGGCGCGGAGTGAATATCGCCCATGACCAGCGCGACCGCCTCCTGCTTTTCCGTTATGCGCTCGGGGTGATGTTGGTCGCAGGGTGTTTGCCCGGTGAGCTCGCCGGTAAATCCGAGGATGCGGAACTGGCCCCAGCGCGTGGGCAAAGCGGTGTCGGCGACCTTGCTGACGCGGGCGAGGGGCATGGGCTGATTATACGAGCAGCCGCGCGCGGCCAGCCTTCGCGGCCGGGAGTAGAGTAGGGGTGTGCTGCGCCCTGAACCGTTCGCGCCGGACCCGAAGCTGATCCTGATCACGCTGCTCATCAAGCTGGGCGTAGCCGCGGCGGTGTCGAGCGCGCTGGGCCGCTCGCGCGAGTTCCAGCGCGTACTGTTCGCCGACGAGCGCCGCCCCGCGCAGCAGCTCAAGCTCATCGTGTTTATCTGCGTGCCGCTGGCGCTGGGCGTGTGGGTTCGGACCACGGTGCCGAACTTCTACGCGGCCGACATCGCGTTTGAAACCGCCATCATTCTCGGCGTGCTGCTGGGGCCGTTTTCCGCCATGCTGGGGGCGGCGCTGCTCTCGATCCCTTCGGTGCTGCACGGCGAACTCTTGTCGCTGCCGTTTTATCTCCTGGTCGCGCTGGTAGCCGGCTCGTTCGGGCGTTTGGCGGAGGCGGAGGAGGTGTGGTCGTTTTCGCCGTTCGTAGACCTGAGCATTTACCGCTGGATCCGCCGCAACCTGCGTCAGCCGCGTTTCGACCGCCAAGTGATGCTGCTGGGGTTGATCGTCGCACTCGACATCGCGCGGGAGTGGCTCGCGCACCTGATGCCGCGCCAGCTGTTCGCGCTGCACACCTCACAGTGGGGGCTGCGGCTGTGCATCTGGGCAGGGGCGGCGATGGTGGTCGGGATTCCGCTCAAGATCTGGAACGCGATCCGCATCGAGCTCAAGTTCGAGGAGCAGAAGCGGCTGGTTTTGGAAGCGCGGCTCGACGCGCTGCAGCGCCAGATCAACCCGCATTTCCTGTTCAACACGCTAAACTCGATCGCGACGCTGATCCGGGTGCGGCCGGAGCAGGCGCGGGAGCTTATTGTCAAGCTTGCCAACATCCTTCGCGCGCTGCTCAAGGACCACGAGTCGTACGTGCCGTTTCGCGACGAGCTGAACTTTACCGACGATTACCTGGGCATTGAGGTGGTGCGGTTCGGCGCGGATAAGCTGCGGGTGGTTAAAGAAATCGACCCTGGGACGCTGGAGATGCCGGTGCCGAGCATGCTGCTGCAGCCGCTGGTGGAGAACTCGATCAAGCACGGGTTGGAGCCGCGCATTTCGGGCGGAACGATCACGCTGCGGTCGCGCCTGGAGCGGGGCAAGCTGGTGATTGAGGTGGAGGACGACGGGGTGGGGATCGCGCCCGAGCGCGCGCTGCGCACGGGGGTGCTGACGCAGCAGGGAAACGGCATCGGGATGCGCAACGTGCGCGAGCGCCTGGAGGTACTGTATGGGGCCGCGGCCGAGTTTGAAATCACCAGCCGCCCGGGCCGGGGGACGCTCGTGACGATGCAGATGCCGGGGGCAACTTCAGCATTCTGATGGGCACCCGAATGGCCTAGCTGCGCTTCCCCAAAAGAGACCAGTGCAACTCTTTTCGCAGCGGGTAAGCAGATACATCCTGGGTACTCAGGAATTCGCTAAAGTCCTCCGACAAGGGAAACTCGCCTATCAACGCGTCGCAGTGTCTGCAACCTTGAGACACATACGATGCCCCCAGGGTACGGGAGTAGCGAGGCTTTATGCATCCGAAGCGCTCCATTCCGACGTTTTTTCGGAATCTGTCGAGTTGCTCAAGGACCTTTGCCTGGTAGCAGAGCGGCATAATGTTTATGCCTCGATCGACTGCACAGTGGAAGACGAGAGTTTCTTGTTTGCATTTCCAGCAGGTCCAAGGCACAAAGAAAACCTCAACCTTCCAGCTTGAACGGAAGTCGTCGAACTCGCTTTCGTGAATAGGGGCGAGATCCCAGTAGAGCTGAGCTAACGGTCCAGAAGTGTTCAGCCATCGAGCGAAACAGTTGATGTCTAAGCTCGATGGAACCCACCAGATTTTCTGTTGCGGATCCCAACGAGCACCGAGCTTTTTCGCCTGCTCCTTTTCATGAAAGGGAATGGAAAGTGTAATGCGGCCTGCAATGTCACTCATTTTTAATCTTCCCTTATGCGGCAGCTCCATGCTGATGCGCTGCCTAAAAGCTCTGAATATCGACAGCGCTGCTTCGCAATCAAATGATTTCGCATTGAGCATGCCTCCTCATAAAGCTAGCAAACAATCCCGCGGTAGAACGCCTCGTATTGAGGAATGATGCGGGCGGTGCAGAAGCGCTGCTGCGCGGTTTGCCGGGCGGCGGTGGCCATGGCGTCCAGCGCGGTGGGATCGCGGAGCAGCGAAAGCGCCGCCGCGGCCATGCCGTCCACGTCGCCCACCGCGAGCAGGCGGCCGTTAAGGCCGTCCTCGATCAGCTCGCCCACGCCGCCCTGGCGCGTCGCGATGGTCGGCACGCAGCAGGCCGCGGCCTCCAGCGCGACCAGCCCGAAAGCCTCCAGCTTGCTCGGCATCAGCAGCAGGTCGGCCAGCGGCAGCAGCTTATGTACTTCTTCCTGCTTGCCCAAAAAGTACACGCGGTCTTGTAGTCCAAGCGTGTGGACCAGGTACTCCGCGTTCGACCGCTCGGGCCCGTCGCCCACCAGCAGCAGGCGCGCGGGCAACTCCTTTGCGACCCGCGCGAAAATCTCCACCACGTCGGAGACGCGCTTGACCGCGCGGAAGTTCGAGAGGTGCAGGAGCAGCTTTTCTCCGTCGGCAGCCCAACGCGCCCGCCCGGCTTTGCGCTCGTCCGCAGAGAGCGGCGTGTACAGGTCGCAGTTCACAAAATTCGGGATGACCTCAATCGGGCGCTGCACCGAAAATTCCTGGAGCGTTTTTTCGCGGAGATAATTCGAGATCGCGGTGACGCCGTCGGAGTTTTCGATCGCGAACCGGGTGACGGGCAGGTAGGAGCGATCGAGGCCGACCAGCGTGATGTCGGTCCCGTGCAGGGTTGTCACAAACGGCAGCTTGCGGCCCCGCGAGGCCAGCATTTGCCGGGCGAGCAACGCGCTGACCGAGTGGGGAATGGCGTAGTGGACGTGGAGCAGGTCAAGCCCGTAGTACTCGCCCACCTCGCTCATGCGCGTGGCGAGCGCGAGGTCGTAGGGCGGGTACTCGAACAGCGGGTAGGTGGGGACGGCGACCTCGTGGTAAGAGATGCCGCGCTCGCGCCCGGACAGGCGGAACGGCTGCTGGTAGGTGATGAAGTGGACCTCGTGCCCGCGCGCGGCAAGCTCGATGCCGAGCTCGGTGGCGACCACGCCGGAGCCGCCGTAGGTGGGGTAGCAGGTGATGCCGATCTTCATGGCGAGCCCTCCGGCTCCACCTTGGACGCGCCGGCGGGCTGCACGGCGCAAAAACTTCAGTTACAGCTCGGCGAAGGAGCTCAATCGGTGCGGCGCTCCGGCTCCGGTCCAGCGCGGTACGACTTCGAGCAGGGCAGTGCGTTCCCGCTCGCGCTCGGCTTTCAACCGTGTGCCGGCGCCCTCCAGAGCCGCATCGTGAAAGCCGGGATGGCACACCAGCTCGTAGCATTCCTCGGGCGCGCCGTGCCTCTCGAGCGCGCCCAAAAGCCGTTCCAGAGTGGGCGCGTCGAGCGTTCCGGTCGCCAGAACCCCCAGCGCGTCGGCGGTGGAGCGCATGCCGGCGTCACGAATCTGCCGTAAGAATCCGCTCCTGTACACGGAAAGCAAGCGCAGCTGGAGCCGCCGCGCCGCGGGAGCCCCAAGGGCAGCGGCCCGCGCCCACTCCGGCTCAAACGGGTTGCGAACCGCGCGCACACCGCAGTTCGCGGCTGCGCGCAGGAGCGGCCGAAGCACCCGTGGAAATACATGGGTGTGCTTGTGCGTATCCACATGTGTCACGCGCAGGCCGCGGGTTTGGAGGGAGCGAATCTGCGCGGTCGCTTCCCGCTCGATCTCGTCCTCGCGAATGGCGCCGCGCTCGAGGTCGAGCACGAAGCGGCCCAGGGTGGGGCGAAACCGTCCGTGTTGCAGCAGGGCTTGCACCTCGGCCGCGGGAGCCGACGGCTCGCCGTCAACCAGGACCACGTGGCAGCCCACCGCGAGCGATGCCGGGCGGTTCGCAAGGCTGTCGGGGAGGCTGGAGCCACGGGCCATCGCCGTCGCCGAGCTTACCGCGGCCGCGGAGGCGAGGGAGAAAATCGCCCGGTCCACGCCCGCGGTGTAGCCCAGGTCATCCGCATTGACGATCAACCGGCTCACCGCCCGAGTGTATCCCGGAGTGCAAACCCCTGTTAAAATCTGAACAGCCGGACGCAAATCATAGCCCCGGGGCGGTTAGCTCAGCCGGTTAGAGCGCCTGCCTTACAAGCAGGATGTCGGGGGTTCGAGTCCCTCACCGCCCACCATCTGCAACCCGCAACAGAACCGGCGCGCGCATGACTTACACCAGCGATCGCTCGAGGCCACCTTGCGGCAGACACTTCTGTTGAACCTCGTCGTTCTTGTGTTTTTCGTATTGCTCTTCGTGTCCGTGTATCGGAGGCGACCCTCGGGGCGTCTGCGCTTCTGGGTATTCGGATGGCTGTTTGCGGTCGCGCACTTCGCCGTGGGGCTTGTGCGCCCGGCCGGCGCCCTGGTGGACGCGGCCTCCGTCGGCGCGCTTCTTCTGTGCGGCATCTCGTTTTTGGCCTCGTTTTGCGGCGCCGAAGCCTCTCGAGATCGCCGCATTGTCTTTGTGGGCCTGGCCGCGCCGACGCTGGGGTTTACGGCCGCGCTGGCCTTTCAGGCTCACCCGGGCGGCCTCGCGGTCGCGCTGGACCTTCTGCTCCAGGGCTTCGGCCTGGTTGTGCTGTGGCGGTCCGGCCCGCGCCGGTGGGCCGTTTCGGTCCCGGGCACAGTGCTGGTTCTTCTCGCCTGCGAGTGGAGTGTGCTGGCCGTGGTCCATGAGCGCGATGCTCTTTCGCCGCTGCTGATGGAGCTGTTTGCCGCCTGCGCCCTGATGTTTGCGAGCAACCGCGGCCGGCGTTCTCCGGGCGCTTGGACCACGATTGCAGGCTTTGTGGCCTGGGCTGCGGTGTTTCCTGTTGCAACCCTGATGGAGGCGCACTTCCCGGGGCGCTTCGTCGACCCGGAGATCTGGAACGTCCCAAAAATCGTTGTCGCGTTTGGTATGCTCGTCTCGCTGCTCGAGGACGAGCTCACCCTGTCCGAACAGGAGCACGAGCAGTACCGGAGCCTGTTCCACGGCAATCCGCTGCCGATGTGGATTTTCGCGTCCGAGTCGACCCGGTTGCTGGAAGCCAACTCCGCGGCCATCCGCACCTTCGGCTGGAGCCGCGGCGATCTCCCCGGCCTGGCGTTGGATGACCTGCTTTCGTCCGGGCAGGAAGGCCCTTTCGGGCTGACGGAGATGCACTGGAGCCTGGTCGCCGGCGGCCGACCCGAGCCGGCGCCGCCGCCCGAGGAGGTTGCGCGCCGGCGCGTCATGCACTTCCAAACCAAAGCCGGGGAGGAGCGCGCGGTCGAGGTGTCGCTGCAGCGTGTGAGCTTCCAGGGTGCCGAAGCCGGCCTGCTGGTTGCCAAGGACGTCACCGCGGAGATCGAAGCGCACCGGCAGCTGGTACACCAGGCCAACCATGACCCCCTGACCGGGCTTCCGAACCGCCTGCTGCTGCACGACCGGCTGCGCAGCGCTCTGGCCAAGGTGGCGCGCCATGGCACCCAGGCCGCCATCGTGTGCATCGACCTGGACCGCTTCAAGCAGATCAACGACACCTGGGGCCATGCTGCGGGCGACAGTTGCCTGCGAGAAGTCGCGGACCGCTTCCGCCGCCGTCTGCGGTCCGTCGACACTGCGGCCCGCACCGGTGGCGAGGAGTTTATGGTGATCCTGGACGAAATTGGGAGCAGGGCGGACGCGGAGCGGGTGGCGGACGATCTGCTGGCCTCTCTCGCCGCCCCGCATCGCATAGACGGACACTCACTCTTCTTAAGCGCCAGCATCGGTATTGCCTTGGCTCCTACGGACGGACGGGAGCCTTCTGAGCTTTGGACCCGGGCCGATGCAGCCATGTACCGGGCCAAGGAAAATGGCGGCGGATGCCACATGTTCTTTTCGCGCACGGGCGAAAGGGCCTGAAAAGTGGGGGGAGGCATATAAGCCAGGGTACCTTGGGAACCTCCCCGCGCCGATCTTCGATTGACCCGCCTAGGCATCTTGGCTACACTCAGGTGGAACTTGGGGGCGCTCGGGCATTCCAGACGCGGGCGTCGGCAATCTTTTGAGGTTTCGGCTCGGAAAAGGTGAGAAAAGGCCTAAACTTCCGGGCGCAATCTGCCGATACTGAGTGTGCTATCGATGGCAGTTGTATCGACCCGCCCCGCGTGGCGGTTCAGCGAAAGGCGGATGTTCTGCTCGAAGCCAATGGATTTCCCAAGCAGACCGTCGCTCGTCGAACGGCGCGCAACCCTGCCGCGCCGAACCACCAGCGACGCCAAGCACGGGTCCGGAGACCGGCGGCGGAGTGCGTATTTATTCCCGGAGCTGCCTCGGGTCGCCGGCGATTCCACGCGCGCGTGGAATACGTAAAAGGAGCTCGCTAAAATGGATGGTCCCGCACTCCACCCCGAGCGCCAGGGGGCAGCCGAACCGCTGCTCGCGCCTGAGCAGGCGATCATCACGCCCAGCGATATTCGAAAGGTTCTGATCAAGCGCAAATGGCTGATCCTGGCAGGCATCGTGGTCGGTCTCGCGTTCGCCGCGGTCTATATCCTGACGACGATCCCTCAGTATGAAGCCGTTGCACTGATCGATATCAATTCGGGCAAGCAGAGCAACATCGGCATTTCGGACCTGGTGCAGGACCAGCAGGGCGGCGTCGAGGCCAGCCTGGTGAGAACCGCGACCGAAATCGCGATTATGCAAAGCGATACTGTGTCGATGGACGTGATCAACACGCTCAACCTTTACAGCAAGGAGCCGTTCCATCAGGTTTTTGTGCGTACTCCCTACACCGGAACGCTCAATCCCGGCGAGCGCAAAGAGCTCCTAGGCATCTTCAAGGGCTCCACCAAGATCGCCACCAAACCCGGAACCGACCTGGTGGAGGTACACTTCCGCAATCAAAGCCCGGCGGTGGCGGCTGCTGTGGCAAACGCCATTGTGGACCGTTACATGGACCGCAGTCTGCGGGTGCGCTATGAGGGCACCACGCGCATTTCGGACTGGCTCGCCAAACAACTCAACAACTTAAAAAGCCAGGTTACAACCGCCCAGGACGAGCTCGCGGACTACCAGAAGCAGAACAACCTTATCGGCGTGGATCCTAACGGCAACGGCGAAGACATCACGCTGGACAACCTTCGCATCGCCAACCAGCAGCTGTCCGAAGCGCAGGCGGATCGCGTGGTCAAGGAAGCGCGCTACCGAATGGCGATGACCGGTAACCCGGAGCTGCTGGTGTCCGTGGCTCCGTCCACCACGCTCGCGCAACTGCAGCAGCAGGAAGCCGCCCTGACCGTGCAGCAGGCGGAGCTGCAGTCGAAGTTCGGGCCGCAGTGGCCTAGGCTGAAGGAAGTGCAGGCCTCGCTCGTGGAGGTTCGCAAGGACATCGCCGTCGAGATCCAAAACATGCAACGCCGGTTCCAGGTGGAGTACCAGACCGCCCTGAACACGGAAAATCTGATGCGGCAGCGCTTGGACGCAGCCAAGGGCGAAACCTTTCAGCAAAACCGCACCTCGGCTGAATATCAGATCTTGAAGCATGGCGCGGACTCAGCTTCCGACCTGTACGACGCGCTGCAAACCAGGCTGAAGGAGGCCGGGATTACCGCCGGCCTCAACGCGAACCAGATTGACGTTGTGGACCGGGCCACGGCGCCGCCTCGGCCGGTCTTTCCGGTGAAACGCAACGACGCTGCCATCGGGCTCGGCGCAGGCGTGGTGCTTGGACTGATCCTCGCCCTATTCGCCGAAACCATCGATGATACCATTCGGACTTCCGATGACGCGGAGGCGATCGCCGGGCTGCCCGCGCTGGCCGTGATCCCGCACTTCGATCCGGCTCAAAAGAAGGTCGTAGCGGCGCCGGGGACCCCGGCCGCCGAAGCGGAACGGGAGCGGATGTCCCGCGTTTCCCCCGATCTGATCTCCTACACGGAGCCGCAGTCTTATGTTTCGGAGGGCTTCCGGACGCTGCGCTCCTCTATTCTGCTGTCCGCGGTTGATCGCGAACCCAAACTGCTGCTGCTCACGAGTTCGTTCGCAACCGAAGGCAAGAGCACCTGCGCGGCCAATCTCGCGATCTCGTTTGCCCGCCGTTCTGCCCGCGTGCTGCTGGTGGACACGGACCTGCGCAAGGGCACGCTGCATATGAAGTTTCGCACCTCCAACCGGTTTGGGCTTTCAACCCTGCTGGTGCGCGAGCACGAGGCAAGCGCGTATGAGACCCCGCTTCCGGATCTCCCGAACCTTACTCTTGTGACCCGAGGCCCGGTCACGGTGAACCCAGGGGAAGCGCTCGCATCCCGGTCCATGGAGGAGCTGCTGCAGCGCTGGCGCTCGGAGTACGACCACATCATCCTGGACACCTCGCCCGTGCTGGCCGTGGCCGATACGCTGTCGCTGGCGCCGCAGGTAGATGCGAGCTTTATTTTGGTGCGCTCCGGCGTGACTCGCAAGAAAGCTCTCCTGCGAGTGCGCGAACAGATGCGGCGCGTCAACGCGCGGGTGCAGGGCATTATCGTGAATGACGTCGATCTGCGGCTTGAAAACTACTACACCTACTCCAAGCGCTACAACTACAGCTACAACTCGACCTATGGGGCAGGCTACGGCGGAGGCATGGATGCGGAACAGTAGAACGCTTCCGGCCTGGTTTCTCGGCTTGCTCGCCGTTTTTTTCGCTGCGGGGGTCCCCGTGTATGCGCAGGCTCCGGCGGCCGCAACCCAGACGCAAGCCCAAGCCTCCTCCGAAGCTGAGCCGCAGGCTGGCGCTTCCATGGACGCGCCCTCGATCCTGATCGGCCCCGGAGACCTGCTCAATGTCGTCGTGTTTGAAACTCCGGAGCTGAGCGCCTCAGTCCGTGTAAACCAGGATGGCGACGCCAACCTACCCGTGCTCGGCGCGGTACACCTGGCCGGCTTGAGCGCGCAGCAGGCCTCCACTACTCTGGAAGACGGTTACCGGATCCGAGGCTTGTTGCTGAATCCACACGTCACGGTGTCTGAAACTGAATTCGCCTCCCAGGGCGCGTCTGTTCTCGGTGAAGTTCGTTCGCCGGGTGTGTACCCGACCCTGGGCTCGCGGCGACTGCTGGATATGCTGTCGCTGGCCGGCGGCGTGAGCTCCACAGCCGGACGCCTAGCCTCGATCGTGCACCGCGGCGACAGCGCTCACCCGCAGCAGATTGCGCTCCAGCCCACCCCGGCCTCGCTCCACGCACAGGTCAACCCGGTGATTCTGCCCGGAGACACCGTGATCGTCGCCAAGGCCGGCGTCGTTTACGTCATCGGCGACGTGCTTCGGCCGGGAGGCATCCTCGTGGATAACAACGAGCGGCTCTCGATTATCGAAGCCTTGTCGCTGGCCGGCGGCATGAACAAGACCGCCGCCTTGTCCCAAACCAAGCTGATTCGCAAACTTCCCGCCGGTCGCGAGGAAGTGGACCTGGACTTGAAGCACATCCTGTATGGGAAACAGGCGGACATCCTGGTTTCCGACGGCGATATCCTGTACGTGCCTTCCAGCACCGGAAAAACCTTTCTCTATCGCGGCATCGAGGCGGCCTTCGGCCTGGCGACAAACTATGCGCTCTTTGTCCACTAGCTCCTTTCCCGGCGCGCGGGTCGGGGAGAGGGAATCGTGATCGAATCCGCCACGCTGGTGCGGCAAGGGCAGCGGACGCTGGTGCGGCTGGCCCGGCCTCGCCGCTTCGGGTCGCTGTTTCCGCCGCTCCGCCGGAGCTACCTGCTGGTCATGCCGGCGATGCTGCTCGCCGGCGCTCTTCCGTGCTGGGCCACGGGCACAGACGCCTCCTTGATTGTGGGCGCGCTGATCCTTTCCGCCGTTTCCGCGTATCTGCTGTTTGACCTGCTCGGCCGCCGCCGCCCGCTCCGAGTTTCCACGGTGCTGGCGATCACTCTCGGCTTGGCCTACGGCCTCGGTACGGCGAACACCTGGTTCACGCTGCCGCGGGGCGACGCGCCGTTGGGCGAGTTCCTGCAACTCAGCACGCCGGAGCTCGCCTATGCCATGGCCTCGGTCATGGTTTCCGTGGCTGTGTTGATTTCGCTCGGCGAACTCTATGAAACCCCAATCTTCGGTGAGGAGTTCGAGCTTAAATTCAACAATCGCGCCATTGTGTTTTTGACGCTCGGGACCGGCGTGATCCTGGTCTCTTTCCTTCATGGCTCCACCGGGTTCATGGGCGCGAACGTCAGCCAGGACGTCGGCCATGTCGGCGTACTCGCCAGCGTTTCCGACTGGCTCTCGAAACCTCTGTTCGCCCTTGCCGTTTGCGTAGCCCTCAATGTCAAGAAGCGTTTCACCCGCAACTACGCGCGAATTCTCAGCGTGGCTTTGTTTTTCATGGTGTTTCCGCTGGGCCGCCGGATTATCATCTATTCGGTCATCCTCGCGTTGATCGGTCTGCGGCTCGGCCGGTATCGCATTCCGTACTCCCCGCTCAAAAAGACTGTGCTCCTGGGCCTGCTGGCCTCGGTTGTATATGTCGCGACCATCGGCTTTTTCTACCTGCGGGTGGCCGGCTACGGCTTGCTCGCCCCGACACTCGGTCAGCGGATTTCGGCGGCAGTCCGGCTCCTCGGAGACAAAAGCTTCTCCGATGTGAAAGCGGAGTTCTCCGCCAATGTCGAGCGGAGGACCTTTATTCTGGGCTTCTTATCCCAGCTTGAAGGTTACGCCCAGCAAATGCCGACTGCCTATGGCGAAGACATCACAAAACAGTTCCAGCTGGCGCTGCCCTCAGTGCTCTACAGTAATAAGGACCTGTTCTTCAGCGAAGAAGCGCTGGCGAATGACACCTTCGGGTCGCATTATCTCGACGAAGCGAACTCCGTTTACACGGCCGGCGCCGTGGACTTCGGCGTTTGGGGAGTCATTCTGTACCCTCTTCTAGCCGTGGTCCTGTTCCGCTTCGCTTTCGAAGTCGTCGCCGAGTCGATGCCCGTGTTCGCTTCCTGCTTCATCATCCTCGCTTCGCTGGGCACGATTTTGGAGCCTGAAAACACCGTAACATCGTATTTCGTCGTGATCCGGAACGGTGTATTCTTCGGCAGCGCCGTGTGGTTTATCATGTCTCTCCCGGAGTTTCGTGTGAAGAACGTAGGTCTGTGACGATGGCTCGATACGCTCCTATCCTCACCGCAGTTTCAGCTTTGGCGCTCGGTTCCTTTGCCGTCGGCGCGCAAGCCCAGGTCACGTCCCTTTCCGATCCCCTATCCGGCAGCGTCAGCGACCCGCTGCTCCAAAGCACGTCGCAATCCGGATTCAACTCCGCCTTCGACGCCAGCACTTCCAGCTTTACCAATCCAAATAATCGTGCTGACGTTTCAGACCCGACCCACTCGCAACTTCTCGGCTCGACGCTTTCCCCCGCCGACACCGCCTATGCGAACGCGTCTACCGACACCGCTCCACGCACCGGCGCGCAAACCGATGCGCAGTCCGTCGTTGGGATGAACGATTTCACCTTTGGCGGACGTCGGAGCCGACTATTTGCGGCCTCGTCGGCCGAGCGATACTCCCGGCAGGCCACTTCCCGACAGGAGTCGCTTGGAAACACAGGCGCCTATTCCATGCAGGCGGCCTTCGCCGG
>CAXTRW010000053.1:15042-15959 GCA_964246765.1 uncultured Acidobacteriaceae bacterium | reverse complement strand
GTCTTTTTTGGATTCGTCACCGACCCGGCAATGCTGATCCCGACCAACGGGAGGGCCACGAAAACACGCCACGAAGTGGCCGCCTCCCTCGTAGGGGGTCTTGCTTTTCCGAATCTTCCACTCGATAAGGTACCCCGGTGCATTTCCCCCGGGGTACCCTAGCGTTAGCCATGGCCACAGCACCCGTCCAGTTCGAGCGCGGCCTCCCCGCCGCCGTCGACGCCGAGCGCTCCATCCTCGGCGCCATCCTGCTCGACAACCACCTCTACAACGAGGCCGCCGAGCGCATCTCGACCGCCGACTTCGCCCTCGAACCCCACCGCCGCATCTTCTGCCGCATGGCCGAGCTCATCGATCTCGGCCGCGCCGTCGACTACATTACGCTCCGCGACATCCTCTCCCAATACAAGGAGATCGAGGCCGTCGGCGGCGTCGCCTACCTCGCATCCCTCACCGAAAACCTGCCCCGCCGCCTGTCAATCGAAGAATACGTCCGGATCGTTAAAAACAAGTCCCTCCTGCGCCAGCTCATCGTTGTCTGCTCCGAGGCCATCACCCAGGCCGCCGACCAGTCCGACGACGCCCTCGAGGTCCTCAACGCCGCCGAATCCCGGCTCCTCGAAGTCACCGAGCACGGCATCCAGCGCGGTTTTGCAAGCATCCCCGAGATCGTCCGCAGCTCCTTCGGCACCATCGACAACCTCTTCGCCGAAGGCCACCGCGAGGTCACCGGTCTAGAAACCCACTTCACCGACTTCGACCGCATGACCTCCGGCCTGCAAAAGTCCGAGCTCATCATCATTGCGGCGCGCCCCTCCATGGGCAAAACCGCACTAGCAATCAATATCGCTGAAAATGCAGCAGTTCGGGGTGGCGCAGTCGTTTCAGTATTTTCATTGGAAATGTCTAAGGAATCT
>CAXTRW010000053.1:4892-15032 GCA_964246765.1 uncultured Acidobacteriaceae bacterium | reverse complement strand
CTGGGCCATCAACATCGCCCAAAACGCCGCCGTCCGGGGCGCCGCGGTGGTCGCCGTCTTCTCGCTCGAAATGTCCAAGGAGTCGCTCCTCCGCCGCATGCTCGCGTCCGAGGCCCTGGTCGACCAGCAAAAGATCCAGAAAGGCTATACCAGTCGCGAAGACCAGGCCCGCCTCACCGAAGCCCTCGAACGCCTCACCGAAGCCCACATCTTCATCGACGACACCCCCGCCATCTCGCTCACCGAAATGCGCGCCAAAGCCCGCCGCCTGCGCCAAATGCACGGCCGCCTCGACCTGATCGTGATCGACTACCTCCAGCTCATGACCGGCGGCTCGTCGCTCGGTCCTGCCGGAGGGAAGCGCTTCGAAAACCGAACTCAGGAAGTCTCCGCCGTCTCCCGAGGCCTTAAAGCCCTGGCCAAGGAGCTCGACCTGCCCGTCATCGCCCTCTCGCAGCTCTCAAGAGCCAGCGAGCAGCGCGGCGGCGACAAAAAACCCATGCTCTCCGACCTCCGCGAATCCGGCTCCATCGAACAAGACGCCGACGTCGTTGCCTTCATCCACCGCGAAAGCTACTACAACCGCGACGAAAACGGCCAACCCGACCCCGAAACCGAAGGCAAGGCCGAAATCATCATCGCCAAACAACGCAACGGCCCCACCGGCTCAGTCCACCTGGCGTACCTAAGCAAATGCACCCGGTTTGAAAACCTGGCGTTTGGCGGCGAGTAGGATCAAAACGAGGTACCGTAGACTGGTTGACCTGCTGGTGTATCAGGCTGTGATGGTATAGCGGAGGCGGACGGATCTACGGGGCCATCAAGCAATTCCGGTTTGATCCACTCTGCCGGCGCGAGCGCTTTCCAGTGCAACTCGCCATGGAAGGAGCTTATTGGAACGTCGAAAAAAACGGTCTCGGTGTCGTAATCGACCACCATTAGCTTATCCAACCGGTGCGCAAGGATGTCTCCCTGCCCGACGAGGATCAAGCGACTTTCACGCATCTCTGCTCCCACGGATTTGCGCAGTTCGTCATGCGAAGGGTACGATTCGCATGAAAAGTGAACGCTAGATACAAGGTAATCCAGATGACTCGGATCAGAGCACAATCTGGAAGAG
Source organism: uncultured Acidobacteriaceae bacterium (assembly GCA_964246765.1). GTDB lineage: Bacteria > Acidobacteriota > Terriglobia > Terriglobales > Acidobacteriaceae > EB88. The sequence goes on along the minus strand of CAXTRW010000053.1, from coordinate 13,912 downwards.
CCTCCAAGATTCGCGCAAATATTGTTCAGTTGTTGTTCGCATGATGGATATTTCGAAGAACGAAGTGAAACAATGTTTTCGACCTGTTCCTCGATTTGCGCGTGGAACTTAGCGTAGGTTTCATCCATTACTGCTACGTTGCTTGTAACCGTTGCGTCCCCCGGAAGCGCCACCGGAGAGGCCTGCACAGAAGTGACGATAAACTCTGAAGTCCCTGGGAAGCTCACATGGCCAACTTCCCACCAGCCGATGCGGTGTTTCGCAAGCACGGCTTCCATCGCGGAGGGAAAGGCAGTGAGTAAACGCTGCCTTTCTTGCTCGATAAATTCTGACTTGTTGACCTTTCCCCACTCTTCGCTTGATATCCGAGCGCGTAAATCCGGATCGTGTATGTTAAATAGCTTTGCCTCAATTGCCTGTTTTTGACGCACAAATGTAATACTGCTATTAAGGAGCGCGTCTCCCAGAGGCGGATTCAATAGTCGTGTAAAAGCAGGATCTTTTGTGAGAATCTCCGGGGCAAGGCGATGAGAGGAGAGCATGGCATCGGTATTGCCCAGCCTCGCCGCTTTGCGGTACCAGGCTAGACTTTGGGCATTGTCTTTGGGTAAGCCTTGACCATTTTCATAGAGAAGGCCCAAATCAAACATCGCATCGGGATTACCGAGATCAGCCGCTTTGCGAAACCATTTCGCCGCTTGGGCAAAGTCCTGATCCATTCCTTCGCCCTTGTGATACATCTCGCCCAGACCGATCATGGCTTCGCTAGACCCTAGAGCGGCGGCTTTACGGTACCATTTTTGCGCCTCCACATAGTCTTGGGGCGCGCCGCGCCCATCATCATAAGAATTTGCCAGGCCGTTCATAGCATCTGGAGATCCGAGCTGAGCACCCTTACGATACCAGATCGTGGCCTGATCATCGTTTTTAGGAACTTCATCGCCACAACGGTAGGCCACCCCAATCATATACGTTGCGTTAGGACTCTTCAGTTCCGACGCTTTGTGATACCAGATTAATGCTTGCCTGTAGTCTTGGAGGACGCCGTGACCCTCCCAGTAAGCATACCCGATGGCGTCCATTGCGTCAGGATCGCCCCCACCAGCCGCCTTTCGCTGCCAAATAAGCGCTTTCTTGAAGTCCCGAGAGACGCCGATACCGGAAGAGTAAGCGTAGCCTATGTTATACATGGCGTCGATGTCTCCCAGGTCAGCTGCTTTACGATACCAAGTCAGCGCTTGAGTAGTACTTCGGGGTAATCCCCGGCCGTCCCAATAAAGATTGCCAAGTTGATTCATACCATGAGCGTTGCCGAGAGCAGCGGATCGGCGATAGCATACCAATGCCAAGGTCGAGCGAGAGTAAAGAGCCTTTCCTAGCTGGTAAGCAAAGTTTCCCTTGAGCATCTTCACATATTTAACATCGGGAAGTATGAATAGCGTACCTGCAAAAAGTACGAGCGCCGCAAGCATCGCAATCGCTGAAAAACAGACATAGCGACTGGCAGTAACGACGTGGCCTGATCGGAGCCGAGGCTTGTCCGTAAGCACTCCATCCATAGAAGACCCTCGCTTTGGTGAACAAAGATCGCATACGCCTTAAGGAGCAGAAGGTCCACTTAGCGACAGCTGATCCGTTCTTCTCGAAAAGAATATCGGAAACTTCAGCGTTGAAACTGCGTCCTATGAGATCTGCGTACACGGAAGTAACTGCCAGGTCGCATTAGCGCGCTACACTAACACCTAAGTGGTACAAAGCTCGGTGGCTATCAGACACGAAGCTAGACGAAGCTGGCGATAACGCTTATCGAAGCACGCCGACACGCCGCGGAGCGTAACACTCGCTATTGTGCTCCGAGCGGGACTCGCCGCACCTTGAGTTCTACCTGCTCAGCCCCACTCCAAATCAACACATCCGCTGGAATCCCCAGCCCCGCGCTCAGCCGCCGGATCATCTCCAGCGTAAGCGGGCGCTTGCCCGTCATCACTTCCGAAACCCGAGCGCGGCTCCCGATCATGGGCTCCAAGTCTTTGCGCGTCAGCCCTTGCTGGTCCATCCGAAACTCAATCGCCGTGATCGGGTCGGGCGGTTGCATGGGGAAGTGCTCTTTTTCGTAGGCGTCGACCAGGGTGGCAAGCACGTCCAACTCATCGCCTTCCGAGCTGCCCCAGGCCGCACCCATCAACTCACCAATCCGAGCCACGGCCGCCCGGTGATCTTCCTCAGTCCGAATCGGACGAACCTGTATAGCGGTACTCGTCATATTCCACCTCCCTGGCATTGATCGTGTCGTATTCCTTGTGCGTCCCAAGCCACTTGATCAGCAGTACCTGATATCGGTAGTTAATGGCAACAATCAACCTGTAATCGTTACCCTTGATGTTGAAAACCACGCGTTCCGCGGAAATTATGCTCGCGGACCGATACTGCTGTTTGAGCTCCGCTGAAGTCTTCCACTTGGCCCGCAGTGCGTCAGCATGCCACACATCGAGGTGCGCCAGAACTCCCGCTTGCAGCTTACGCTCTACCCTGCTTTGCACAAATCTGACCAGGGTGCTGCGCGCGATGACTCTCACGATACGATCCTAACCTGCTCCCAATGCGGGAGCAAGAGGAAAGTGACGGACTGCACGCCGGCAAGCCAGCCAGGCTACCTGCGGCCCTGCCCATGAAAAATCACTCCAGCCCGTGCCGCAGCATCGGCGGAAATATGAGCGTTACTCCCACTGGGCTTGATATTCGGCCCAAAAAGCGGGTCGGCGCTGACGATTGTGCTCACATCCACATCGGCGAAAGTGGTCTTCAAACTCGCGTTCAAGGAATCGATCACCTGGTTCGCCACCAGGGCATACCCGGTGTTCGTAGGGTGAATCCCATCCAGGCCGAACAATCCGCCGAGATACCCGGTCGTAGCATTCACGCCGTTGATCGTTGTCCCCGTATCCAGCTTCTGAAAGAAGGCGTGCATATCGATAAGCGTTCCCCCAACCGCCGAGACCTGCTCCGCGATCAGCTGGTTGGAGCGCCTGCACCTGCTGCACCTCCGCAGCCGTCAGCACCCCCGCACCGTCCAGCGGCATAGGAGCCTTGCCGCTCTTAGTGTGGCTGATCGCCTGCGCTGGCGGCCACTGATCGTTCGGTACGCCTATCGGACCTGCCTTAAACCCGGTCCGAAATGGGTGCCGCAGCCCGATTTGTTCCAAGCCTACCCGGTTCGGCTGCGGCCGCCGATGCCGACCGCGCATGGTGCGAGGTCCCCTGCCTCCGCCATCCCTCGAGCTTGGCCTGCACGGTGTCCGGCGGCACAGGCCGGCTGAAGACATAGCCTTGAAAGTCCATCTCTCCGAGTTCCAGAAGCGTCCGCACCTCCTGTTCACATTCCACCCCCTCGGCAACGATGCGCTTGCCCAGCGAGTGCCCCAGGTGCACAATGGCGTCGAGCACACGGACGACCTCAGGTTCGCTGCCCATTGCCCGCACGAAGCTCCGGTCGATTTTCAAGGTGTCAATCGGCAGCTTATGAAGTACGCTCAGGGACGAATGCTCCGTTCCGAAATCGTCGATGGAGATGTGCACGCCCCAGGCTTGCAGGGTGGCGAGCTGGCAGGCCGCGCTTGCCGTATCCGAAATCGCCGCCCGCTCGGTGATCTCAATTTCGAGCGCGCCGGCGCAAACGCCTGATTCCAGCAGGGCGAGCGCCACCGTCTCCGCAAAGCCCGGGCGTTCTACCTGCCGGGCCGACACATTTACGACCATGCGCGTGCCGTCCTCCGGCCCAAGCCCCCAGCGCGCCGCATCCGCAAGCGCCCGGCGAAGCACCCATTCGCCGAGGGGGAAAATCACGTTGCTTCTTTCCGCGATGCCGATGAACTGGTCCGGAGCCACCATGCCCAAGATCGGGTCTTCCATGCGAATCAGCGCTTCCAAACCGCGCAGCCGGCCAGTGGAGGAAAACTGCGGCTGATAAAACAACCGGAACCGGTCGTTTTCGAGCGCCGACCGCAAGTCCGCCGGCGAGAAAACGTCCGCCCGGCCCATTTTCGGCGCGGCTGCCTCAGTAGCCGCGCGAACGCCACGTTTGGCGGTGTACATTGCCGTATCGGCGTGCCGCTTCAGTTCTTCCGGCGTGGAGCCGTGATCGGGAAACATTGCGAACCCGACGCTGGCCGAGCCGCGCATCCGAATCCCGTCCAGCATAAACTCGCTTTCAAAGCAGTCCGCCAGTCGTCGCTGATACGCTTCACCGTCCTCCACGCCGCCCAGTCTGGTCGCTACCAGCAGGAACTCGTCCCCGCCGATGCGCGCCAGCAGGTCCGAACCTCGTACTGAGCGCCCAAGTCGTCCGGCAATCTGCTGCAAGTACACGTCGCCGATTTTATGGCCGTGCCGGTCGTTCACCTGTTTGAAGTGGTCGACATCGATGTAAGCTACACCTACCCTCGTTCCGTTCCGCGCTGCTTCCACAATCGCGTTATCCAGGCGTAGGTCCGCCAGGCGCCGGTTTGGCAGCGATGTCAGCTGGTCATGGGTCGAGTGATAGTTCAGCTCGTCGTACAGACGGCGCTGGTTCACGGCAAGGTTCGCAAGGCTCGCGCCCACGACCAGTGTTTCTCGCTGTTCCGCCGATAGCGGCATTATGCCTGTATGCTGCACACGGAAAATGCCGACCTGTCGCCCTCGCGCGTCCGTCAGAGCGGCTTCGTATATAGGCGCCGCGCCGCTTCCTGAAAGCTTCTCCTCGCCCAGGGTGTATAAGCAGCAAGCCCCGGGCACCAGCGATGCGATCGACGCGCAGACATCGTTCAGCAGCTCCTCAAGCGGCACCTCCGAGTTGATCCGCTCCAGCAGCCGGCTTCGCTCGCGTTCCACCCGCATCGAGCGCTCGATTTGCGCTGTTTGCTTCGCCACCCTCCGCCTCAACACCGCAATCCACCCGAGCGTCAGCGCCGTCATCCCGAGCAGCCCGCTTCCGGTGATCAGCAGGTGAGTCACATTCCACCACGATGGCCGGGCGAGTACCTCCACATCGCTCCGGTTCCGCAGGTCCAAACGAAACAGCAGCACATTGCGCACTGTAGTTCCCGGTGTGACGCGGCAAATCCCCTTCACCCGAACCAGCGTGCCAGGCTGGAGCGTGAGCAGCGACTCCTGCCCCTCTCGTCGCAACACAAGGCTGACCGGGTGGCTGTCCACCATAATCACTACTACGTCTGAAAGTTGATCGTGCAGCTCCGACAACACACGCCCGCTGATCTCCACCAGAGTGTCGCTGTACGCGCCCGTCATAGCGCCCGCATAGCTTACGGCGACGGGCTTGACCAGCTCCATCTGTCCGGTGGGGTAAAACTGTGCATTTTCAAGCACGGCCGAGTACGAGTGATCGTCCGCAAATCCCACGACGTCCACCACGGAGCCGAGCGGGAGGAGCGGTCCAAGCTGCCGCGTAAGCGCAATTAGGCTGCGGTCCCCATTCTGCACCACCATCGAGTAGCCGGGATTGAACGCCGTAACCGCGCCCCGAACCCGAATCCGCTTGGACTCGTTGACGACCATATAATTTGCCATCACCCTGTCAATGTCCGTGATCGGCAGCTGCAAAGGCTGGATCTCCGGCCTTCGAAGAACCTTTAGGCTCGCCTTTGAGGAGGAGAACATCATCGGTCCCATCATCTGAAGCCGTCCGTTGAACTCCGCCGCGGCGACCCCGGAAATCTCGACTTCGGAGTCGATCAGCGCGCGCAGATCCAGCCCTGCAGGATTGTTGATGTACACCTGTACGAGCCCACCGGGCAGCAGCACCTGAAGCTGCGCGATCGTGTCTGTCCCGGCTACATCCAAGCTGGCCGATCGAACTACCCCGCGTATGGAAGTAGGTTGGCAGTCCAGCTCGCCGGACATGAACTGCTGATACCCGGTTCGCGTGGCGGGAAACCGGGCGCCTACACCGATAACATGGATGCGCGCGCCAACCCCTACTCTGGTTCGCAGGCTCGGATCCGTTACCCCGTTTAACTCAACGAGATCCCCTTCGTGAACGGGATAAGGCCTGTCGATCTGAACAAAAACCGACCCGCTCGCGTCTGCCAGGAACAGCAGCCCAAATCCCGGCTCATAGTAGGTTACTGTCGCCCGTAGATGAACCGGGAGCGCCTTGGCAGCCACATCCGGCGGCAACTCGTGCACCCCACGAGCGGTCGTAATCGGATCTAGCCCCGCTCCCGCGGCGTACAGCCAAGGCGCAGAACAGAGCAGCAGCCAGATAATCACCGCGCGCCAAACCCACCCCGTACGAGCGAACCCCGGTGTAAGCGCGCCTGCCGCGCGGGGATCTTCGCAGATGGATTGTGTGCCGCCCCGAACGGCCATGCTGGGCTCCCGCGCAGAATTTTTGTCTTTCTATCCATCGGCCAATGTGGGCCGTTTTTCTAGTGGACAGAGACAAAATACCGCACGGAAGTAACCAGGGCGGTCGCGCGAATCGGCGAGCATTTGGAAGCGGTGTCGCCTCTCGCGACCGAAATGGCAAGAGGCAAATCTAGCTTTTCAGCTGCTTCATATAGTTTGCATCTACCCGCAGCGCCTCGAGCCAAGGCATATCCGGATAGTCTTCCTGCTCGACAAAGATGTGCTGGAGCGAGCCGGGCTTCACCGCTTGGAAGATCGCAGGATAGTCGGCGGTCCCACGTCCCAGCTCGGCCGCCGGGGGCGGGCTGGCGATGGAGCTGTGCCCGGCATCCGGCGCGAAGTCCTTGACATGGAGCATCTTGATGCGGTTGGGGTAGGTACGGATGTAGTGCTCGGGGCTGCCGCCGCCCACCGTCACCCAGCCGCAATCCAGCTCCATCACAACCAGCTCCGGGTCGGTCTCCTTGAGCAGCAGGTCATAGGGCACCGTCCCGTTTTGCGGCTTAAACTCCATGGTGTGGTTGTGGTACCCGAACTGTAAGCCTGCGTCTCGCACCTTTTTGCCCCAGGCATTGAACTGCCGTGCGTTCCACCTCCAAACGTCCAGGGTAAAGGCGTCCAGCTGTTGGGGATGCGGGAGATTCCCGGCGTTGCTGCCCGGCGGAAACCCCGGGAAGGCGCAAATAATAAAGCGCGCAGTCCCGAGCCGCTTGTGGAAGTCGAGAATGGCGTCGAGCGATTGAGTAAGCTGCGAGGCCGGGTAGTGCGCGGAAACGCACCGCAGCCCCGCGGCACTCATATCGGCCTTAACCTGCGCCGGGGGCAGATTGTAAAAGCCCGCCGCTTCGACCTCCCGATAGCCCAGGCCGGCAACTTGCTTCAGTGTGCCGGGGTAGTCGGTCTTGAGCTGGTCTCGAACGGAGTAAAGCTGCAGCCCCAGCGGCAGCCCGAAGGGATTGGCCCAGGCCGGAACCGAGGCGAAAGCCCCGGCCGCGGCGGCGGTTCCGAGAAAGCGACGGCGGGTCCAAGAGCTCATAGATACACACTCCATTTTTGTGCACACCATGCCACGCGACGCGCGCGTGTGCCCATGGCCGGCGCCAGGGCGCTCTGATAGTCTACTGGCTGCGTCCAACGTTTAAACAGCGGGCTCGGTCCGGGCATCTATGTAGACTGAGAAGCAAACTGCCGGTCTGTCGCATTTTCAGGAGAACCACGGTGAAGCACATTGCATGGGTAGGCATTCTGGTTTTGGCGCTGGGCGCGGGCGCGCGGGCGCAGCAGGGGGGCGCGATTCCCGATGCGCCGACCCCGCAGGCCCCCAGCGCGGACAGCCTGAGCGGGTTGAAGCAGGATGTAAAGCCGGGCGCCGGCACCACCGCCGCCCCGCAGCCCGCGGACGCGGCGTCCGGGGGATCTCAGGGTTCGTCCTCCTCGGCAACGCCGGACCAGAGCGTTGCGCCGCCGGGGCCCACTCCCGCGCAACAGGAAACCCCCGATCTGCCCAAGGCGGGCCAGGGCCCAATCCAGACCATCGTGGTCCCGGTCAACGAAGTGATCGTTCCCGTGACGGTGCGGGACAAAAAGGGCGCGCTGGTGCCCTCGCTCGACTGGCGGCAGTTCCGGGTGTTTGAGGACGGAGTGCGGCAACGCATCGTGTTCTTTACGACCGATCCGTTTCCGCTTTCGGTCGGGTTCGTCGTGGACCAGAGCCTGCCCGCGGACGTGATGAACCGAGTCAACGAGAGCCTGGCGGCAGTCACGGGCGCGTTCACGCCTTCCGACTCGGTCGCGGTGTTCGGCTACAACGACACGCCGGAGATGATCTCCAACTTTACCGGAGCGCAGGGGGCGCGGCTCACCGTCGCGCTGGCCCATGCTAAGGCGCCGGGGCGCGACATGGGCGTCGTCGCGCCCGGCGGTCCCATGGACGACGGCATCGTCATCAACAACAAGCAGATCGACCCCAACACCAGCCCGCACCACGGCCTCGACGTGGGCAACGCAATCCTTCCCAAGGAGTTCCATCCGCTCAATGACGCGATCCTGGCCGCGGCCGAGGAGCTGGCCAAGCAGCCGCGCGGGCGTCGGCGCATCCTCTACATCATCTCCGACGGCAAGGAGCAGGGGTCCAAGGCCTCGTATAAGGAAGTGGTCCGGTTCCTGCTGACCAACAACATCTCCGTTTACGGCACCTTGGTGGGCGACTCGGCGATCTGGGGCCTCGGCTACCTGGATAAGTTCCACCTGCCGCTGCTGCCGACCATGCGGGACAATTTGCTGCCCAAGTACGCGCTTGCGACCGGCGGCATGTTGGAGTCCGAAGTGTCGGAGAACGGCATGCAGATGTCGTTTGCCAAGATCACAAACTCGGTGCGCGACCAGTACACCCTCGGGTACCTGAGCCACTCCAATGTACTGGCGAGTAACTTCCATACCATTGAGGTGCGCGTGGAAGGGGTGCCGAACCTGGATATCATCGCGAAGGATGGGTATTATCCGTCGGCGCATGACACCAACAGCGGAACCAGGTAAAACCGCCTGCGCGGCTGGCGGCCACTTCGTGGCGGGTCTTGGGTTGATTTGTGGCGCTCCCGTTGGTCGCGGTTTAGTGG
>CAXTRW010000053.1:0-4839 GCA_964246765.1 uncultured Acidobacteriaceae bacterium | reverse complement strand
GCGCAGGCGGTTTTAGGCTTTGAACTTCCTGCCCCCCGCCGTGCCGCTGGGTTTAGCCGCAGCCGCCAGCTGGGGCGTGGCCGACTTTGCCGGCGGCCTCGCCACCCGCCGCGCGCCCCCCAGCCGGGTGGTGTTCATCGCGCACGGGGTCAGCCTCGTGCTGCTCGCGGCCCTCGCAGGCCTGCTCGATACCGGCGGCAACGGGCTTTACATGCTAGCCTCCCTCGGCGGCCGCCTAGACGTTGCCGCGGTGCTCTCGTCCCTATACCCCGGCGCGACCATCGTGCTCGCAGCGGTGTTCCTGCACGAGCGCGCGACGCGCCTGCAGGCCCTGGGCATGGCTCTGGCGCTCGCGGCGGTGGGGCTGATCGCGGCGTGAGGGCAAAGAAAAAGGCCCGCCGGCCGCGGGCCTCTACTCTGTTTTTGATTCGCTTAAAAGTTATAGTTCGCCGAGAACTCGATCGTCCGCGGGCCGTTTTTGCTGGTCGTAATTTGGCCGAAGTTCGAGCTGTTCACGCTGCTGTTCGGGTTGCCGTAGCTCACGAAGTTGAAAACGTTGTAAGCGTCGGCCCGGAAGCCTACCGACTGCCCCTCGGTGAGGTGGAAGTCCTTGAACAGAGATGAGTCTATCTGCTCGAACCCGGGAGCCCGCTGCGTTCCGACCCGCGCTGTTCCAAAAGTATTGGCCAGCTGCGCGCCGTAGGCGCACGCTCCGTCGTCCGTCGCAGCGCAGGGCGCCGCGGATGGGTCGGTGCCGAACCAGTTTTGCGAGCCTTGGTTGTGGATGTGCAGCGGCCGGTATCGGTTTGCGCGTGCGCCCTGACCATAGGAGTTTGTATTGCTGTTATTGTTTGATGTAATCGTAATCGGCAGGCCGGAGTACGCGATGGCTGTCGAGGAAAATGTCCACCCTCCCGCAACGAGATCCAAGGCACGGTTTGCGTTGGAGCCGAAGGCCTGGCCTCGTCCGAACGGAATAGCGTATGAGCCGTTCGCCGAGAGATTGTGGCGCACATCCAGCTCGGATGGGCCATAGTCGTCATAGATGTTGTAGCCGTCCTGAATGCCGTTCACGCCTGGCGAGTTAGAAGCGCCATAGTTCCCATTCGTATCTGTCAGAGATTTGGCATAGGTGTAGTTCACCGTAGCTTCGAATCCCTTGCTGAGGCGATGACGGACCGTGGCCTGGAGAGCGTTGTAGGTGGCTACGCCTTCCGTGTCAAAGGTTTCGACCGCTGTGCTTTGCCCGACCAGGTTCGCGAGCGGGGCTACATCCGCCGCCGGCAATGGCGCGCCGGCCGGCAAAGCCCCGATGGATTGAGCCTGCGCAATTGTCAGCTGATTGCCGTTTCGATAATCGATCAGGCGTTGGCTAAGCTCGCCGATGTAGCCGACTTGTGCCGACGTTGAGTTGTTCAACTCAAACTCCGTATTGAGGTTGAACTCATGCACGTAGGCCGGACGATATGTCTGGTTGTACGCTGCATAACCCGCGCTGCCCGTTACGGCAGGCCCTCCGACAGGAAATCCGTTCGTTTCAGTAAAGAAGGCGCCGGGATTTGTCAAACTGATTGGCGCGGTAGCATTGGTGGAAAGGTTGACGACGAAAGGAAAGTTGGCAGCGAGCCCGCTGCTGCCTTCAAGAAAACTGGTCGCGCCATAGCCGCCGCGGAACACCAGTCGGGGATTGGCTTCATAAGCAAAACCGAACCGGGGCTGAAACTCTGTGTAAGTCGGCTGATAACAGGCCGGGTTGCTGCACACGATGGAGCCCGCCGGCGCGCCCGCCGGCACCCGTTTTGCATACTCGACGACACCTTGCTGCGGGCCGCTCAGAATAACGTTCGCGATTCGATTGTTCACCTCGGTGTAAGGCGAATCGTACTCATACCGCAGCCCCAGGTTTAAAGTGAGCTTGTCGGTGATTTTCCAGTCGTCCTGTGCGAAGCCTGAAACTCGGGCTTGGCGCTCGCCGAAGTAGCCGTTGGAAAGCGTGATGGACTGGTTAAACGCGCGGTCCTGAAGCCAGTCCGCCGGGCCATATGTGTTCTTTGCGCTCGGCAGAGCGGAATACTGGCCCGTGAAGTTGTAAGCGCCAAGCTGGCCATTGCCGTACTGAGTAAAGTTCTGCTGCAAGCGCAGCAGCTGTCCGCCGAGGGTGAACAGGTGTCGGCCGCGCTGGATGGTGAGGTCGTCAAAAACGGTGAAGGTGTTATCTCGTATTTGCTGAGGTTGTGCGGGGTCGCCGACGCCGGTCACTTCCCCCGCGTTTTGATACGTGAACCCCACAAACTGCTGCGGAGCAGGCGTGGGAATCCCAACCACGCTGTCCCCATTCAAGCCGAAATTGCCGGTCGAGTCGGTCGGGATATTTGAGTCCCAGCGAATGCGGGTAAAACCGAAGCGAGCCTCGTTGACGATGGACGGAGAAAGGGTGTGAACCCATGTCGCGCCGCCCAACTTGTCCGGGTAGGAGTTCGCGATAGGAAAGGTGATTGGCAGGACCGCGATGCTTCCACCGGTGGAAACGCCCTGAGTGTAGAAAGCGGTGATCTTATCCGCCGGGCGCGGATCGTACTCGATCTTGATGTCGCCCTGGTCGTTGGTCACGAAGGAATTAGTCGGCCCGATAAAGTTATTCTGGTCCAGCCCGTCCGTCGCGGCGTGATTCGGCAGAGGATAGTACTGGGGGTGGGATACCAAATACTGCACCACCGGGTTCGTGATCGGCACACCCTGGTTGTTCACAAAAGGGCGGTAGCCGTTCTGTGGGTCTACCAACGTGTAGCCTTTTGCAAGCGCCGCGGAAAAGTCGCCCCCCCGCTCGGCCGCCGAAAGCACACTGTCCGCGCCCGAACCGCCATCGTGTCGACGCGTACCTGTGTAATCGATGAAGAAGAAAAGCTTGTTCTTCCACACCGGGCCGCCCAGCGTGCCGCCGAACAGATTCTGCGTAAACGTGGGCCGCGGGACGCCGGCAAAGTTATTCGCCCAGGTGTTCCCGGTAAGGTCCTGGTCTTCCACGTAATAAAACAGGCTTCCATGAAACTCATTGGTGCCGCTTTTGAGCACCGCTACCGTGTCGCCGCCGCCTACGTTGCCGTACTGCGCGGGCGCGTTGGCTGAGATAACCCGAATCTCCTCGAGCGCGTCCGGCGACACGTTGTAGCCGATCAGGTTATTCTGCGTTTCGTTGATGTCGATGCCGTCCAGCGTGTAGGTATTGTCCTGCGCGCGGTTGCCGTTTTGGGTCACGACGCCCGAGTTATAGGTGTTGCGCTGGATGGCGTTGTTGCTGGTCAGCCCCGTCGGATCAGTGGCCACCGCGCCCGGCTGGAACTGGGTCAGCGACGAAAAATTGCGTCCGTTCAGAGGGATCGTGGCTATCTCATTCTTATCGAGCGAAAGCCCAAGCGTGCCGTCCGAAGTATCAATAATCGGCGCGACATTGCCCTGGACCTTGACCTCAGTGCTGGCGCCCACGGTGACATGCGCGTCCAGCTTCGCGGTTTGATTGATTTCAAGCGAAAACTGCGGAATGGTGAGCTTGCTGAAGCCTTGCGCCGTGACCTCGACCCGGTAGGGGCCGATCGGGAGGAAGCGGATGAAGTACACCCCGGCGGCGTTGCTGCTGACCGGCGTGCGAACGCCCGTGGCCGTGTTCACCGCGACCACCGCGGCGTCCGGAACCACCGCGCCGCTCGGGTCGGTGACAGTGCCGGTGATCGATCCGGTTACGGTTTGGGCTAGGGTTGCGGTGGCGGAGGCAAGCAGACAGGCGGCAGCGATGTGGGCCGCGCGGGAGATCGGGGTGGGTCGCATGCGGAGAAACCTCTGGCTCGGCGCGTTTCTCGTTCCGCAAAGAAGAACCGGAAAACAACGAACTGGCGAAAAGAACAGCGGTGCAGGGGAGAAGGCGCTTGATTATTTGTCGTTCTTACCCAAAGGCTAACTATCCCCCGGCGAAAGGTCAACCGAGACGGCGATTTCACCCCGATCCGATCAATTCCAAATCCGACCACAGGAAAACGAAAACGCCCGGGCTCGCGGCGCCAGGCGTTTATGCGGGGGCGGTGAAGGGCTACTTGATCTCAGGCGCGGTCTCCCCGGGTTTCACGGCTTCGGACTTCACGGTGGTCGATTCGGTCTCGCCCTTGATGCCCGACTTGAAGCCGCGCAGGCCTTCGCCCAAGCCCTTGCCCAGCTCGGGCAGCTTTCGGGGGCCGAAAACCAGGAGTGCAATCACAAGAACGAACAGCAGGTGCGTCGGCGTAAACAGGTTATCCAGCATATCGGCTGCCCGCGAAAACCGCCGCGGGTCTTTCCCCCATCCGTAAGGATTCTCTCATAGTCTAGACGGATTTGGCGCGCTGTCGGATGCCGGGTGGTCCTAAACTGCGTTTCAGGGCGCTGGAGCCGTCCCAAACCGGGACGCGGGCATCGTGTAAAAGGCGGGCAGGCTCTCCCCTGCGCCGAGGGTGAGGCGGCAGTGGACTTTCATGGCGGGGTACAGTCGACCCTAAAGCAGCCCTTCCTTTCAGCACGAATACTACTTTACTGCCCCAATCTGCGGGATTAGCTGCTATACAAGCACGACCTCCGCAGTTTACCGCGTTCGATATGCAAACGCACTAGATACTACGACATGATTCCCTTCTATCATGGGAGTCAAGGACTATACCTCTTAAAACAACACGGGTTTGCTTACATTCTTGCCAATCTTATCCCGATTTCTACCGAAACAGCGACATATGTACAGTCGGCTGCCCCTTCCGTGAGCGAGATCCATCCGGAATTTACCCAGGGCGGGGGAGGTCAGCCAATTTCGCCTTGTCACGA
>CAXTRW010000052.1:0-15962 GCA_964246765.1 uncultured Acidobacteriaceae bacterium | reverse complement strand
GGGTCAGAGCGCCGCCGTCAATGCGCCGTGGTGAGTGGGCCGCGCGGGATGGTGTGGGCGCATCATGCTCTCTGTGCTTCACGCTAACGGGCAGTCCCTTGTGTGTCAAGGAGCGACAGCGAAGGTTCCGCAGGCGAAGCGACTCCTGTAGCATCGGGGTGCCCGCCCCACCCCCCAACCCCCCGGAGGCCCCGGCCCGCCCGCCGCCAAAAGGCGACCTGTGCCTGGTTCCGTTTCTGCTGCTGGCGGTGCTTGAGGGCCACTTTGTGCTGGCCTTCGGGCTGTTCGTGGTGGCCGGAGTCTCCGATGCGCTGGATGGGCTGCTGGCCCGGGTTTTGAAGCAGCACACCACACTCGGGCAGTATCTGGACCCGGTTGCGGATAAGCTGCTCTTGTCTTCGCTGTTCCTTACCCTGCACCACGTCGGGCTGGTTTCGCGCCGGGTTACGCTGCTGGTGTTCGCGCGCGACCTGGGGATTCTCATCGTGGGCGCGCTTTTGTTCGCGGCGGTGGGGCTGCGCAACTTTCGCCCCAGCATCTTCGGCAAGGCCAATACGCTGGTGCAGGTGGTAGCGGTGGTGTCGGTGATGCTGGCGCAGTTCGCCCCCTGGGCCGCGGTTGTATTTGTGCGGCACTGGGCCCTGATCGGGACCGGCGTCTTGGCCTGCGTGTCGGGATTCGACTATGCGCTGAAGATGGCCCGGCGGCTCAGCGCCCCGGCGCCGGGTGCGCCGGAGCTGGGCGACTAGCCTTCCTCCGGCTCCTCGTCTTCCAATCCGGTTTTTTCCTCGATTTCCATGTCCCGGAACTCGTCGGAGTCGAACACCTCTCCGCAGTCCTGGCATTCTACGAACTCGACATCGTCCTGGCGTGAGACGATGCGCACTTTGGGGTGTTTGCAGGGAGTGGGCATGGTGTGGGAGCAGGCCGGCGGGGCCCGATAGCGCCGATTGTAGCCCCCGGCGAGCCCCGCTTCCAAGGCCCCCGGGCGGCATTTTTACAGGAAACCGTTGCGTGCGGTCGAGAATGGGAATCGCGGCTCGCGCTCGGATAGGAATTATCCGGGAAAAAAGCTCCACGTTGCCGGGATCCCCCATTCGGCTCCTATACTGAAAATGGATGCTGCGGCTGACAAAAAAAGCGGACTACGGGCTGATGGCGCTCAAGTACCTGGCTGAGAGCCCGAGGATGACTGCCCTGAGTGCGAAAGACATCGCCGATGCGTACCACATCCCGCCGCAGCTTTTGGCCAAAATCCTGCAGCGCCTGGCCAAGGTTGGCCTGGTGCGTTCCACTGCCGGCGCCAATGGCGGCTACGTGCTCGAGCGTCATGCGTCCAGCATCACCGTGTTTGAAGTGATCCGGGCGGTGGATGGCCCTTTGTTTTTGACCGCGTGCAGTTCCGGGCCGCGTCCGTGCGACCTAAACGACAGCTGCACCATCAAAGAACCGATGGCCCGCGTGAACGAGTCGATCACCGAGCTGCTGCAGGGCATCAAGATCGGCGACCTGGTGGACGCTGATCCGGATCGTGCGGCCCGGCCCGAACGGCCTCTCGTTTCCATACAGATGTAAGTTTCGGTCCCTGAAGTTCCCTGGAAGTGGAGAGCAATATGAGCACAGCGACGCAGATGCAGGAAAATCCGCCCCTGAACGCGCCCGAAGGCGACCAGATCGTTCCCGCCCAAACCGGTTTTGCCGGAATTGCGCCCCATGGCGTGAAACTGCCGATTTACATGGACAACCACGCCACGACGCCCATGGATCCGCGGGTGCTGGAGGCGATGGTTCCGTACTTTACGGGCAAGTTCGGCAACGCGGCCAGCCGCAATCACGGCTTCGGATGGGAAGCCGAGCAGGGTGTGGAGTACGCGCGCGAGCAGATTGCCAAACTGATCGGCGCGTCCGCCAAGGAGATCATCTTTACTTCGGGTGCGACCGAGTCGAACAATCTCGCGATCAAGGGCATCGCCGAAATGTACCGGGAGCGCGGCAATCACATCATCACCCAAGTCACCGAGCACAAAGCGGTGCTGGACACATGCAAACGGCTGGAGAAGTCCGGTTACAAGGTCACGTACCTGCCGGTCCAGGCTGACGGATTGATCTCGGTCGACGAGTTGAAGGCGGCGATGACTGACAAGACCATCCTGGTCACGATCATGTTCGCCAACAACGAGATCGGTGTGGTGCAGCCGGTCACTGAAATCGGCAAGCTGTGTCACGAGCGCAACGTCATTTTCCACACGGACGGCGTGCAGGCTGTGGGCAAGATTCCCGTTGACGTTCAGGCGATGAACATCGACGTGATGAGCCTGACCGCACACAAGCTGTACGGGCCCAAAGGTGTGGGCGCTTTATACGTGCGGCGAAGGAACCCGCGGGTGCAGATTTCCGAGCAGATCAACGGCGGCGGCCACGAGCGCGGCATGCGTTCAGGGACCTTGAACGTGCCGGGAATCGTGGGCTTCGGCAAGGCGGCCGAGATCGCGCGCGAGGAGATGCAGGCGGAAGGCGAACGCCAGTTGGCGTTACGGACCCGGCTCCAAAAGAAGTTCGAAGAGGCGCTGGACTATGTACACGTGAACGGGTCGATGGAGCACCGTTTGCCCGGCAACCTGAACATGAGCTTTGTGTACGTCGAGGGCGAGTCGCTCCTCATGGGAATCAACGATATTGCGGTTTCGAGCGGTTCAGCCTGCACCTCGGCGACGCTGGAGCCATCCTATGTATTGAAGGCCTTGGGCTTGGGCGATGACGTGGCCCACAGTTCGATTCGGTTTGGGCTGGGCCGGTTTAACTCGGAAGCCGAGGTGGATTATGTGGCCGATAAGCTGATCGACGTGGTGCAAAAATTGCGCGAGCTCTCGCCTTTGTATGAGATGGTGAAGGATGGGATTGATCTGAGTAAGATCGAATGGGCGGCGCACTAAGTTTTCAACAGATTTCGGAGGAACTATGGCATACAGCGACAAGGTAGTAGACCACTACAGCAACCCCCGTAATGTGGGCACGCTCGACAAGAGCTCGACCGAAGTAGGTACAGGCCTGGTTGGCGCGCCGGAGTGCGGCGATGTGATGCGCCTGCAAATCAAGGTGAACCCGGAGACTCAGGTGATCGAGGAAGCCAAGTTCAAGACCTTCGGCTGCGGCTCGGCCATTGCTTCAAGCTCGCTCGCGACCGAGTGGGTGAAGGGTAAGACCGTGTCCGAGGCGATGACGATCTCAAACACTGACATTGTGAAGGAGCTCGCGCTGCCGCCGGTGAAGATTCACTGCTCGGTGCTGGCGGAGGATGCGATTCGTGCAGCGATTGGGGATTGGAAGGCGAAGAACGGCGTTGGGGAGAAGACGGAGATAGCGGTTCCAGCTGCGACTGCGTAGGATAACTGCATGAATGAGGATAAGGGCGCAAGCTGGGTTTCGGATGCGCGTAGGCTCCTGCAGGATTTCGTAGCGCCGGAGCTACGCGCAATTACCGCGCGCTTCGATGCTTCCGACCTTCGTCAAGCGGATCGAGACAGGCGGGAAGCGGAGCGGGACAATCTCGCCGCGGAGAGGCACCAGGCTCTGATCGACAAGATTGAAGCAGTGCGTCGTGAAATCATGCTCCAGGTTGAGCTAGCGATCACAAAGAATAAGCTGGAACAGTTGCAAATGTTCCGCAATCAATCCGCGCAAGCGCCGCAAGAGCAGTAACTCGAGTCCACAATGGCGACACTTCCCGCAGTCCTCCAACCCGGCAACCTCGCTCCAAATCAGAAGGGCGTGCAAGTCACCGAGCGCGCTCTAACACGCATTCGCGTAGCCATGGCCAAGGAGGGCATTGCGCCTGCTGAGGGTGGACTGCGGCTCGGAATCCAAGGCGGCGGCTGCTCGGGACTTTCATATAACATCCGGTTCGATACCCAGCCCCGCGAGCGCGACCGGATCTATCAGTTCGACGATATCCGCATCTTTGTCGATCCGAAGTCGTTCCTGTACCTGCATGGCATGATCCTGGACTACGAGGAAACGCTGATGCGACAAGGGTTCAACTTCATCAACCCGCACTCGACCAAGAGCTGCGGATGCGGCTCGTCGTTCTCTGCCTGATGCCGGGTGAAGCCGCTGCCGCGGACTACTTTTCCGTCTTCCAGCTGCCGCGCAAACTGGGGCTCGACGTGCGCGCGCTTGAAAAAGCCTTTTACGCCCGCAGTCGCGAAGTCCACCCGGATCGCTTTGCCCGCGCCGGCGGGGAGCAGCAGAAGTGGAGCCTGGAGCAGACTTCGCTGCTGAACGACGCCTACCGGACGCTCAAAGACCCCATCGCGCGGACCGAATACCTGTTGCGGCGGGAAGGCGTGACCATTGCCGATGAGAAGTCACCTGCGAAAACGCCTCCCGATCTGCTGGAAGAGGTGTTCGAGCTGAATATGCAGATGGAAGAGATGCGAATCGGCGACGACGACCCGCAGCTGCGGGCGGACCTCCAGCGGGCTCGCGCGCAGTTTGAAGAGCAGTTTGCCGCATTGGGGAGTGAGATAGAGCGCGCCGGCGCCGAATGGGATGGGGCGCTGGAGTCGGGCGATCGCACCATTGCGCAAGAAAGCCTGACCCGCATGGCCGCGCTGCTGGACAAGCGCCGGTATGTGCGCAATCTCGTGCGCGATGTGCGCGAAGCGCTCGGCTCCTGAGCGCATCTAGTCTTAAAGACATGAAAAAACAAGAGATAAGCCCGGCGCAGGATGCAGAGCGCGTGGTCGGCATCGACCTGGGCACGACCAATTCGTTGGTCGCGTTCATGCAAGGCGGTCAGCCGGTGGTGATTCCCGGCGAGGACGGGCTCAATCTCCTGCCGTCCGTCGTCGCGTTCCCCGCGACGGGCGAGCGCCGCGTGGTGGTGGGCAATGGCGCCCGCCGGTATCTGAGCGAGTCGGCGGACCGAGTGGTGTACTCGGCCAAGCGGCTGATGGGGCGGGGTCTGGAGGATGTCGGCGAGGAGTTGAAACTGTTCCCCTTCCGGCTGGCCCCGGACGCGGCGCCCGGCGAGGTGCTGCGGCTCAGGGTCGGCGAGCATGACTACACGCCGCCCGAGATCGGCGCGCAGGTGCTGCGACAGCTCAAGCGCAACGCAGAGCGATACTTCGGCGCGTCGGTGTCGAAGGCGGTGATCACCGTTCCCGCGTACTTCAACGATGCCCAGCGCCAGGCGACAAAGGATGCGGGCCGCATGGCCGGTCTGGATGTGCTGCGGCTGGTGAACGAGCCGACCGCGGCGGCGCTCGCCTACGGGCTCGACCGCGCGAAGGAGGGCCTGGTCGCGGTATACGACTTCGGCGGGGGGACCTTCGACATCTCGATCCTACGGCTGCAGGACGGGATTTTTGAGGTAGTCGCGACCGGCGGCGACACGCACCTCGGCGGCGACGACATCGACAACCTACTGCTCGCGATCGCGCTGGATGACATCGCGGGATCCACTGGCCGGGACGTTCGCGGGAGCGGGGAGAGCGTACAGGCGGTTCGCAAGGCGGTGACGGACGCCAAAATAGCGTTGAGTTCGCAGGAAAACGCGCGCATTTTGGTCGATTTGCCCGGCCTAGAGCCTTACGCCCGCGAACTGACTCGCTATCAAGTCGAGGAATTGATCCGACCCATTGTGGAGCGGACGCTTGCCCCGGTGCGGCAGGCGCTGGCCGACGCGCAAGTGACGCCCGAGGAGATCGGCGAGGTCGTGATGGTCGGCGGGTCGACTCGGATTCCGCTGGTCCAGCGACTTCTGGGTGAGCTGTTCGAGCTGGACAGACGCGGGCGCAAGCTGCACACCGAGCTCAACCCGGATGAGGTGGTCGCCCTTGGAGCTGCCGTGCAGGCCGACATCTTGGGCGGCGGCTCGGCGGCGACGGCGGACATGCTGCTGCTGGACGTGACGCCGCTTTCGCTCGGCATCGAAGCGCTCGGCGGCGTGGTCGCGAAGATTATCCAGCGCAACTCAACCATCCCGGCGAGTGAGGTCGAGCACTTCACCACCGGCGTCGACGGGCAGACCAACGTCGCGGTGCACGTGGTGCAGGGGGAGCGCGAGCTCGCGAAAGACTGCCGGTCGCTGGCCCGGTTCGACCTGAAGGGAGTTCCGCCGATGGCCGCTGGGCTGCCGCGGATTGAGGTGAAGTTTCTGATCGACGCGAACGGGATTCTGCAGGTCTCCGCGCGCGAACAGCGCTCGGGCCAGGAAGCGCAGATCGAGGTTAAGCCTACCTATGGGCTTACCGACGAGCAAGTCGAGAGCATGATTCTCGACTCGTTCGACAACGCCGAGGCGGACTTTGAGCAGCGGCAGTTGATTGAGGCGCGAGTCGAAGGGGAGGACATTTTGGCGCGGGTTGCCAAGGCAAAAACCCACCCGGCTTGGACGCAGCTTTCCTACGAGGAACAAACGGAAATCGGGCTGGTCGTCGACGAGTTGCACATCCTGAAACAAGGCGACGACCGCGCGGCGATTCGCGGCAGCATCGAAGCCCTGGATCACGCGACGCGTCGGCTTGCGGAACTGATGATGGATCAGTCCGTCACCGCGGCGCTCGGCGGGAAGACCATGGAGTCCGCGGGTGAGACGCTGGGCAACGGGCCGACCGCTCCGCATCCGTTCGCGAAGGCGGAGATCAAGTAGCATGGAACTCATGGTTGGATTCGACCCGCAGACATCGGATCCCGAGACGATTTCTGCTGCGCTGCGCTCGATCCGGGATGAACTGAATGAGATTCGCAGTGGACTTGCCTCTCTGGACGCAGTCAGCGGGGAGCGAAAAGCACACCGGCTTGACGAGCTTTGTAGTTCGCTCAAGCTGGCGAACATCATGCTGGAGCTCGTGCGTGCCGCTCAAAAACTGCAGCAGAGTGTGCGTGAACGGGATCCATTGCTGCGCGAGAGTGAACAACTCAAGCGGGAGAAAACACAATGAGCTTGAGCGAGAGCCACGCACTGGACGGGCAGGAACAGGAGCAGTTCGACCTGTCGAAGCCGGCGGCCGAAAACCTGGTTCGGGTGACGTTTCAGCCCGAGGGGCGCACGGTGGAGTTTGCTTTCGGAACCATGCCCTATGACCACCACGGGCTGCCGATGTCGTTCCTGGACGTCGCCGAAAACTACGGCGTATTTCTGGATCACGCGTGCGGAGGGGTGTGCGCTTGCACGACGTGCCACCTGCACATCCAGGAAGGCGAGCGGGGCTTGAACGAGGCAAGCGAGGAAGAGCTGGATCGGATGGAAAAGGCGCCCGGGCTGCAGTTGAACTCGCGCCTGGGCTGCCAGGCGGTGATCACCAAGCCTGGAACCTATGTGGTTGCGATTCCCGACTGGAACCGCAATTACGTGTCCGAAGGCAAACCCCTCACCCTGAGCGAGAGCAAATAGGAGGTTCCATGCCGCAGGAAATCATGTGGAACGACGCCGAGGAGATTGGGATTCAGCTTCAGGAAAAGTACCCGAATCTCGATCCGCTCCAGGTGCGCTTTACCGAACTGCACACCTATGTGACCGGGCTGCAAGGGTTCGCGGACGACCCTGCGAAATCGAACGAATCCAAGCTCGAAGGGATCCAGATGGCCTGGTATGAGGAGTGGCAGGACGCGAACAAGTAGGCCTCAGGCTTCGGTCCATTGGAACGCGTTGCGGAATAGCTCGAACTCCGGCTTCCTCCGACCCGGTTGCATGTAGACGGACAAGACATCGAACCGCGCAGGTGTACCGTCCGGAAACTGGCGCAGATAGTATCCGGCGAGCCGTCGCAGGTTGCGGCGCTTATCCCGGTCCACGGCGGCCTCAGCCGGGGCGAAATCGCGGACCGAGCGCGTCTTTACCTCGACAAAGCAGAGCGTTTCGCCGTCCCATGCGATCAAATCGAGGTCGCCCGGGGCGCGGCCTGAACGCCATCCGAAGGCGATCACTGTGAAACCATTCCGCCGCAGGTGAAAAAAGGCCGCTTCTTCGCCCGTCTTGCCGGTTTCAAGATGACGGGCGGCACGGGCCCGGTGCGCCGGCAGCCTGTCTAGGAATGCAAGACCGGCTTGCCAGGCGTCCGCGCGCCAAGTTGCCGGCAGAAGGCTCATGCCCTTGAGTGTAGACAGCCGGGACCTACCGGGCAACGGTACTTCGGTCACCCCTTACGAGCTGCTCTTCCCCTTCTGCTCTACGTAGTCCTGGATGTGCTCGTACACGTGATCCGGGAAGTTCAGGTCCTTGTAGACGTTGCAGGCGTCGGGGTCGTCCGGGTTGGGGCAGATGGGGAACTCCTGCTCTTTTTGCCAGGCCAAGATTCGGTCGCGCTTGGGCGGGTTGTAGTCGCGGCCCTGCACCTGCCGGACGAGAAGCTTAGCCTGCTCGTCGGAAAAGTCTCGATCCTTCGCCAGCATGGCCAGCAGCTCTTCCTCGCTGAGAAAATGTCGCCCGACCATGGCGAAGGTGAGTCGCCCATAGTGGCCGATGTCCCTGCCCTGTTCAAGCGCCTCGATCAAGTGCGCCATCATGCCGTTCTTCTTCAATTCTTCCATGGTTTCAGCCCTCGCGGTTTCGCCTTGTGTTCTCCTATCGGATGCCGGGAAAATAGCGGGTGTTGCAAAAAGAAAGGCCCGCCGGAGCGGGCCTTTTTTGACCGCGAAGGATCAAGTAGTCGGCCGCGATTTAGCTTGCAAAAACCGCGCCGGAACCGGCTGGCCGTTTGTGCCGGTCAGCTCGGGGTTGAGCTGCTGGGTGTCCTTAAGCGTGGTGGTGTTGACTTCGTGGATGAGGTTGTCGCCAGTGGTGCTCGCGAACAAGAGAGACGAATCGGGGCTGAACACCCCGGCCACTGGGGCCAGCGCGCCCGCGGCCAGCTGCACATTGGTCAGCGCGCCGGTCGCGCCCAGAGTTGCCGAGGGAGTGTACAGGGGCAGCAACCCGGAAGCAGTCGCGGCGGTGTAGGTGACGAACGCCTTGGAGGAATCAGGCGCGGCGAGCACCTGATCGATCTGCGTGGGGGTGATTCCGGTCAGAGCGATCTGGCGCAGGGTGGTCTGGATGCCGAGCGGCCCGGCCGGGCTGGTGATGCCCGGGCAGGCCCCAATCGGCGCCACGAAACGCGTGGTGGTATCGGTCGCCGGGCCATGCTCGATGTCATAGACTGCCGTGGCGCCGGCGCCGATGATGTGCGTGCCGTCGGGGGTTGCGGCCAGGTGGTCGGCGGCGTCGCCGGTCACGGTAGCCGCCAGTGGGTTATAGGTAACCGGGGTGGTGGTGGTGTCCGGGCAAAAGCTTCGGGCGGTAACGGGATTGCCGCTCAGGAACACGGCCACGGACGGCACTGTGATGGCCAGGTCGGGCGAGCAGAACGGGTTTGCGTTGGTGTTGTCGAGCGCGCAGGAGGTGGTGGCGTTGGCGCTGGTCAGCGGGTACTGGCTCCAGCCGCTCACGATGTTGTGGACGTAAAGTGTGTCGGGCCCGGTGATGTACACATTCTTGCCGTCGGGCGAGTAGACTGCATGCGTCGCAACCCCGCCGGTGCTGATCACCGACGAATTGGTGGTGGAGGTGACGCCCTTGGCACTGGTGGTGCTTACCGCCGGCGTGTACAGGTAAATGACCTTGCGCAGCTGGTCGGCGATGACCACCTGGGAGTTCGCCGGGGAGACTGCGAGCACCACGCCGGGAACGGTGGTGTCCTCGGTCGCGAGACTGTTATTGGCGGCGGCGTAGATCATCAGCTCGCGGTAGGAGCCGAAGTAGAGGCTGGTGCCGGTGGGATCAAGCACCATGGAGTTGGGCGGGTAGGGAAGCAGCACAGGCTGTCCGCTGGTGCCCAGGCTCAGGTCGAAGGGGGTGAACTGCTGGGACTCGGGAGATGCGGCCCACAGCTGGGTATTGTTGACGCCCGGCGAGCGGACCACGATGGGGTTGCCGACGATCGGCAGCCCTGTGCCGAACGTGCCCAGGACATTGAGGGGCGTGGGATTGCAGCTGGAGCCGGTAGAACTGCTCGACGAACTGGCCGAAGACGTCGTGGACGAGGTAGCCGCGCCGGGCTGGCAGATGCCGGTAATGGTCGAAATGCCGGGGAGGTTGGTTGCCACTTGGCCGGTGGTGTTAACGGTGACCTGCTGCGGCTGGTTGGAGGTGTAGTCGGGGCCGGAGCCCGCGAGCGGCGTGATCGGCACGTTGTTGGCGTCTACCAGCGATGCGGTAATGCTTTGCGGATTGCCGGCCGTGATGGTCACGGAGCCGTCCGGGTTGGCGATGCCGGTGCTGGAGGGCAGGGAAAGCGCGATGCTCTTGGGCGGGCAGGTGTAGAAGTAGCCCGCGGCGGAGCTGGTGCCGACCGCGCTGCCGCCGGTGCCGGCGACGGTCGCGGTGATCACGGTACCGCCGGGCTGGTTGGCAACGGTGGTGCCCAAGGGAGTGCCGCTGAGCGGGTTCCCCGTCCCCGTGCCCGTGCCGGTACCGGTACCGGTGCCCATACCCGTTCCAGTGCCGGTCACGTTGGTGTTGTTGATCGTGACGACGGAAGGGGTGTTGGCGGTGTAAGTGATGGTGCCCACGTTGTTGCCGCCGCCGGTCGAGCTGATCAACTCGCCGTCGGTGCCGTATACCGAGGTGCCGCTTAGGAAGTTCGGCCCCGGCTGCCCGGAGGAAACGCATCCGGTCGGCACGGCAAGGTTGATCGACGAAATTTGCGGGTGCACGTAGACGGTGAGGGGATTGCTCGTGACCCCGCCGATGCTGGCCGTGACGGTCGCGGTACCCGGCGCGGCCGGAGGCGTGCAGATGGTGTAGTCGGGTATGCCGCCCGCGCTCAAGCGGTTCCAGGTCCCGGCGCACAGGACGCCGGTGGGGCTGATGTCCACCAGTTGCAGGTTCGAAGAGCCGTAGGTCGCCGCGCCTGAGCTAAGGGTGGTGTTTCGGCAGTTGGTGGCGGTCGCCCCGGCGGCCTGCGTCGACTGCCCATAGCTGAGCGAAATGCCAGTGGCTGACTGAGCCTGGGGGAAGCGAACGGCATAGATGTCGGTCAGCTTGGCGCCGTAGCCCATGCCGGTGCAGTACGCGCCGACATTGGTGGTGCAACCTGTGACGGAGAGCCCTACGGGAAGCGCAAACAAAAGCAAAGCTACAAGGGTGAAAAACCGCTGCATGAAACCTCCCCGCCTGCCGGAAATGGAGCGCAGACGGTCGCTACTTGGCCTTCTTTGGGGGTCGTGCGCCCGGAAGGGTGATCGCCACCTGGATTTTACTTTAAAGCAAGCCAAAACCGCCTGCGCGGCTTGCGGCCACTTCGTGGCGGGTTTTTTGTGGATCTTGCACAACGAGCCTTAGCGGCCCTCGCGATGCTCGGGCTAGAGTGGTTTGAAACCTCACCCTCTACCCTCCCTTACTGCAGGTACTGATCGAACCACCGGATCGAACGCTCGATCACGTCCGTCTGGTGCTCGGGATTCACAAAGCCGTGGCCTTCGTCCGGGTACACGACCAGCGTGGTCGGCACATGGAAGGCCTTGAGCGCGTGCCAGAACTCGAAGCTCTGGGGCGCCGGGCACTCCCCGTCGCGGTCGCCCACCACAATCAGCGTGGGGGTCGTGACTTTGTCGATGGCGTCGATCGCGGAGCTCTTGGCATAGACCGCGGGGTCCTTGTACACGCTGGCGCCGAAAAACGGAGTCATCCATTGGTCGATCGAGTTTTCGCCGTAGTACGAGAGCCAGTCGGAGATGCCGGCGCCGGCCACGGCGGCCCGGAAGCGGTGCGTTTGCGTGACGCCGAACATAGTCATGAAACCGCCGTAGCTCCAGCCGGTCAGGCCCAGGCGGCGGTCGTCGATAGACGGGATCCGCTTTTCCGCCGCGTCGACCCCGGCCAGGATGTCGCGGAAGTCCCCGTAGCCGAAGTCCTTGCGATTGGCCTGGGTGAAGGCTTCTCCTTCGCCATACGACCCGCGCGGGTTGGGCTCGAGTACGAAGTAGCCCGAGGCGGCCAAGGGCGCGGCCCCGAAGCCCGCGCGCGGCCAGCGCGGCGTCACGGCTGAGGACGGACCGCCGTGCACCATGACGATGAGGCCGTACTTTTTGGCTGGGTCGTAATTGGGCGGGTACAAAAGCCAGCCCTGAACGTGGAACTTGTCGTTGGTCCACGTGATGGACTCAGCTTTGCCCCAGAGCTGTTTTTGATCCGCGTTGATATGTGTCATCGCGGGCGGCAGCTGCTCGCCGAGCGCTCCGGCGTAGGCCTCCGGCGCCTGTGCATAGCTGGAAGCGGCCCAGGCTGCGACCGAGCCGTCACGGGAAAAGGCGAACGAGCCCGCCAGCCGTCCGTCGCCGATCGAGTACGGGAGCTTTGCAAGCACGCGGTCAGTGAGGCCGGCGCGGGAGTTGCCGGACAGGTTCAGCCGGTCGATCTGCTGCTGCCCATCGGCGATTTCGGTTGCCAGCAGGCTACCGTCGGGCAGAAAATCAATCCACTCGACCGTGGTACGAGAATCGGGAGTGAGATCGACCGGCGCGCCATCGCCGTTCGACGGCACGAGGTACAGGTCGCCGCCGGTCGCGCCCTGGTCGCTCATCAGGCCTCCGATCAGGGCAATTTTCGAGCCGTCCGGCGACCAGCGGGGCACGGCGATTTGCAGGCCGTGCAGCGGGCCCGAGACGGTGTTGGGGTCGAGCGCCACTTTCGGTTCAGCGGGTTCAGCGCCGCCTGCGATCGCCTGCGTGTACAGTTTTGCGATCCACCAGTTGTTCTCGCCCGGCGGCTCGGCGGCGACAAAGGCGATCTGCTTCGAATTGGGCGAGAAAGAGAACTCGTATACGTGCAGGCCCGGCGGTGTAAGCGACGTAAGCTGCCCGGACGCCGCGTCGATCGAAGCTACGCGCTGAACCTCGAGCCCTTCCACGCCGATCACGCCCGAGGGCGGTTTCATGGCGGCCAGCGCGCCGGAAGGGCGGGTCGCGCCCTCGACGTAGAGCACTCCGAGCGAGCGGCCGTCGGGCGCGTACTCGAGATCTTTGGCGAAGCCGTGCAGCGTGGCGAGCACGCGCGGTTTTGCGCCCGCTTCGGGCCCGGTGAGCACGACTTCGGTGGCGCCCCCGCAGTCGGCCAGCACCGCCAGGTGCGCGCCGTCCGGCGACCAGCTCAGTCCGGATAGGCTCGCCGCTCCGGATGCGCACACCTCAACCGGACGGCCCGCGCCTGGGTTGCCCACGGGCGCGAGCGTCAGGGCGCGGCCCAGGTCCATCGCGACCAGCCGGCCGTCGGGCGAAATTGCCACGTCGCCCACGTGCTTGGCGGATCGCAATTGCGCGAGCAGGGCGGCTGTGGGGGACGCGGGCTGCTGCGCGAGCAGCGCGGGGGAAAGCAGGGCCGGAAGCAGGCAGGCGCGACGGGCGATCGAGCGAAACGGCATGGGTTCGATCCTAACAGCGGTTTCCGGGGCGAGCTCGCTTTTTTCGGGGCGCGGTTGCTCTCAGTTGAGCTTGGGCGCGCTATGCTTATAGGGCGTCACGCGCAACCGAGCGTAATCCCCTGCGGGTTCGGATTGACTGCGACGCATTCTGTTGCTACTCTAAGAAGGTTCTGCGGTGCCGCGTTTATGTTACCGGCGGGCGCGGAGCGGATTTCTCGCCGGAACGTCTGGTTTTTCTTCAGACCAGTGGTTGTTCCGGAGCCGCTGAGCGGCATTCATGGGCGTCTGCGACACCTGCCACCTTGGCGGGCTATGCGGACCGGGACTTGCGAAACGGAATCGGGCTTCGCCCTGCGCTTCCATGGCGCGGGATTGAACGCTGGGTCACCGTCGGGGTCTTACACCTGAGGTTTTTTGGAAGGCCGGGATTTCCCGGTGAAGAAAGCGGACGGGTCGCCGTCCGTAAACAAGCAAGCGGTTCCGCCTGGGGCGGATGCCGTGCAATGTGTTTTGAAGGAGCAGCGGTTTGCCTACATTTAGTCAGCTGGTTCGCAAAGGGCGTACGGCGCCACGATACAAGACGGCCTCGCCCGCGCTGCAAGGCTCGCCGCAGCGCCGGGGCGTGTGCACCCGGGTGTACACCCAAACGCCCAAGAAGCCGAACTCGGCCTTGCGCAAGGTGGCGCGCGTGCGGCTGACCAATGGGATCGAGGTGACGACCTATATCCCCGGCATCGGCCACAACCTCCAGGAGCACTCGATCGTGCTGATCCGCGGCGGTCGCGTGAAAGATCTGCCGGGCGTGCGGTATCACGTGGTGCGCGGGACGCTGGACTCGGTCGGGGTAGCCAATCGCAAGCAGTCGCGCTCGAAATATGGTGCGAAGCGTGCCAAGGGCGGCGCGGCTGCAACCACGGGCAAGAAAAAGTAAAGGATCAGGACGATGCCGAGAAAAGGTCATATCGCCAAGCGGGAAGTTGCGCCGGACCCGGTTTACCAGTCGACGCTGGTGACTAAATTTGTGAACTCGATGATGTGGGGCGGCAAGAAGTCGACCGCGCAGGGCATCTTCTACACCGCCATGACCAATCTGGAGCAGAAGGGCGGTGACGAGGCTCTAAAGCTATTCAAGAAGGCGGTTGAAAACGTAAAGCCGCTGCTGGAGGTCAAGAGCCGGCGCGTAGGCGGCGCTAACTACCAGGTGCCGATTGAAGTGAACCCTGAGCGCCGGACTTCGCTGGCGATTCGCTGGTTGGTAGGCTACGGCCGGGCGCGCGGCGAAAAAGGCATGATCGACAAGCTCACGAACGAGCTTCTGGACGCGGCCAACGGCCGCGGGGCAGCGATGATGAAGAAGGAAGACGTCCACCGGATGGCGGCAGCGCATAAGGCGTTCGCCCACGACCGCTGGTAACTGTTGCATAACCGTCGCGCTCCAACCGGGCGCGCAAAGTAAAGAGAGACACGTATGGCACGCCAAGTACCGCTCAATCGTTGCCGGAACATCGGAATTATGGCGCACATCGACGCCGGCAAGACCACGACGACCGAGCGCATTTTGTTTTACACCGGCATCACCCACCGGATCGGTGAAGTGCACGAAGGCACCGCCACGATGGACTACATGGAGCAGGAGCAAGAGCGCGGCATCACCATTACCTCCGCCGCGACCACCTGCATGTGGAACAACATCCGGATCAACATCATCGACACGCCCGGCCACGTGGACTTCACGGCCGAGGTGGAGCGGTCGCTGCGCGTGCTGGACGGCGCGGTGGCCCTGTTCGACTCGGTATCGGGCGTGCAGCCGCAGTCGGAAACGGTATGGCGCCAGGGGGATAAGTATAAAGTCCCGCGTATCTGCTTTGTGAACAAGATGGACAAGGCCGGGGCTGATTTTGAGTATGTGATCGAAACCATCCGCAAGCGGCTCGGGGCGCGTCCGGTGGCGATTCAGATTCCAATCGGCGCTGAAGCCAAATTTGCGGGCGTCGTCGACCTGGTCGAGATGCGGGCGATTCTGTGGCACGACGAGACCATGGGCGCGAAATATTCGGTCGAGGAGATTCCGGCCGATCTGGTGAAGAAGGCGGAAGCCTTCCGGATGCAGCTGATCGAGACGGTCGCCGAGTACGACGACGATATGCTGCATAAGTTCTTGGAGGGTGAGGTTCCGAACGCGGCCGAGCTGAAAGCTTCGCTGCGCAAGGCCACCATTGGAATGCACGTGTTTCCCGTGCTGGCGGGGTCGTCTTTTAAGAACAAGGGTGTACAAACCCTGCTGGATGCGGTAGTTGATTACCTGCCCAGCCCGGTCGATCTGCCTCCCGTGGAAGGTATTGACCCGCACGATACCGCGCACACGCTGACCCGTGAGTGCACGGATGCGGCGCCCCTATCGGCGCTGGCGTTCAAGCTGATCAATGACCCATTCGGCAAGCTGGGGTTTATTCGCGTGTACTCGGGCCACCTCAAGACCGGCGACACGATCCTGAACCCACGCACGGGCAAGACCGAGCGCGTAGGGCGGCTCGTGAAGATGCACGCGAACAAGCGCGAAGA
>CAXTRW010000051.1:0-16029 GCA_964246765.1 uncultured Acidobacteriaceae bacterium | reverse complement strand
GGCTGCGCAGCGCCAGCGCCTGCGAAGTTCCATGTTGCAACACCCCCGGACACTGACGAGCCATGGCCGACGCCCCCTATTCCACTTACCCCGAGAGCACCCCTCTGAATACCCAACTCGAAACCCTCGAACCCGTACACGCGACCGAGCCCGACGCTCCCTCGCTCGAATCCACTCAAACCCCCAGCGCCGTAGCGCCCGCATATCCGTCGCAAGCGACGGCTCTCGAGCCGGTTTCCGCCGACGAATCCGGCGACATGGACGACTTCACCGACTTTGCCGCCGCACTCGAAAGCTTCGACCGCGAGCAGGCAGCGGAAGCCGCCGGGCAGCAGTTCGACGAAAACATCGTGACCGGCACCGTGATCAAGCTCACCGACAAGGAAGTCGTGGTCGATGTGGGCCTCAAGAGCGAGGGCCGCATCCCGCTCGAACAGGTCATCGACCATAACGGCGTGTCGAAGCTGAATCCGGGCGATACCGTCGACGTGGTGATCGAGCGCGAGGAGGCCGAGGGCGGCTTCCTCCTGAGCTACGAAAAGGCTCAGCGGCACAAGGTTTGGGATGTGATCGAGAAGGCCGCCAACGAGAAAACACCCGTAACCGGGACCGTCCTGGGCCGCGTCAAAGGCGGCGTGACCGTGGATGTGGGCATCAAGGCCTTCCTGCCCGGCTCGCAGCTCGAAATCCGGCCGGTTCGCAACCTGGATGCCTATATCGGTACGCAAATTCAGGTCCGCATCATCAAGCTGAATAAGAAGCGCGGCAATGTGGTGGTTTCCCGCAAGGAGCTGCTTGAGGAAGAGCAGAATGCCAAGCGCGGCGAGACGCTGGAGCACCTGGAAGAAGGCTCGATCCTGACCGGCGTGGTCAAGAATTTGACCGACTACGGCGCGTTTGTTGACATGGGCGGCCTGGACGGCCTGCTTCACATCACCGACATGAGCTGGGGCCGACTGACCCATCCGCGCGACCTGGTCAACGTCGGCGACGAAATCCAGGTCAAGGTGCTCAAGTTCGACAAGGACAAGCAGCGGGTTTCGCTCGGATTCAAGCAGCTGACCCCCGACCCCTGGCTCGACGCGGTGGAGCGCTACCCGGTGGGCGCGCGTGTTCGCGGGCGAGTGCTTTCGGTCACCGACTACGGTGCGTTTGTGGAACTTGAGCAGGGTATCGAAGGCCTGGTCCACGTGTCCGAGATGACCTGGTCCAAGCGCATGAAGCACCCATCGAAGATGATCCACCCCGGCGACGAGGTCGACACCATCGTCCTGAGCGTAAACCCCAGCGATCGCCGCATCTCGCTTGGCATGAAGCAGCTGCAGGAGAATCCCTGGGAGAACCTGTCGGAACGCTACCCAGCCGGCACGGTGGTCGAGGGACGTGTGCGCAACCTCACCGATTTCGGCGCGTTTATTGAGATCGAGGACGGGATCGACGGTCTCGTTCACGTTTCGAACATGAGCTGGACCAAGCGCATCAAGCATCCGTCGGAGGTCCTGAAGAAGGGCGAAAAGCTGCGCGCTGTGGTTCTGGGCGTTGAGCCGGAAAATCGCCGCTTGTCGCTTGGCATCAAGCAGCTGGAGCCGGATGTTTGGGAGAAGTTCTTCGACCAGCACCGGGTGGGCGACGTGGTCCACGGCAAGGTGTTGCGGACCGCGCAGTTCGGCGCGTTCGTTGAGATCACGGACGGCGTCGAGGGCCTGTGCCACGTGTCTGAAGCGACCGATTCCGTCGGCAGCCCGGTGAACCTGGAAGCCGGTCAGGAGCACGAGTTCAAGATCATCAAGATGAGCCCGGACGAGAAAAAAGTCGGCCTGAGTCTTCGCGCCGTGGGCGAGGAGGGCAGCCGCGCGGATGTGGAAGCCTACAAGCCGCCCGTCTCGAGCTCGACCACAACCCTGGGCGACCTGATGAACTGGAAGCGCCAGTAACCAGCCCCGCAAGCGGACGCGCCACCTCTTCAGGGTGGCGCGTTTTCATTTGCCGATGCGGAAGTCGTGCGTGACCACAGCCTTGGTATCGAACGAGCTGACCAGCCGATTCTTGCTTTTCTCGCCTTTGTACTCGGCCCAAACCAGGTAGTCGGTATCCATCGGGAGCTGCCCGAACCGGTAGTCTCCGTCCGCCACCGCTACGTAGCTTTTGATAATGTTGGTCTTCTGGTCTTGGAGATAGACGATGCTGCCCGGCAGCGGCGCTCCCCGGCTGTCCAGCACTTTACCCTCAATGGTCCTTGCCGCTGTTTGAGCCTGCGCGCCCGGCGTAAAGCCAATGGAAAGAATGCAAGAGCCGCCCACCAGCGCCAGCCACAGCGCCGAGTGGCGCAGCCCGCCCGCGCTCATTCTTCCTCGTCTCCCGCCATTTGCGGCTCGTCTTCGTCGATTTTCTCGTCCACGCGCGCCAGCTCAAGCGGGTCGATCGCGACCACTTCATACTCGGTACCGCACTCGTCGCAGGTGATCGAATCGCCTTCTTCTACGTCTTCCGCGTCGATATCGAGCGCGTTGTCACATTCCGGGCAAAGCATGGAAGTTCCTCCGAAATCCAAATTGGGGTGTAAGGTTGTGAGCAACAGATTACAGGCTCTGCCGCTCGCCACGGAGAACGCTTGCTCGCAAGAGCGCATGTCTCCTGCGTAGAGATGCAGAAGCGACCCAAGGGGAATCGTTCAAAGATGCAGAAAAGTTTGGGGTTGTTCCGCTGGGGTCTCGGGGTTGCGTTCGTCGCGTCTGTTTCCGCGCATGCCTTCTCTGACGGCGTCAAGCGCGATTTGGGCGCTGCGGGTTCGCCGATGGCCGCCCAGCCGGCGGACGCAAAGATTGCGGCCGCGCTCAAGACCATCTCCGCCGACGCGGTCCAGCGCGATATCAGCGCGCTGGTCGGGTTCAAAAATCGGTCCACGCTGTCGAGCATGACCCCCAACCTGCCGCCCGGCACGGGCGTGACCGCGGCAGCGAACTGGCTGTTCGCGCAGTACACGGCTATTTCAAAGCAATGCGGCGGCTGCCTCGAGGTCAAGCGCGACACCTTTGTGCAGCAGCCGGGGACAGACAATTATGGCAAGCGCATCCCAAAGCCGACCACAATTACGAACGTGTACGCGGTGCTGAAAGGAACCGACCCGGCGCAGGCCGACCGGACCGTTTTGGTGACCGGCCACTACGATTCGCGCAACTCCACCAATGAAAACACGACCGATCCGGCGCCCGGCGCGAACGACGACGCTTCCGGCACGGCCGTATCGCTCGAGAGCGCGCGGGCGCTCTCCAAGCTGCGCTTTCCCGCGACGATCATCTTTGCCGCGGTCGCCGGGGAGGAGCAGGGGCTGGATGGTAGCCGGCACCTGGCCGAGCTGCTGAAGAGCCAGAACGTAGGCCTGGAAGCGGCGCTCAACAACGACATTGTGGGCGGCAACACCACGCCGGGCGACGCGTTGCAGGATAAGAGCGCGGTGCGGGTCTTCTCCGAGGGCATTCCGGCGACCGCGACGCCCGAGGAGATTAAACGGATTGAGCTGCTGGGCTACGAGAGCGATTCGCCCTCGCGGGAGCTGGCGCGCGCAGTCACCGACGCGGACGCGACCTACTTCGGCCGCGGCGCCGCGCCCTCGGCGGGGATGGGCAGTTCCATCGCGTACTTTTACCCGGTCATGGAGCTGCGGCGCGACCGGTTCCTGCGTGGGGGCGACCATAGCTCGTTCAACGATGCGGGGTTCGCGGCGGTCCGTTTTACCGAGTGGCGCGAGGACTTCAATCACCAGCACCAGAATGTGCGCGTTGAGAACGGCGTCCAATATGGGGATTTGCTCAAGTATGTGGACTTTAAGTATGTCGCCGATGTCGCGCGGCTGAATTCGGCGACCTTGGCGACGCTGGCCAGCGCGCCAGCTTCGCCGGCGGAGGTGCAGGTGGTTGTCACTCCGCCGTCCGGGCTCTCCGGCGTCAACACCACAACGCTGCGCTGGAGGCCCGGTCCTGGTGCGCCCGCTGGGACTCGCTATCAGATTGTGTGGCGCGAGCTGGCGGCCCCGGACTGGCAGTACTCGACCGATGCCGCCAAGTACGGGAGCGGCGCCGCCGCGACCCTGCCTGTATCGAAGGACAATGTCATCTTCGGGGTGCGGGCGGTCGACGGAGAAGGCCACGCGAGCTTGGCCGTTGTGCCGCTGCCCGTGCGTTGAAGCGGCGCTGTGAACCCCGATGAAATTCGGGTGCCACACGTCTCGCTTCTGAGACGCGGGTTGCTGATCGCACGGAGTGATACTGGAGTTGGTTCGCTGGGTAAACGGTTCGAAAGCGGTCGCGAGCTTTCGCCCGTAGGGATTAGGAAACTGCGTCAAAGCGCGTTTGCCTCGTGCAGCTTTGCCTGCGCTTGGGCGGGCTTCATCATTAGGGCCAGCAGCCCGGCGTGGAACTGGAGCGACTTCCTGAGAGCGTCGGCGTAGCGGCGCTTCAGGTCCGGGCTGGGCGCATTGGTGAGGGCTTCGCGAAGGCCGGCTTCGGCCCGCGCCAGATGCTGGGCTGCGGACGGGATGTTCCCGGCCGCGGCGCTGGCTTCGGCCATCAGCAAGGAAGCGGTGTCGGCGCCTGCGGGGTCCGGCGGGTCTTGCCCGAAGAGGGGAAACGCCTTCGACGCCCATGTAGCGGCTTGAACAAGGCTGCCGCCGCGGGCCAGCGCGATCGCGTAGTACTCGTCCGACTGCCGGCGCTCAACTGGGCGAGTTCCCGGCGCGAACTGGGCGGCCTGTCCGGCGGCCACGCGGCATGTTTCGGCCTGTTTTCCTGTCTCGGCATGGCCGTCGACGGCGGCGGCGCAGTCTTTCCACAGGGGACGGTAAACGGCGAGCAGTCGCTGTTCCTCGGCTTTGGCAGCCAGTTCGCCGAACGGGACGCGCACGGTGGTGTGGACCTCGGCTGCCGCGTTGTTGATCGTAAACGGCGCATAGCGCCACTGCCGCACCGCGGCCGACGCCGACGGAATGAGCAGATCGGAGCCGCTGACCGGGTAGATGTGGGCCACGCGGCCGCCCTGATCGATCGTGACGCGCAGAATTACAGTTCCCGCCACGTGGGCCTCTTGCGCAGCATCGGGGTAGACGGGATCGATACGGCGCAGCTGGTGCTCGTGGGCTTCCGCCTCGCTGACCGCGGGCGTGGACGCGGGCACAGTAGAGGGCGCAGGCGTTTGCCCCACTCCGGGGAGGGGCAGCAGCATGCACAGGAGAACGCCGATCCGGAGGAGGCTCACCCCGTCACTCTAGCGCATTGGGCCGCCCGTGCTGAAGACACGATTGCGGTCGAAGAGAGTTCATTCCCGAAATGGGCTGCTCCGCCGGCATGCTTCCCATTTCAGCACCGCGCCGGGAAGGCGAGAAAAATCTGTTGCGTGGAAGCAGCGCCGAAACCTCCGCGACCTGCGACAATAGGCGCATATGCCGCCGTCTTTTCGTTCCGCCGGAATGCTGGCCTTCCCCGACTTTCGTGGGTTTACCCGCGGGCTGATCGTTTGGAACGTCGGCATTTACTTCGCGTTTTTGCTGCTGCACCTGGCGGATCCGTCGCTGGAAGCCCGTTTGCTGCTGTTTTTCGCCCTGACCCCAGCGTTGGTCGCGCACGGCTCCGTGTGGCAGCTGGTCACCTACTGCTTTCTGCACGGCGGTCTGCTGGGTACGGCGCTGGAGCTGCTCTCGATTTGGTTTCTGGGCGCGTTTCTTGAGGCCAGCCACGGCAGCCGCTGGGTGGCGGAGCTGTACTTTGTCTCGGTCCTGGGCGCGGCCTTATCGGCCGTGGGTCTGGCCTACGCGACCGCGACGAGCGGCGGATTGACAATCGGGGAGCTTACCGGGGCGTTCGGCGGCATCTTCGGCCTGCTGATCGCCTTCGGCGTGCTCTACGGCGACATGCAGTTCACCCTGTTTCCTCTTCCCGTGACCATGAAGGCGAAATACCTGGTCGCGATCTACATGTTGTTCGCGCTCGCGCAGCTGTTCGGCGAGAGCCGGGTGTACGCGCTGGCGCAGCTGGGCGGGGCTTTGGCCGGCTATATCTATATCAAAGCCGCGCCGCGCCGCGGCTTGTTCGGGGGCGCCGGCCGGCGCTACCTGGACATGCGCAACGACTACTATCGCTGGAAGCGCCGCAACGCCGCGAAAAAATTCGAGGTATACATGCGCAAGCAGAACCGCGACGTCCATTTCGACTCGGAAGGCCGCTACGTCGACCCCGACCAAGGAAAGCCCACGCCCGGCGCCAAACACCGTGATCCGAACGACCGTCGCTGGATGAACTGACCCGGCGCGGACGTGCGGGCCGGGTTCCCGGATCACTTTAGCGGTATCCTTACAACCAGCAGAACGATGCTGCCCGTCTGTTCGGCAGTCGCGCCCGGCCAACGTCGGGCCGCCCTTCCTAGGAGATTCGCGTTGACGTTTCAGAAACACTTCCTGTGCACGGTTGCCATCGCCGCTGCCGCCTTTTTCGCACCTTCGCTTCACGCGCAAATCACCGCGACCGCGCCTGCGGTTTCGGGAATCAACGACACCGAACGCCTGGATATCCTGGGCGGCGCGGCGTATTCGCACTTCAACCCGGGCTTCGCGCACCAGGTGCGCGCCACCAACCTGCTGGGTTGGCAGGGTTCAGCCACTGGCTGGTTTGGAAACCTGTTTGGACTCGAGGCGACCGCCCGCGGCCTGTACGGCAGCTACGACCTGCCCATCAATCCCTACAACCTGCCCGCGACCTCCAACGCCTCCGAGTACCTGTTTCTGTTCGGGCCCTCGTTCCGGCTGTGGCAAACGCCGAAGTACACGGCCGGCGCGCACCTGCTGATCGGGGGCGCTCAGGGCAACTTCGACCAGGCATTCCAAGGCTCCGGCATCCAGCCGCGCCAGATCGGCATTCACAACAACCAGCTCGCCACGGCGTTTGCCCTCGGCGGCTGGGCCGATTACAAGATCGCGCCCCGGTTCGCGGTGCGGTTTACCGCCGACTACCAGCCCACCCACTACTCCGGCATCGGGCAGAACGAGTTTTTCGGCGCGGTCGGGATCGTGTACAAGATCGGGCGGCGTAAGTAGCCCGCATGCCGAGTGAGCGGCTGCTCATCCTGCTGCGCGGCATTAACGTCGGCGGCGCTCACTCCGTGCCCATGGCGGATTTGCGTGCGCTTTTTGGGGAACTTGGCTGTGTGGACGTGGCCACCTACATTCAGAGCGGGAACCTGGTGTGTACGGCTCCCGCCGGGCTTAGATCGGGCGTGATCGCATCGGCCCTGGAAGGGCGCTTCGCATTCCGGATTCCGGTGGTCTTGCGCACACTGCCTGAACTCGCCGGCGTAATTGCGGCCAACCCGTTCGGGTCTTCCGCTGCTTGCCACGCGGTGTTTTTCGAGCAAGCGCCGCCCCCGGCCACGGTTACGGCGCTGGAGAAGAAACGCGCCGGTGAGGAGCGGACAGCCCTGCGCGGGCGAGAGCTTTTTCTCGATCTACCCCACGGCATGGGCCGGTCTAAACTAGCCCAAGCATGCACCGCGCCGGGCGTGCCGGGAAGCCCCACGATGCGGAACTGGAAAACCGTCCTCCAGCTCCACGCCATGCTCGTGGGTTAGGGCTCGCGGGTTAGATTTTCAGCGCGGTTCGGATGTGCAGTTCGCGCAGCTGCTGCTCGGTCGCGGGGGTGGGCGCGTCGACCATCAGGTCGATGGCTTTCGCGGTCTTCGGGAACGCGATCACCTCGCGCAGAGAGCTTGCTCCGGCCAGGATCATCACGATCCGGTCCAGGCCCAGCGCGATGCCGCCGTGGGGCGGGGTGCCATATTCGAGCGCGTCGAGAAAGAACCCGAACCTTTGTTTAGCCTCCGCATCGCTCATCCCGAGCGCCTCAAAAATCCTGCGCTGGACGTCCTGCCGGTGGATACGGATCGACCCTGACCCGAGCTCAAGCCCGTTCATGGCGAGGTCGTAGTAGCGCGCCCGTACCGACGCCGGGTCGCTCAAGAGCCGGTCCATGTCGGCCTCGTGGGGCGCGGTAAAGGGGTGGTGCGCCGGCGACCAGCGGCCGGTTTCCGCGTCCTGCTCGAACATGGGGAAGTCCGTGACCCAGATGGGGTGGAAGGCCTTCGCGCCGTCCACCGGTGTGGGGCGGTCGAGCTCCGACCCATCGCCGTGCCCGGCATGGAAGCCGCCGTGGAGCGACTGCGCCAGCTGACCGGCCGCTGCTGCGACCACGCGGTCTGTTTCGGCGAAAGCCCCGTGGCGTGCAGCATACTTGCGGGCCAGCTCGACCCGCAGCGCCCCGGCTGAGCTCAGGACGCCGATTTCGCGCTCGGAAAGCCGCCCCGGCGACTTCGTTTCCGAAAGCTTGACCGTCGCGGCTGCGTTGCCCGCGACCAGCACCAGCAGATCGTCCGGACCGGCTTCGGCGCGCTCGCGTACTGTCGCGACCGCCTGCGGGAAGCTCTTTTCCAGCCGCTTAAGATCGTCCAGCAGCTTCGCGCCCTTGCGTGGGTCGAATAGCGGCCGGTTTTCGTCGCGCTCCTTGCGCGAAAGCTCGCCGACCCGGGGGATGCGCACGGCCACGACGGGCAGCTCCGGCTCGACGCTGAGGGTTTGCATGTCTTCCGGCGCGAACGCGTCGCGAACATCGGCGAGGCCGGGCAGGCGCAGGTCGGGTTTGTCGATCCCGAACCGCCTCATCGCCTCGTCCCAGGTAATCTGCGGAAAGGGCGTGGGCAGCGTGATCCCGACCGCCGCGAACGCCGCCTTGAGGAAGCCCTCGACCACGGCAAAGATGGTGTCCTGCTGCGGAAAGGTCATTTCGAGGTCGATTTGCGTGAACTCGGGCTGGCGATCGGCGCGCAGATCCTCGTCGCGGAAGCAGCGGGCGATCTGAAAGTAGCGGTCAAAGCCCGAGATCATCAGAATCTGCTTGAACAGCTGTGGCGACTGGGGCAGGGCAAAAAACTCACCTGGATGCACACGGCTGGGTACTAAGTAGTCGCGGGCTCCCTCGGGGGTGGACCGCGTCATCATCGGCGTTTCTACTTCCAGAAAGCCGAGCCCGGACAGGTATTGGCGCACCGCAAGCGCGACCTTGTGCCGGACCAGGAAGTTGCGCTGCATTTCGGACCGGCGCAGGTCCAGGTAGCGGTACTTGAGCCGGAGCTCCTCGTTGGCGATGGCGTCCTCGGCGGGCGAAAACGGCGGCAGCTTCGCGTCGTTGAGCACCCGAAGCTCGCGCGCGGCAATTTCAATCGCGCCGGTGGCCATGTTCGGGTTGGCCGCGCCCTCGCCGCGCAGCCGCACGGTGCCGAGCGCCGCGACAACGTACTCGGGCCGGACGTGCTCGGCTTTAGCGTGGCCCTCGGGCGCGAGATCGCGGTCCAGCACAATCTGCGTAATGCCGTAGCGGTCGCGCAGGTCGAGGAAGATGAGGTTGCCGTGGTCGCGCCGCCGGTTCACCCAGCCGAGCAGGGTGACCTCGCGTCCCGCGTCCCGGGCGCCGAGGGCGCCGCAGGTGTCGGTGCGTTGGAGCTTTCCTAGGTGGTCGAGCAAAATATCCTTCAATGCGCTTCGAGCGCCTTGATCTGCTGGCCCGATTGCAGGGAGGCGACTTGTTCCTTGAGACGCTGGACGTCTGCCTGCATGTCGAGCTTGGCGCCGATCTCGGAAAAGCCGCGCTCCACGGCGGAGCGCAGGGAGGTCACCTCGCCGCGCAGGTCGGACACATCGCCGCATATATCGGCCATTACATCCCGTACCTGGGCAAAATTCATAGCTGTTTCCGCTCGAAATTGCTGAGCTTCAGAGCGAACTTGGGAGACCTCGGAGCGAACTTGGGAGACCTCGGAGCGAACTTCCGCAAAACTATCCGCTGTTTCCTGCCGGAACTGCTGCGCTTCGGCCCGAAACTGTGCGAAATTCCCGGCCGTTTCCTGCCGGAACTGCTGGGCCTCGCTGCGGGTCTGTGCAAGATTTGCCGCGGTTTCATGCCGGGACTGCGCGGCTTCCGCGCGCAGCTGAGCTACGTCTTGAAACAGCTTATCGATGTCAGCCCGGAGCTGCTCAGTATCCGCATGGGCTTCCGTGCGGATGTCGCGGAGCGACGGAGTGAGAAACTCCTCCAGCGCTTTGCGGATCGACGCGATCAGGTCCGCCATCAGCTTGGTGTCCATGGATTTATCTTATCTTGCCGTGGATGCCGGAAGGCAAGTGTTTGCGAACTCCTGCCGGGGTACTTTGGTTTGCTCGCCGGTTGCGAAATCCTTGACCGTCAGCGTTCCGCTTGCGACCTCATCCTCGCCCAGCAGCACGATTTTGCGCGCGAGTTTGTCGGCAGTTTCGAAGGACTTTTTCACGCGAAACGAGCCGTCTCCCAGCTCGACGCGCAGGCCCTGAGCGCGCAGTTCGCGGGCGAACCCGAGCGCGGCGGGGTTCTGCGCTTCGCCTACAGGGGCGATGAACACATCGGCCTTCGCTGCGCCCGGGCTCGCGCCCTGCGACTGGAGCGTGAGCACCAGCCGGTCCGCGCCGATCGCGAAGCCGATGCCGGGGGCGCGCGGGCCGCCCAGCATCTCCGACAGCCCGTCGTATCGGCCGCCGCCGAGCAGGGCGTTTTGCGTTCCCAGGCCGGCATCGTGGGTGAACTCAAAAGTAGTGCGGGTGTAGTAGTCCAGTCCGCGCACCAGGCGGGGGTTGACCGTGTACGATACCCCGCAGGCGTCCAACGCGGCGCGCACCGAGGCAAAGTGCTGCGAGGATGCCTCGTCCAAATACTCCGCAATCCGAGGCAGCGCGTCAATCTTGGGCTGGTCCTCGGGAACCTTGCAGTCGAGCACGCGCAGGGGGTTTGTCTCGGCCCGGCGTCGGCAGTCGGCGCACATGCCCGGCGCTGCTGAAACCAGGGCCTCCCGCAGCGCAGCCACATACCGGGGCCGGTCGCTTGCCGACCCTACCGAGTTGATCGCGAGCTTCCAGCCGGTCACGCCCAGCTCGTCCAGCAGCGACGCCAGCATCTCCAGCACCTCGGCATCGCGCAGGGGGCTTTCCGAGCCGGCCGAGGGCGGCCCGATCACCTCCGCGCCGATCTGGAAAAACTGCCGGTAGCGGCCTTTTTGCGGCCGCTCGCGCCGGAACTGCGGGCCGATGTAGAAGAGTTTTTGCAGCAGGCCGGTTTCACCCAGCTTGTGCTCGATGTACGCGCGCACGACCCCGGCCGTGTTCTCGGGCCGCAAGGTGAGCGACTGCGCCTTTTCGCTCGCCGCTCGCGCCCGGTCCTCCCACGTATACATTTCTTTCGAAACGACGTCGGTTTCCTCGCCGATGCCCCGGGCGAACAGCTGCGTATCCTCAAAAATCGGCGTGCGGATTTCGCCGAAGCTGTAGCGCGCGAATAACCGCCGCGCGGTTGCCTCCACTTGGTTCCATAGCTCGGTTTCCGACGGCAGGAGGTCCCGCGTACCGCGCACTGCTTTTATCGGGTTCATGGGAGTAAGCGACAAGTTTACCAGTCCCGAGTGCCCCGAACGGGCACGGCAACCCCATGCCACCCTGCGCCATCTCCCCCACATGGCGACGGGAGCGCCCACTTCAATGCGAGAACGCAAGAGCGTAATCCTGGCGCTTGTGCTCACGGTATTTCTCGGGCCGCTCGGTATGCTGTACAGCACCGGGATCGGCGCCATCATCATGCTGGTGCTCTACATTACCCTTGGCATCCTCACGGCCGGGTTTGCGCTAATTGTGCTCCACCCTATCTGCGTAATCTGGGGCGTGTGGGCCGCGCACCGCTACAACGTGAGCTCCGGCGTCTAACTCTCGCGGCGGTACACATCGCTGTAGTCCAGGTAATTCCGCGCGTACGTCAGGATCAGCTCGTAATCCTCCGCGGTGATCGCGCGGCGAACCCGCCCCGGCACCCCAGTCACGAGCGAGCGCCGCGGAATAACCAGCCCCTCCGGGATGACCGCGCCGGCCGCTACGATCGAACCCTCGCCGACGCGCGCATTGTTAAGCACCCGCGCCCCGATGCCGATGACGCAGTTGTCCTCGATAACGCAACCGTGCACCGTGGCGTTATGCCCGATGGTGACGCCTTCGCCCACGTGGACCGGGTATAAATGTCGCATGCCGTGCAGCACCGCGCAGTCCTGCACGTTTGACCGGGCGCCGATGCGGATCGAATGCACATCGCCCCGAACCACCGCGTTCATCCACACACTGGCCTGCTCGCCCAGGGTTACGTCGCCGATGACCTGCGCAGACCGGTCAACGTAGCAGCTTTCGGGGATGGTGGGTAGGATTCCATTATGAGAGCGGATCATCCCTCTAAGTGTGCGCTTGCGCGACGCAGGACGCAAAAAGGCGCGCTCTGCGAGCGCGCCCTCGTCGATTTCGCCGGCCTACTTAGTTGAGTCCCGAAACGCTTTGACCAGATCGTGTGACCGGCGCACATGTTCAGCCTGCTGGGCGATCAGAGCCCGCAGCGTGTCTGAAACGCCTGTGTCGTCGAGCGCGTCCTGATAAGCCTTTTTCGCGACATCCTCACCCTGCTCCGCGGTCTCCAGCAGCGTGTGGTCGCCTCCGCCCAAGCGCGCCTTGATGTCGCCCCAAACCCGGTGGACCGCGCCCGCGGCCGTGCCGGTTTCATGCACGTCGGCGTCGGTCACGCGATTGACCGCGCGTTCCAGCTCCTGCGCGTACGAGCCCCGTACACGCGCTTCCTCCATGAAATAGGAGCGCTGCTCCGTGTTCTTGATGTGCTCGCCGATGTCGTTGAAGCCGCGCTCGCTGTCCTTTAGAACAGCGATGAGTTTTTTTACTGCCTGGTCGTCGTTGGCCATGGTTTCTCCTGTGTGTAGGAGGGATGCGTGGGCGTTGGTCGCTGTTGTGCGGCGGCGTGTGCTTGCCAAAGTGAAAAGCGCGCCGGTGAGGGCGTGCTTTATCGGGCGGTGCGGGCTTAGGCGGCAGCTTGCGGCGAAACAGCCAAAGCCGTCTTCGCCTGGGAGACGAGCGCGGCAAAGCCCGGCTCGTCGTGAACGGCCAGGTCGGCCAGCATCTTGCGATCCAGCTCCACTCCGGCGACTTTCAAGCCGTGCATGAGCTGCGAGTAGGAAATGCCGTTGATTTTGGCGGCGGCATTGATGCGCACGATCCACAGCGAGCGATACTGGCGCTTTTTCTGCTTGCGGCCGCTGTAGGCGAACTTCAGTCCGCGCTCCACGGCTTCCTGTGCGGCCTGGTACAGCTTCGATTTGGTGAGGAAATATCCGCTCGCGCGCTTTAGGATCTTCTTGCGGCGGTCGTTACGTTTGGTTCCACGTTTGACGCGTGGCATGGTCGGGCTCCTTTTGGGTCTGTGCGGTTTGCGGCTGGAGGCAGGTGGGCCTCTTCACACGCTCGTGCCTGCGAGTGTCTCGAGTTGTTACTCGGGGTCGGCGCATCGGCGCCTCCCACGCGATCACCCTGAAAAAGGGCGCGCGCACTCAGGCGTAGGGGATCATCCGGGCGACCTTGGCGTAGTCGGCATCCGAAACCAGCGTGCTGTGAGCCAGCTTGCGCTTGGTCTTGGTTTCCTTCGAGGTCAGGATGTGGCGCATTTTCGACTGGCCGCGCTTGATCTTTCCGGTGCCGGTCTTTTTGAAGCGCTTGGCGGCGCCCTTGTGGGTCTTTAGTTTAGGCATGGCTTTCCTGCTTGGATTGGCTACGGTTGGGACATTGGTCAGTATACATGGAGCCTTAGTTTGTGATGGAAGCGCCGAATTCGCGGGCAAGCAAATCGAGCAGCTTGGAAGGCTCGTGACTGGGAATGGTGAAGTTCGCGCCGGGGTAGTCGCGCTCCACGGGAGACGCCACGATGACCGGCATCTCCGGGCGACGCTTCCGGACTTCCCCGATCAGGTCGTCGCGATTCTGGAGCAGTCCGTGGACCAGAACCGCATCCACCTTGGGAAAACGCTCCAGGAGCTTGACTCCGTCCTCGACGTTATATGCCGTGAGGACGTTGTGCTTGGCGCTTTCCACCACCAGTTTGCGGGCTGATAGGCCTTCGGGTTGCTCGTGTTCAATCATGAGCACCACAAGGGATTTGGTCGATTTGGGGCTCACAGGGATTCTCCAGAAGTTAACCGCGCAAGCGTTGATCCGGAAGGTTCCCGGCTGCAGTCGACAAACAGCCGGGGGAGCTGTTCTCTGCCAAACCTGAAAATCTACTGCATGGTCGCAACCTGCTGGGCCGGCGCTGGGGGCGGCGCGGGAGCGGCTGCTTTTTTCGCCGCGGCTTCCCGCTCGGCTTGTACTTTTTTGCCCGGGGCCAAAATCGCATGCAGGGTCGTGCCCTCCATGCGCGGCATGAACTCGACCACACCAGTATCCCCGATGTCCTGGATCAGGCGATTGATGATGTTGTAGCCCAGATCGCGATGGGCCATCTGCCGGCCGCGGAAGCGCAGGCTGGCCTTGACCTTATCCCCTTCGCCCAGGAATCGCACAGCCTGGTTTTTCTTGGTTTGGTAGTCGTGCTCGTCGACGGTGAC
Organism: uncultured Acidobacteriaceae bacterium; assembly: GCA_964246765.1. Taxonomy (GTDB): domain Bacteria; phylum Acidobacteriota; class Terriglobia; order Terriglobales; family Acidobacteriaceae; genus EB88. The sequence continues at coordinate 1,494 of CAXTRW010000051.1, read as the reverse complement.
CGAGAACTTGACCTCTTTGATGACGATGACCTTTTGCTTTTTGCGGGCCGCGCGGTCGCTCTTGTCCTTCTCATACAGGAACTTGCCGTAGTCCTGGATGCGGCATACCGGCGGGACGGCAGTGGGCGACACTTCGACAAGATCGAGCCCGCGCTCGCGAGCGATCTTGAGAGCGTCGAAAGGCGCTAAAATGCCCAGCTGCTCGCCTTTTTCGTCGATCACGCGCACTTCGCGCGCACGAATCTTGTCGTTGATCCGAATGAATTGCTTGGCCGAACGTTTATCGATGACTTCCTCCGATTAGGTCGGGGCGACGCCCCGCTTTCAGCATATCACCCGGCTGCAAGCGCGTGGCTGCCGATTTGGGCAGACCCCTGAAGCTCGCCCTCTTCGAATGTTTGGATGACAACGCTGACAAGTCGGTTGGGAGGATGCGGGCAAGTAAGCCGGACGGGGAGGAAGTTCGCGGACAACGCTGTGCCGTCGCGAAGAGTGACGGCGGAAAGTTCGCGCCCGAGAAAGCCGGCCCGGAACCCCCGGCGCTTTTCGGCGGCAAGGCTCTCCAGTGCGCCCATCCTCTCCCGCACCGCTCCGGATGGAATGGGGCGCTCGCGGTGCCAGGGCTCGGCGGCCGTGCCGGGGCGCGGCGAAAAAGGGAACAGGTGAAGGTAGGTGAACGGCTGGGCCGCGATGAATTCGTAGCTCTCACGAAACAGCGCCTCCGTTTCGCCCGGAAAACCAACCATCACATCCGCCCCAATCGCAGCGTCCGGCAGCAGCCGCCGCAGCTCCGCGAGCTTCTCGGCATAGTGCCAGGGCCGGTAGCGCCGGTGCATTCTTCGCAGGACCGCGTCCGCGCCCGACTGCAAGGGCAGGTGCGCGTGTGGTGCCAGGCGGGGGTACGCGCCGGTTGCGTACTCGGCGAAGAGCGCGACGAGTTCCGGGGTCCAATCCATGGGCTCGACCGAGGAAATCCGCAGGCGCGGCAGTTCGGTTTGCTCGAGCAGCGCGCGCACCAGCTCGGGGAGCGAGCGCGCCGGGCGGAGATCGCGGCCCCAGCGGCCCAGGTTGATGCCGGAAAGCACCAGCTCCTGCCCGCCGTTCTCCGCAAACCTCCGCGCGGCCCGCACCGCTTCGTCCAGCGCAACCGATCGGCTGGGGCCGCGGGTCTCCGGGATCACACAAAAGGAGCAGCGATTGCCGCAGCCGTCCTGCACTTTCAGGATGGGCCGGGTCCGCATCGCGCTTACGGGCGCGAGCGGAAGAGCGCTCCAATCCGCGTGCTCGCCCGCGAACCAGGCGTGGGCGAACGGCGTGTGTAGCAGAGCTCCCCCGAGAGCGCTTGCCGACACGAAGCCGGCTCCCGGGTTGGACAGAGAACCCCCGCTGCCACCCAGCGCAATCCGCGCGACAGAGCCTTTGTGGCTGTTACCGACCACCGCGTCTACCTCCGAGAGGGTCGCGAGTTCGTGCGGCGCGCGCTGGGCGTAGCAG
>CAXTRW010000050.1:0-16040 GCA_964246765.1 uncultured Acidobacteriaceae bacterium | reverse complement strand
ACCGGGCCGACCCCATCTTTATCTTTTATCTGGCCCTGGTGCTGCTGGGGCCCATGCGCACGGGCGAGCTTGCCCAGCAGCTGGGCAAGCTGATGGCGGAGTTCCGCAAGGCATCGAACGATTTCAAGTACCAGTTCAACGAGGAAATGCGAGTTTCCGAGCAGCACGAGCAGCAGAAAAAGCAGGATGGGGAGCGCGCTGCTTTGAGCGCTCCCGCAGCGGAGGCGGAAAACAGCATCCTGCCGCCTCCCGAGGCCGCCGGCGAAGCTGTTCCCTATGCGGTTTCGGCCACCACCGGCGAGGAGCACCCGGTCGAGGATCACCCTCTGCTGCGAGTGGACGCGATTCCACCCATGGAAGGGTCGCCCGCGGACCAAACCTCCACGACCTCAGTGACGCCCGCGGAACGCTCCCCGAACGGAGCGGCCCCCACGCACACGGAAACAGAAGAGGCGCCGGTCCACCGTGGCTGACCTGCTGGAAAAACAGGACGCGCTTGACCGCGCCCGGACCGCGGTGAGCGACCGCGCCGAGCTGCCCGGCATGAGCCTGATGGAGCACCTGAACGAGCTGCGCAAGCGGTTCATTCACGTGATTGTGGCGCTGGTTTTAGCATTTTTCGTCGCCTACGCCTTCCATGAGCGCATTTACGTGTTCATGCAGCAGCCCATCACGGTCGCGCTTAAAAAGCACCACCTGGACGCGCAGCTCGTCTACCACAATCCGGTCGATCCCTTTAACCTTTACTTGAAGATTTCGTTCATGGCCGGGGCCATCCTCGCCTCGCCCTACGTGCTGTATCAGGTGTGGCTGTTTATCTCGCCCGGGCTGTATGCAAACGAAAAAAAATACGTGTGGCCGTTCATGCTGGCCACGGTTTCGCTGTTTCTGGCCGGGGCATTTTTCGGCTACCACTATGTGTATCCCGGCTCGCTCGAGTTTCTGCTGGCTTACGGCGACAAGTTCCGTCCGCTGATCGAGATCAACGAGTACACCGACCTGTTTCTCACGGTGATTCTGGGCCTGGGCATCACGTTCGAGCTGCCCATCCTGGTCATGTTCCTGTCGCTGTTCGGGATTGTGAGCCCGAAGTTTCTGTGGAAGAACATCCGCTATGCCGTGCTGATTATTTTCGTGGTCGCGGCTGTCATCACCCCCACTCCGGACGTCATTACCATGTGTGTGTTCGCCTCGCCCATGCTGGTTCTGTATCTGATCAGCATCGGGGTTTCGGCGGCGGTACACCCGGCGCGGCGGTGCAGAAAATTGGAGGCGGCCAAGTGAGCGGATTGCGGGTTTGGTTCGTTTGGCTCTGCGCGGCGCTGGTGAGCGCCGGCCCGGCTTTGGCGGCGAAAAACAGCTTTGACGGCGCAAGAGCGCTTGCCTACACGCGCACCTTTGTGACCGAAACCGGCCCCCGCTACAACGGCAGCCCGGGCCTTGCCAAGGCGCAAGCGTATCTCAGGAAGTTTTTCGCGCACGATCAGTTGCAGGAGGACACCTTTACTTCGTCGACCCCCGCCGGCCCGCAGCTGATGCACAACTTCATCGTGAAGTTTCCGGGCAAGCGCGACGGCGTGATCGTGCTCGCTACCCACTACGAGACCAACTACTGGCTCAAGGACATCCCGTTCGTCGGCGCGAACGACGGCGGCGCGACCACCGGACTGCTGCTGCAAATCGCCAACGACCTGCGCGCCCACCCGCCGGAGGGCTATAGCGTTTGGCTCGTGTTTTTCGACGGCGAGGAGTCAGTCGGGCCGCAGTGGACGCACTCGGACTCGCTCTACGGCTCGCGCCACCTGGCCGCGAAATGGCAGGCCGACGGGACGCTCTCGAAGATCAAGGCGTTTCTGCTGCTGGACATGATCGGGGACAAGGACCTCGATATCCAGCGGGACACCAACTCCACCCCTGCGCTCGAAGACACCGTAAAGCAGGCCGCGGACGCGGAAGGCAACGGGAGCTACTTCTTCAAGACCACGACCCAGGTTGAGGACGATCATCTGCCGTTCGTGCAGCGCGGCGTCCCCTGCGCCGACATCATCGACATCGACTATGGGCCGAACGACAGCTATCACCATACCGCGCAGGACACCCTCGACAAGTTGAGCGCGCACAGCATGACGGTGTCGGGCTCGGTGGTGGAAGAGACAATGCACCTGCTGAATCAACAAGCCTCCAGCGCCAGGTGATGAGGTCCGAGGTCGCCGGAGCATCCGTCGCGTTTTGGATCGGGTTCCATGCGGTCGTAGCGGCCCTGCTGCTGGTGGACTTGGCTGTGTTGGGGCGCGCGACAAGCCCCCGCGCGGGCGTGCGACAAGCCTGGGCGTGGACCGGCTTGCTGGCCGCGGCGGCGTTTTGCTTCGCTCTGTTCATTTCGCATGAGCAGGGCCACGGGCGCGCGGTTGAGTTCGTTTCGGGATACCTGGTCGAGGGCTCGCTCTCCGTCGACAACCTATTCGTTTTCCTGCTGTTGTTCCGGTCGCTGGGGTTGAGCGAAAACGGCCAGCGCCAGGTGCTCCTGTGGGGCGTGCTGGGGGCCATCGTGCTGCGGGGGCTCTGCATTTTCGCGGGCGTGTCGCTTCTGAACCGGTTCGCTTGGGTGCAGTACGTCTTCGGCGCGATTCTTCTTATTGCGGGCCTGCGCCTGGTGCGAGCCAAGCACGACGGCCCCGGCAGAAAACAACCCGCGCCGCTCACATGGCTGCGCCGCCGCATGGCCGAGCGCGGCGACGGTGAGCTCCATGGCGCGGCTTTCCTGCTGGTGGTCATCGCCGTTGAAGTAACAGACCTGCTGTTCGCGCTGGACTCCATCCCGGCGGTGCTCGCGATCACGCGCGACCCGTTCATCGTCTACACGTCCAACATCTTCGCGATCCTGGGTCTGCGCTCGCTGTACTTCGGGCTCGCCGGGATGCTCGAAAAGCTCCGGCTGCTGCACTACGGGCTGGCGGTGATTCTGCTGTTTGTGGCGGCGAAGATGCTTCTGGCGAAGTGGGTCGAAATCCCGGCGTGGGCTTCGCTGCTTGTGATCCTGGGCATTCTTGGCGTGTTCGCGGCGGCGAGCAAGCTTCTGCCCGCGCCGGCTTCAACTTTACGGCACGATGACCTGAAGTAGTAGGCCGGTTTGGGCGTGCAGCTGCCACTTTGCCCCGGTCAGCCCGAAGACGATCGGGCCGCCCGTGCTGCCGGGGGACGCGATCCGCAGACCGGGCAGGTCGTACAGTCCGGACGCCGTGGTCGAAAACGGTCCCATGGCCCGCTCCGGCATCCCGGGCGCGAGCGGTGGGGCGTACACCCCGGTGCCGTCGGCCAGGCCCACCTGCCGGCTGTACCGGTCGTACACTTTGGTTGCCACATTGGCGCCGTAGATTTCGTCGCCGCCGATTTGCTTGGTAGTCCAGTCGCTGGTGCTGTGCGTAGGGCCGCCGAGCGGCTCGCGCGTCGACTCCAGGTCGAGCCAGCTTGCCCCGGCCACCAGCTTCACTTGGATGGGCTGGGTCGTTGTGTGCAGTCGCAGCAGCGTGAACTCGATCGTAAGTGTGTCGGCAGGCGAGGCGAGAACCGTGCCCACCAGTTCCGCCGCATCCGGCAGGTACAGGCCGTCCCCCAGGGGCACTCGCTGGGTCAGTTTGGCGACGACCGCGTCGCCGGGTTTGGAATGCTTTGCATCCAGCGCACGGGAGAGCACGACGGGAAACGTCGCGCCCGCGGCCAGCGGCACCGGCAACCTTTGCTCGGCCTTGTCGGCGAGAATGGCCGGAGCAAGCGTCAGCGAGCTGGCCAGCAGAAAGCCTGCTGCAACGCGACTGCGGGATATCATCCGGTTCGCCTACAAAGGCCGGTTCGCGAATGCAACCGGATGACGACCCACGACCAACGAATGCTGCGCGAAGCGGGCGTCGTCGCGGGCTGGGTAGTCATTGCGGAAGTGGGCGCCGCGGCTTTCTTCGCGGGCCAGGGCGGAGTGGACGATCAGCTCGGCCACCGCGAGCAGGTTGCCCAACTCGGCGGCTTCGCGCGCGGGCGAGGCTTCGGCACCGGGCCTCGCGGCCCGATCGCGCAGCTCGTGGATGCAATCGAGCGCCGAACCGAGCCCTGCGGCGTCGCGCAGCAGCCCCGCGTCGCGCCACATCGCCGCTTGCAGGGTTCGGCGAAGCGCCGCGGCCCCATAGGCCGGGCGAGCCGAAAAAGCGGGCATGAACTTCGCCGCGGACGGGGGCTCGGACAGCATCGCCTCCGCCGCGCGCGCGCCGAAAACCAGGCCTTCCAGCAGCGAGTTAGACGCTAGCCGGTTGGCACCGTGGACGCCGGTGCAGGCCACCTCGCCCGCGGCGTAGAGGCCGGGCAGCGAGGTGCGCCCGTGAGCGTCGGTTTCAACCCCGCCCATGAGGTAGTGCGCGGCCGGGCGCACCGGGACGAGGTCGCGGCTGAGCAGGAGGCCGTGCCGGGCTAGAAACGCGGAAATACCCGGGAAACGAGCGGGTAGGTCGATGGAAACGTGGCGCATGTCAAGGTACACCGGGCACGCGCTACCGTCCGGGGCCAAACCCTCGCGGGTGATGGCGCGGGCGACCACATCGCGCGGCGCGAGCTCGATCAGCGGGTGATAGCGCTCCATGAAGCGCTCGCCCCGGTCGTTGACCAGCCAGGCGCCCTCGCCGCGCAACGCTTCGGAGAGCAGGAAGCGCGGGACGCCGGGCAGCGACAGCGCGGTGGGGTGGAACTGGTAAAACTCCATGTCCGCAACAGCCGCGCCCGCCCGCCAGGCCGAGGCGATGCCATCGCCGGTCGCAACCGCCGGGTTGGTAGTATCGCTGTACACCTGGCCCGCTCCGCCGGATGCCAGCAGCACGGCGCGGGCCGTCACGTTCAGCTCGCGTCCATCTCGGGCAAGCAAGCTCGCGCCCGCGACGCGCCCGTTTTCCGAAACGAGCAGCCCCGTGCAGCCGGTCCACTCCAGCAGCTCGATCGCCGGATGGGTGCGCGCGTGCGCGAGCAGCGAGCGGCCGATCTCCGCGCCGGTGGCGTCGCCGTTGGCGTGCAGGATGCGGTTGCGCGAGTGCGCGCCTTCCCGCGTCAGCAGCAGCTCTCCCGCCGCGCCGCGGTCAAACCCGGTGTTCCAGCGCAGCAGCTCCTCTACGCGCGCGGGGCCTTCGGCGACCAAAACCCGCGCCGCCTCACGATCCACGAGGCCGTCGCCGGCCGCGCGGGTGTCGGCCCAGTGCTCGGCCACGTCGTCAGCGCCGCTCATAGCGACCGCGATGCCGCCCTGCGCGTAGCTGGTATTCGACTCGCCCAGCTGCTCCTTGGTGACGGCAAGCACGCGGCCGTGCGCGGCAAGCGTAATGGCGGCCCTCAACCCGGCAATGCCGGCGCCGATCACGAGAAAGTCCGGGGTGCGCTGTTCCATACCTGTATTAGACATCGGGCGCCGCGGGTGGGGTGCACGGCCCGGCGGGATAGGATGAAAGCACCATGCACACGGTCCGGGTCCAAACCGCTTCCGCGCAGTACCCGGTCCATATCGGCGCGGACCTGCTCCCGGCGCTCGCGCGGTATGGGCAGGGGCGGCGCGTGTTTGTGCTCAGCTCGCCGCCGGTGTGGGCCTTGTGGGGACCCCGCCTCCTGGCTGAGTTTGAGACCGAACCCTCGGTGCTGTTTCTGCCTCCGGGTGAGCAGTCGAAGCGCCTGAGCGAGGCCGAGCGGCTGCTGGAGGAGCTGGCCCGCGCCGGGGCGGACCGCGGGTCGCTGCTGGTCGCCTTCGGGGGCGGCATTGTGGGCGATGTGGGCGGCTTCCTGGCCGCGATCTATATGCGTGGGATCGCGTATGTGCAGGCGCCAACAACGCTGCTGGCGCAGGTGGACTCATCCGTCGGCGGCAAAACGGGCGTGAACCTCGCGGCGGGGAAAAATCTCGTCGGGGCGTTTCATCATCCCGAAGCGGTGTTTGCCGACGTGGAGTGGCTCAGGACGCTGCCGCCGCGCGAGCTGCGGGCTGGGTTGATGGAAAGCGTCAAGGCAGGCATCATTCGCGACGCGGCCCTGTTTCGATTGCTCGAAACGCGCGTGCCCGACCTGCTCAAGCGCGAACCCGACCCCGCGCTTCTGGGCCGGATCGTGGCACAGTCGGTCGCGATCAAAGCCGCGGTGGTGGCCGAGGACGAGCGCGAAAGCGGGCCCCGCATGATCCTGAACCTGGGCCACACTCTGGGCCACGCGATCGAGGCCTCGACCGGCTACAGCGCACTGCTGCACGGCGAAGCGGTCGGTTGGGGCATGCTCGCGGCGTTTGAGCTCGCGCGCGGGCGCGGGCTGATGACGAGCGGGGAAGCCGGACGCGCCGGAGCACTGGTCCGGGCTATGGGAGCGCTGCCCCGGTTCGAGGCGAGCGCCGGGGCGCTGATCGAGGCCGCCGGCCGCGATAAAAAGAACTCGGGCGGCAAGCGACGGTTCGTGCTGCCGCGGGGCATCGGCGATGCCGTGGTGGTCGAGGACGTGAGCGAGGCGGAATTGCTGGGCGCGGCCGAAGCGATGCTGGCGGAGGCCCGCCGTGGCTGAAGGCGCGCGGCCCGAGGGCGCGGCCGGCGAACGGGAAGCAGCGGAAAAGGTGCGCGCGATGTTCGACGAGATCGCGCCGCGCTACGACCTCATGAACCACGTGCTCTCCATGAACGTCGACCGGCTGTGGTGGTGGCGCACGGCGCGGCGCTTCCGTGCGCTTTTGGCAAATCCGGAAGCGCGCGTCACAGATGTGTGCTGCGGCACGGGCGACATGACGCTCGCGCTGCTTGGGCGACGTCCGCCGAATGCGGCCCCTATGTTGGCGGTGGATTTTTCGCATGCGATGCTCGCGCGCGGCGCGCGCAAGTTCGGCCGGCGCGGGGCCGTCGCGGTGGAGGCCGATGCAATGCGGCTGCCGCTGGCCTCGGGCTCGCAAGACCTCGTCACAACTGCGTTCGGCTTTCGCAACCTCCGCAATTACCGGGGCGGCTTGGAGGAGTTTTTTCGCGTCCTCAAGCCCGGAGGGCAGCTCGGGATCCTCGATTTCGCCGAGCCCGGCGGCTTGCTGGGCAAGCTCTACGCCCTGTACTTCCGGCGAGTGCTGCCCAGGGTGGCGGCGCGGCTTTCGGGCGCTTCGGCGGCCTACAGCTATCTACCGGCGTCGGTGGGGCGCTTTCCTGCGCCGGCTGCGCTGCTTGAAATCATGCGCGGGGTTGGCTTTCGGGACGCCTCCTGGAGCCCGTACACCTTCGGGATCGCCGGGCTGTACGTCGGGCGCAAGCCGCTCAAATAGTTCAGCGCGCTGCCGGGGAGTGCCGATCTTGGCTATCGGGCGCGGTAATTCACAAATCGGCTATGGCGCGCGGCGTTGCATTTCTGGTATCCCTTGCACGTGCGTGCGCTTTTTATTTTCGGGCTTCTGATGTGCGCCGCCACCGCGGGCTGGGCTCAGGAGGCGCCGTCGCGCTCGCTCCTCAACGAGATGAAATTGGCGGAGCAGGCCGATCTGCCGGCCAGCGTCCATACGCAGTTTGCCATCGGGAACGGCTTGTTTCTCGACACGGACAAGGTCGTTGTCGCGCGGCATACCGTGCTGACGCCGGAAGGACAGATCGCAAAGGACATAGGCGTGGGCAGCTCGCGTCCACCGCTCCACAACATCATGGAGAGCCGCTCGGTCGCGATCGCGCAAGACCCTGAACACGACCTCGCGCTGCTGGAGCTGCTCGACGACGATGACGCCGCGGGCAGCGTGCAGCCGGCGGCGTTGTCCGCCGGGAGCCCGCCCGCACACTGCGGTGCCGCCCATGCACATCGCCGCCACCGCCACCACGCGCGGAAAGAGGCGCGGTCCAACCCTGCGGCGGCTTCGGGCGCGCAGCTGCTGCAAACCCGTGGATCCGGGCGCGCACCGGTCCGGCTCCGTATCGTTTGGGACGGACCCTTAGTCCACTCCCGCTGAAGCGCCGGTATACCCTAGACCCATGAGCGGCCCCCTCGCGCCATCGAGCCCAAGCATGCGCCCCGCCGCCCTGCACAGCGCGGCGAGCGAAAAGGCCGCGGTGGCCATGGGCTCCGCCGCCGCGGCGCTCGCGGTTACACTGCTCAAGCTTGCGACCGGGCTCCTCAGCGGGTCGCTGGGCGTACTGTCCGACGCCGCGCACTCGGGTCTTGACCTGGTCGGCGCGGGGCTCACATTTGTATCCGTCCGCGTCGCCGACAAGCCCGCCGACGAAGACCACCCCTACGGCCATGCCAAGGTCGAGAACCTTTCGGCGTTTGTGGAAGTGTTCCTCATGCTCGCCTCCTCCGTCTGGATCGGCGCGGAGGCCATCGGCCGCATGGTCCGCCATGCCGACCCCATTCGCTACCCGGCGTGGCCCATGGCCGTGCTCGCGCTGTCGGTCGCGGTGGACCTGTGGCGCTCGCGCAGCCTCGGCCGGGTGGCCGCGCGCACCCAAAGCGTCGCGCTGGCCGCCGATGCAGCCCATTTCGCCTCGGATATCTGGGCCAGCGCAGCGGTTTTCCTCGGCCTCGCGCTCACCTGGGCCAGCGAGCGCTTCCACCTGGGCGCGCTGCGCTACGCGGACTCGATCGCCGCCCTGCTGGTCTCGCTCATGATCCTCGCTTTTGCCTGGAATGTGGGCCGCCGCACCGTGGGCACACTGGTGGACGCCACTCCCCGCGACACCCGCCGGCGCGTCCTCCAGGAGGTCCGGCGCGTCCACGGGGTGCTCGCTGTCGACCAGGCGCGCATGCGCTCGGCCGGCGCCGCGCACTTCGCCGACCTCACCCTGTCCATGTCGCGCCAGCTCACCTTTCAGCGCACCGAGCAGCTGGTGCAGGAGGCCACCTCCGCGGTTCGCCGCGTGTTGCCCGACGCCGACGTGGTGATCCGCACCGTGCCTCGCGAGACCGAAACCGAGAGCATCTTCGACCGGGTGCGCGCGGTGGCGCTGCGCAATAATGTCATGCTCCACGACGTTTCCGTGCAAACCATCGGCGGCGGCCTGCGCATCGAGCAGCACTTGGAAGTGAACGAAAAGCTGCCGCTCAAAAAGGCGCACAACTTCGTCCGGCGCATCGAGGACGAGATCCGCGCCGCCCTGCCGCAGGTCCAAAGCGTGTTGACCCACATCGAAAGCGAGCCCGCGACGATCGAACAACCGGAGCTCCAGGCCCGCGACCGTTCCATGGAAGAGCTGCTGCGCCACGCGGCCGCGCCCTTGCCGGAGATTCTCGATGTACACGACGTCGTGGTCAGCCGCGTGGGTGAGCGCTTTCTACTCTCCTGCCACTGCGCCATGCCGGACGAGCTTGAAATGCGCCGCGTCCACCAGGTCATTACCGCGCTCGAAGACCGCTTCAAAAGCGGCTGCCCGGAGGTGGATCGCGTTTTGATCCATCCCGAACCGGTGACCGACTCGCACCACCACTAAAGGAGCAACAATGATCGCAAGTTCGGAGTGGAAGGGCGGCTCGCAGTTTGAGGGCCGCAGCGAAAGCGGGCACGCGCTTTTGTTCGACACGGACGCAAAGCACACCGCAGGCCCCTCGCCGATGGAAGCGGTGTTGGCGGCCCTGTGCGCGTGTACGTCGGTCGACGTCGTGGGCATCCTTCGCAAAAAGCGGCAGGAGCTGCGATCGCTGCGCGTGTCCGCCGAAGCGGAGCAGCCGACGGACCCGCCGCGGGTGTTTACGCGCATCCACCTGCGCTATGCGGCCGCGGGTGCAAAGCTCGACCGGAAGGCAGTCGAGGACGCGGTCGCTCTGTCCAAGGAAAAATACTGCTCCGTGTCCATCATGCTGCAAGGTTCGGTGGAGATCGCCACGTCCGTCGAGCTGGAAAGCGAACCCGAAGGCGAAGGCGGGGGCGACTCGGGCGCGTGAGGGGGTATTTTCGATTTGCGCTGGTGGCCATGCTGCTCGCCGGCATCGCGTGCCTCGCGGCTATCGTCACCATGCAGTTTGCGGTCCATCGGTCGATCGTGCAGGTGCCTCAGTTACAAGGGCTCACAGTCGCCGAGGCTACCGGCAAGGCCGCGCGCCTGGGGCTCGATTTGTCGGTAAGCCGACGTTTGTACTCGACCGCGCTGCCCGCGGGCCGGGTGCTTCTGCAAACGCCGGCCGAAGGCGCGACGGTTCGGCGTGGATGGGACGTGGCGGTGGCTGAAAGTCTCGGGCCTCGGCGCATGGCCATCCCGGCGGTAGTAGGCAAAAACGAGCGCGACGCCACCCTGCTGCTGCGGCGAAAAGGGCTGGAGCTGGGGGCCATCGCCCATCTGCCCACGCGCGCCGCGCCGGCCGGAACGGTGCTGGCGCAGGACCCCGGCGCGAATGCGAAAGAGGCCGAGCAGCCCAGCGTAAGCCTGCTGGTAGCCTCGCCCGCCCCGGAGCAAACGCCCGCGTGGGCGATTCCCGATGAGGTCGGGAAGCGCTATTCAACGGCGGCAGCGGAGCTGGAACGGGCCGGGCTGCACGTTGAAAGCGAAACAGGCGCGCCGCCGGGGGCGCAGGTTACTTTCTCCCCCGCGACGCCGCCCGGAACAGTGCTGGCGCAAACGCCGGAATCGGGAGAGCGCGTGGATGCCTCGGCAAAAATCGTTCTGTGGGTCGCGGGAGAGGCGGCTCCACCCCGCTGATTCAGGCCTCGTCCGGGCGCTCCCAGCACCGCCGCCCTTCGCCGCACACGGACCGGTGCACGAAGTGCTCATCCGGCCCGGCCTTGCCCATGGTCTTCAGGCACCAGTAGGTGGTAGTCGCGCCCATCAGCTCGACCATGTCTTCATGGAAGTCGCCGTACTGCCCATACGAGCTCTTGGAGCGCAGGTAGGCGCAGCGGGTTTCGACGATCGGTAGCGTGGACATAAGAAAACTCCTTCAGCCGGCGGCGCTCGGATCGCGGCCCATCTGCCCGGCGGCAAGCAGCACGGTGCGGTAAATGGCGGTTTGGAACAGCTGGGTCTTGTAGCCGTTCTGCGAGAGCGGCGTCGCGCCTTCCATGGCGGCCTTGCCAGCGGCGCGCGCGGTCGCTTCGTCGATGCGCTTGCCGGCCAGCACGCGCTCGGCGCCGGTCGCGTGGATGGGCGTAGGCGCGGCCACACCCAGCACGATCGCGGCCTTGCGGCAGACAGCCCCTTCCATCACCAGCACCACGCCTGCATCGGCGATAGGCCAGTCGAAGCTCTCCTTCTCGCCGTACTTCTGGTATGCCGACCGAGTGCCCGCTTCCGGCGTGGGCACGAAAACCGCCGTGATGACCTCACCGGGCTGCACCGCGGTTTCGTTGATCAGGCTCTTCTCGGGCGGGACGTAAAACTCGTGCATCGGGACCGTGCGTTTGCCGCGCTTCGACGTGAGCTCGACGCGAGCGCTCATCGCCAACAGCGGGACCGCGGTCGACGAGGGATGGACACTCGCGCAGGTCGAGTTATTCATCACTGCGTGATACTGGTTTTCGCCCTCGTGCGCGTGGCAGTCGCTGCTGGTGCCGCCCTTTTTCTTGCAGTCGAAGTCGCTCGACCGGAAGTACCAGCAGCGCGGGCGCTGCATCAGGTTGCCGCCCAAAGTAGCCATGTTGCGCACCTGCGGGGTCGCCGCATGTCCTGCGGCGTCGGAGAACGCCGAGTAGCGCTCCTGGATCGCGGGGTGCGCGGCAATCTCGGCCAGCGTGGTCAGCGGCCCCAAGCGCAAACCGTCCTTGCCCGCCTCGATTCCGCGCAGGCTCGCGACATTGCGAATGTTTACCAGCTTGGGCGGCGCGACGATCCCATCCTTCATCAGGTCGAGAAGATCGATCCCGCCCGCCTTCAAGGTCGCGTCCGGCCCGAGCTGGTCCAGCGCTTCGTCCACCGTCCGGCAGTCTACGTAAGCAAACCGGTTCATACCTGCTCCTCCCCGCTTTTCCCGAGCGCCGCCAGCACATTCGCCGGGGTCATCGGAATGCGCCGCATCCGCACGCCCGTCGCGTTATAAAACGCATTCCCGATTGCCGCCGCCAGGGTGATGATGCCCGCCGATTCTCCAATGCCCGCCGCGTCGGTCGAGCTTTCCGCGATGTAATTCTCCACCAGCACAATCTCGATCTCCGGCACCTCGCGCGCGCCCAGAATCTTGTACTCGGCCAGGTTCGCGTTCAGCATAAATCCGTTTTTCGGGTCCATCACGCGCTGCTCGAACAATGCGTAAGAAATGCCCTGGAGAATGCCGCCGTTGATCTGGCTGATCACGCCGGTCGGGTTAATAGGCCGCCCGCAATCGTGCGCGCCGAAAACCTTCTCGATATGGACGCGGCCGGTCTCCGTGTCCACCGCAAGCTCCACATAGTCCACGCCGCCGTAGGTCAGCTTTTCCTTCCCGTACTCCGGGGCTCGGCCGCCGCGCACGGCAATCTCGCCGGCCGGCATCTTGGCCGCGACCTGTTTCAGCGTGAAGGACTTCGACGGGTCGCCCTTGGAAACGAACCGTCCGCTCTTGCGATCCAGGTCGAGATCACCCACGCCCAGCTTCGGCGCGGCTGCCGCGAACATCTGCTGCCTGGCGTTGTACGCCGCATTGCGCACCGAGGGCGTAATGGAGCCCGCGGTGACGCTGCCGCCCGAATCCGGCCCGATGGGGTAGCGCGTATCGCCGATCCGCACAATCACCTGCTCCGGCGGGATCCCGAACTCCTCCGCGACCACCTGCGCAAGGATGGTTTTCGTCCCCGTGCCGAGGTCCTGCACCGCCGAAAGCAGCTCCACAGACCCGTCGCTACCGACCCGCACCTCGCAGTTCGAGTCCATGCGAACGAACCGGTACCAGACCGACTGCGCAATCCCCATGCCGCGCTTGACCGGGCCCTGGTCAGCCCCGGCCGGGCGGCGCTTGCTCCAGTTCGTGCGCTCCACGATGAGCTGCCGCTCCACCCTCCGCGCGGGGCTCTCGTCGATCTTGTCCCGCAGCGCCATGGGATCCATGTTGAGCTTGACCGCGACCTCATCGATCGCCTGCTCAAACGCGAAGCAACCCTGCGGGTGGCCGGGCGCGCGGAAGGCCGCGCCAGGCCCGGCGTTTACAAACACGTCGTACTCCTCCGTCAGCAGGTTGGGGCACTTGTACAGGTTGGTCGCCGGGCCGGCAGTGCCCGCGCCCGTGCCCACGCCCGCCGTCCCATAGCTGGTCAGCTCGATCGCGGTGAGCGTCCCATCGCTCTTCGCGCCGATCTTGAGCTTCTGGTGCGAATCGGGCCGGTTCGAGACCATGTGCTCCTGCCGCCGGTCCAGCATCAGCTTGACCGGCACACCCGCCTTGCGCGACAGGTTCGCCGCCATGACGCCCTCATTCCCCGCACCGAACTTCGCGCCAAATCCGCCGCCCATGTACTCGGTGATTACGCGCACCTGCGTCTTCGGCAGCTTGAACACCTCGGCAAACTCGTCCCGTACGCTCGACGTACCCTGGGTCGACGCGTAGACCGTCACTTCCTCGGGCTTCCAGTCCACCACATACCCGTGCGTCTCGAGCGCCGAGTGGGTTTGGACCTGGGTCCAGTACTCGGTTTCGACCACGGCGTCGGCCTGCGCGAAACCCTGGGCCGTATCGCCAGACTGCTTACGCTGCGGGCCGTGCACATTGCCGTGCTGCGGCACATCCTTAGGGCCGCCGCCCCCGCCCGCCGAGCCCGCCGCATCCGCCGGACCGGGAAACACAACCGGTGCATCGGCTTCGCGCGCCCGGTCGCGATGCACCACAAACGACATAGGGTCGTACTGCACCTTCACCAGCTTCGCCGCGTCGTCCGCGATCTGCGGCGACACTGCCGCCACGCCCGCGATCGGCTGGCCCGCATAACGCACGATCGGATAGCGTGAGGGCTGCTCCTGCTTGGGGTCGCGCAGCTGCGCCATGCCGCCGCGCTCGTGTTCGATCACATGCACCGCCCGCACGCCGGGCAGCTTTTCAGCCTCGGCCGTGTCGATCGAAACAATGCGCCCGTGCGGGATCGTCGCGTCCACCATGCGCGCATACAGCATTCCGGGCAGCAGCACGTCGGCGGTGTAGCGAGCCTTGCCGGTCGCCTTCGCCGGGCCGTCGTAGCGCACCGTGGGCTTGCCGATAAAGCGCAGGTCGGCGTTCGCGGGCAGCGGCGGCGGCTCGTTCGCGTCCACTTCGCGCTGCTTGGTCGTCAGCCCGGTTTGCGGGATCCCGTAGACGAAATTGTCGGTCCGCTTCGGCGTCGCAGTCTCGTTTGTAGAGGGCGGCGCTGCGGTATCCTGGCCGCCGGTCTTGGGCTTGGCCTCGTTCTGCACCTTCTTCGCGGGCGGTCCTTGCACCTGCTGCCCTTGCGCGAACATGTCGAGCGCCATGCTAGGCCTCCTTGCCAGTGCCGAGCGAAACCAGCCCGGCTATATGCTTGTTCTGCGCCACTTCCAGCGTCGCCGCGAACACCTTAGGGTACGTCCCGCATCGACACAGATTGCCGCTCACCGCATGCTTCACGTCCGCCAGCTGCGGATGGGGATTGCGCTCCAAGAGCGCGGCGCAGCTCATCACCATACCCGGCGTGCAGAACCCGCACTGCATCGCGTCATGCTTCACAAATGCGGCCTGCACCGGGTGCATCGCGCCGCCTTGTGAAAGCCCTTCAATCGTCGTGATCTCACGGCCTTGGGCGTCAATCGCCAGGGTCATGCAAGCCAGCGCCGGAGTCTTGTCAAGCCAGATCGTGCAAGCCGAGCACGACCCGCGATCGCACACCACCTTGGTCCCGGTCAGGCCGATGTTGTCGCGCAGCGTTTCGGCTAGCGTGTAGCGCGGCTCAACCGTGACCGCGTGCTCCTGCCCGTTGATGCGCAACCTGATGGGCAGCGCATTGGGCCCGACCGTCTGGTCCGGCTTCAGGCCGTCCCTGGTTTCGCGAACCAGCGCCTGGGCCGACTCGACCGCGGTCGCCGCCGCAGTGACGCCCGCGCCTTTAAGAAATCCGCGGCGGGTGAACTTGCTTTGAGGAATTTCTGCCATGGGCGCGGCCTTTCGGGGGTTGAGTGCGGGCCTTACAACCAAAGTGGTATAGCCGTACTTTACTCCCGCGCTAGAGAGAATTTCCATCGGCGCTAAGTGAATCGATTCAAGTCGCAGGAACTCGCATTTATCAGGAAACGCGCCGCAGCAAAGGCGCTACACGCGAGCCTAATAACTCAGTCGCGCGCAGCAGTTTTGCATGCGGCAGTGCAGCCACGCTCATCTGAAATCCAATCTGCGCAATCCCTCCCAGAGCCTCGCTCATGCGCAGCACCTTCTCGGCAACCGTCTCAGGGTCGCCCACCATCAGCGCTCCGGTCGGGCCCAGCAGCGCGTCGAACTGCGCCCGCGATACCGGCGGCCAACCGCGCTCCTGCCCGATCTTCGTGAAGGCCTCGGCATAGCCGGGGAAGAAATCATCCCCCGCCTCCGCGCCGGTTTCAGCAACATAACCCAGCGCGTGTATGCCCACCTTCAGCTGCTCCGGCGCATGCCCAGCCTGCTTGCCCGCGCGGCGGTACAGGTCGATCAGCGGACGAAACCGGTGCGGCTCGCCCCCGATGATCGCGACCATGAGCGGCAGCCCCAGCATGCCCGCGCGGGCAAACGAAGCCGGGGTCCCGCCCACGCCGAGCCACACCGGCAGCGGGTTCTGCAGCGGGCGCGGAAACACGCCCTGCCCTGTGAGCGGCGCGCGATGCCGCCCGGACCAATTCACATGCGTACTTTCCCGCAGCCTCAGCAGCAGTTCGAGCTTTTCCGCAAAAAGCGAGTCGTAATCCTCCAATTGGTAGCCGAACAGCGGAAACGACTCCACAAACGAGCCCCGGCCCGCGACGATCTCCGCGCGGCCGCCGGACAGCAAGTCGAGGGTCGCGAACTCCTGAAACACGCGCACCGGGTCGGCCGCGCTGAGCACCGTGACTGCGCTCGAAAGCCGGATGCGCCGGGTGCGCGCAGCCGCGGCGGCCAGGATCACGGCAGGCGCGGCGTCGAGGTACTCCTCCCGATGGTGCTCGCCCAGCCCAAAC
>CAXTRW010000049.1:0-16198 GCA_964246765.1 uncultured Acidobacteriaceae bacterium | reverse complement strand
GTGGAGGGTGGCCAGGGTGGAGGGTGGCCAGGGCTCACTCCGGTCGGCACCGCAGCTACTTTGCTCTACCCTCTCCCCTTTACCCTCTACCCTCCCCCCTAGCTTTTCGGCAGCTCAAATCGGTAGCCGGCGCCGCGGACGGTCTTGAGGAAGCGCGGATTTTCCGGGTCGGCCTCGATTTTTTCGCGAATCCGACGCACATACACGTCCACCGACCGCGGGGTCACGAAGCGCGCATCGCCCCACACCGCGTCCAGCAGGTGGTCGCGCGAGAACACCCGCCCCGGGTGACGGGCCAGGTAGTCCAGTAAGCGGAACTCGGTCGCGGTGGTCGCGGTCAGCTCCCCGCGCACGAACAGCTGCATGGCGCCGGCATCGACGACCACGTCTTCAAACCGGATGGTCTGCGGCCCGCTGGGGCGCTCAAACCGCCGCAAAACCGCCTTGACCCGCGCCACCAGCTCCCGCGGAGCAAAGGGTTTGGTGACGTAGTCGTCCGCGCCCAGCTCCAGTCCCAGCACCCGGTCGTTTTCGCTTGCTTTCGCGGTCATGAAGATGATCGGCGTGGTGGAAAGCTGAGCATTGGCCCGCAAACGCCGGCACACCTCCAGCCCGTCGCCGCCCGGCACCATGATATCGAGCAAAAACACCGCGGGCCGCGCCCGCTCCGCCTCGGGGATGAGGTTGGCGGGCGTGGAAAAAAGCCGGGGCGCATAGCCGGCGCCTACCAAGTGGTGCTCGACCAGCCGGGCGATATCGGTGTCGTCTTCCAGCACAAAAACAGAGGCGCTCAAGCAGGTTTGCCTTTCAAAACCGCCCATTTCGAGACACGGCTCGCTTCAGCGTACTCCCGCCGGTTGATCGCAATGCGAACGCCGGGTTAAATCTCGCGCTCTCTAGATCACCCGCTCGACCCGCAGCCAAACCGCCAGCAGCAGCGCCACGGCAATGCCGGCCGCCCCGCCGAATCCCCACTGGCGGCTGTAGGGCAGCCACGGCAGGGACGAAGCCAGCATCAGGGCAAGCAGCGCGATCAGGATTGCGGCGATCACCCGAGCTCTCCAGGCAAATCCAGGCCGGCCAGCTCGCGCGCGCGGCCAAGAACCCGCAGCAGCATGGGCGCGGTCAGGCGGCCGGTGTTGGTGTTTTGCAGCGACGGATGATAGGTCCCGAGCAGCCATCCGCCGTCCGGAAGCCGGTACTCGGCCCCGTGCCGGAACACATATGCGCTCCGCCGCTCAATCGCGCCCGTGCGCCGCAGGTAAGCGCTGTAGCCGTCAAACGCGATCTTGCCCAGGGCCAGAACCACGCGCAACTCGCCGAGCAGCGCCAGCTCTTCGTCCAGATACGGCGCGCAGTTCCGGAGCTCCTCCGCGTTGGGCTTGTTGTCGGGCGGGGCGCAGCGGACCACCGACGTAATCGCCGCGCCGGTGAGCCGCATCCCATCGCCCCTGGCGATCGCATGCGGCTGCGAGGCAAACCCCGCCTCCCACAAGAGCGGGTACAGAAACGCCCCCGAACCGTCCCCGGTGAAGGGTCTGCCGGTGCGGTTGGACCCGTGCGCGCCCGGGGCCAGGCCCAGCAGCAGCACCCGCGCGTCCGGGTCGCCGAAGCTTGGAACCGGCTTGCCCCAGTACTCCTCGTGCCGGTAGGCACGGCGTTTTTCCCGCGCGATCCCCTCGCAGTAGCGGCGCAACCGCGGGCAGCGCTCGCAGGCGACTACGCGCGCGTTCAGCGCGGGCAACGTGCGCTCAAAAACAAGGGTCGCCTCCGTCATCTGCGTTCAAGTCTATAGTGAAGAGGTCTTTGAGCTCGGGCGGAGGAAATCGCATTCCATGACACTCCGAATTTGCTGTTTTTGCTTCTTTTTGGCCCTTTTCGGGCGTTTCACCGCGGCGCAAGAGCACACCCCCACGCCCGTTTACGTGGACGCGCTGGCCCTGGACGGCCGCGGCAACCCTGTCCCCGGCCTCGGTCGCGGCGCTTTCGCGGTGCTCGACGACAAACAGCCGCAAGCCATCCGGACCTTTGCCCCGGCGGGAAGCCCGGCCGACTCGCCCACGGAAATGGTGCTGCTGATCGATGCAGTCAACACCGGCTTTTCCACCGTGAGCTATGCGCGCGACCAGGTCGACCGCTTTCTGAGGGCCAACGGCGGCAAGCTCGCGGTCCCGGTCACCCTTGCCATCCTCACCGACCGAGGCCCGGCGATTGAAAGCAGCCCCACCCGCGACGGAATCGCGCTCGCGGCCGCGCTGGACGGGCGCCAAACCGGACTTCGCACCATCACCCGGTCCTCCGGTTTCTACGGCGCCGGCGAACGCCTGGACATCTCGCTCCACGCGATCACCAACCTCAGCGACTATGAACGGAACCGGCCCGGGCACAAACTCGTCATCTGGGTATCCCCGGGCTGGCCTTACCTCACCGGCCCCAGGGTTTCGGTCAGCGACCGGCAGCAGCGCTCGCTTTTCAACACTGTCGTGAACCTCGCAACAGCTCTGCGGGAAGCCCGCATCACGCTGTACAGCGTCGACCCTCTCGGCTCCGCGGATGCCGGGGGGATCCGCGAGTTTTACTACAAAGAGTTCCTGAAGCCGCTGCGAAAACCCTCCGACGTGCAGCCGGCCAATCTCGCGCTGCAGGTGCTGGCCGAGCAAAGCGGCGGGCGCGTGCTGAACTCCAGCAATGACATAGCCGGGGAAATCCGGTCCTGCGTTGGGGAGATTCCGGGGTTTTACAGCTTGTCGTTCCTCCCGGCGAACTCGGAAACGCCGGACCAGTTCCACTCGCTGATCGTGAAGGCGGACAGCCCGGGGTTAAAAGTACCCACCCGCGCCGGGTACTACGCATCCCCTGGGGCGCCCGCTCGCCCTTAGGGCGAGCGCGCGGCCTGCTCATCGTAGAATTGGCACGCCCCGCGGAACGGCTTGCAAGCATCGCCAACCTGCCCGCGGCCCATCTTTGCACGAGGAGCACACTGCCTTGCCCACCTCTCCAAACCGCACCGCGCCCGTTCTGCTGTTCGCCGGCGCAGCCCTTCTGCTCGCGCTGCCCGGCTGCGGCGGCAAACACGCCCAGCCCGCGAATCCCAATGCTCCCAAGCCCCTGATCAACGACGCCACCATGCAGATCGGCGGGGAGAACGCTGTGATGCTGCGCCGTAACCCCACCGAGGCCACCACCACGCCGCAGTTCATCTCGGCAACCGTGCTGCCGGGCCGCGGCTTCAACCTGTTCCAGATCACCGCCAATCTGCCCGGACAGGGCGAGGTGAGCCTGATGGCCTCGCCCGACCTGACCGAGGCAGCGGGGGTACTGAACGGCGGCCCCGCCGACCAGTTCGGCGTGAAAAGCTTCTCCTTCGGCGGCGCGTTCCTGGTCCCCTACCCCAACCGGATCATCGGCCCGCTCACTTCGGACGGCAAGCAGGTGATCACCCACTGGCACGGCGAAACCATGACCCTGCCCGCCGACTTTGCCGGCAAGAACCCGGGCGCCCGCAAGCACGCGATTCACGGTCTCATCCTCGACAGCAAGGTCGAGAACATCACGCGCACCAAGACCGCGGACGGTGAAACGGTGAGCGGTATCCTCCACGCCGGCAACTTCGGCGGCCATTGGCTGTCGAACACCGACCTGAACTTCCAGATCGCGCTCGCCGGCGACGCTGTGACCGCGACCATTACCGCGAAAAACGTGGGCAATGTGGCCGAGCCCATGGCCATCGGCTGGCACCCGTACTTTGCCATCCCCAGCGGCAACCGGCAGCAGGCCATGCTCCACATCCCGGCCGCCAAGCTGGCTGAGGTCAACAACTACGACGACGTGTTCCCTACCGGCAAGCTCAAGCCGGTCGCCGGGACGCCGTATGACTTCAACGCGCCTGCCGGCAAGCCGCTGGCGCAACAGTTCCTGGACGATAACTTTTCCACGCTCTCCCGCACCGACGGCGCGGTCGACGTGGAGCTCACCGATCCGGCCTCGCACTACGGGCTCAGAATCGAAGGCTTGTCGCCCGAGATCAAGACCGTGCAGGTGTACGCGCCGCCGACCAAGGAGTTTGTCGCGATCGAGGAGCAGTTCAACTTTGCCGACCCCTTCGGCCCGGAGTGGCACGGGATGGACACCGGTATGGTGACGCTGCGACCGGGCCAGAGCGTAACCTGGAAAGTGCGCTTGCAGCTGTTTACCCCCGCCCCACAGCCCATGGGGCAGATATCGCCTCAAACGCAAAAGAAAATCGACCAGGTGATGAAGCAAATTCCTAACCCATAAGCCGAGAACAAGGGGGCGGCCGCCCGGCCGCTTCCTTGTTGGACGGAAGACGGCGCAAAGTCTACAACTGAGTCTGACGAGCCTGCTGTGCAACGTAGCGTCGGTCGAGCGCTTCCCGCAGCATGGTCTTGATGACGGCCTGACGGCTGATGTTCATCGTCTCGGCCTCACGGTCCAGCTCTTTGAGCATCGGAGCAGTGAAATCTACATTGACTCGCTGGATGGCCGGCCTCGCAACCGTGAACTGACCTGTGAAATGCGCTGAGATGTCCTGTCCTCGATCGGCCATCTCGGCAATCTCCTCAGCCGCGACCGGCTTAGTAGATGTTTTCGGCATACGCTCTCCTTTCCTCCTTCGTTGCCTTCCATAAAGTCACCAGGTGATAGAACTCGCCCTCGGCATCCTGCAGAACTTCGTAAATAATGCTGTACAGGGTGCCGCTCACCCAACCTATGGCACGGAACTGCTCAGGGTCATCGAAGCGTCCGTCAACGATGTGCTCTCGCTCAAAGAGCATCTGCGCTTCCTCGAAGCCGATGCCCCGCTTAGGATTCGCTTTGAGCCTCTTGCTTTTCCCAGGATCGAAGGCGAAACGCATACGTATAACAGATATACCACAATGCCCGGCGATCGGGCCCAGCTGTCTGCGAGCCGAGGTTCTATAAACTCCGCACCGTCCGGCCGGAACTGCTGCGCGTCCTTTCCGACCTGTTGTCGACAGAAGGACGGTTTGACCCGCTCTTGAAAGCTCCGTAGCATAATGAAGAGAGCCGTCCCCCGCTCGCGCCGCTTCCCTAGCCTCACGCGCGCGAACCTCCACCGAGCTTTTTTCGAAGAGATACAGACGGGACGAGCCCACCGGAAGGCACACGTTGAGCTCAACAGAAACCCTCGCGACTAGTTCAGAAATCGAAACTGCCGAAATCATCGCCGCCGCCCCGGAAAACGCGGCTGAAGCCCATTCGCACGCTCCAGACCAGCCCGCGGGCGCGCCGCCGCTCAACCCCGAGCTGACCCGCGATGTCGAGGTCGAAATCCCGGCTGAGGAGGTCTCCTCCGCTTTTCGCCGTATCGTGAAGAATTACACCCGGCAGGCCCGCATTCCAGGCTTTCGCGCGGGCAAGGTGCCGCCGTCGCTGATTCGCTCCCGGTTTGACGAGCAGATCCGCCAGGATGTGGTCGAGCAATTGCTGCCGCAGCACTTCCGCAATGCGCTCGACAGCAAGGGTGTGCAGCCGATTTCGCAGCCGCAGGTGACCGAGCTGCAGCTCCAGGACGGCCAGCCGCTGCGCTTCAAGGCGCTGTTTGAGGTGATGCCGGAGATCAACCTCGAGGGCTACAACGAGGTTCGCGTGCCGCGAGAGACGGTCGATTTGACCGACGAGGAGTTCGAGGCCGAACTCGAACGGGTCCGCGATTCCCGCTCCACCATGGAGCCGGTCGAGGAAGACCGCGAGCTGCGCGACGGCGACTACGCTCAGATCACGTTTTCGGGCGAGGTCCAGGACGGCGAAACGCTCGACGAGCCCATCGCCGGGCAGGACATCCAGCTTGAAGTGGGCGGCAAAAACACCCTGCCCGCCTTTAACGACGCCCTGCGCGGCGCGAAGCCGGGCCAGGAGCTCCGGTTCGAGGTCACCTACCCGGCCGACTTCGGCGAGCCTCGCCTGGCGAGTAAAACCATCGCCTACAACGTCGAGGTCAAGGCCATCAAGCACAAGAGCGCCCCCGAAATGAACGACGAGTTCGCCAAGGAGCTCGGGAACTACGAGACTCTGGACGAGTTCAAGACCAAGCTCCGCGAGCACCTTTCGGCCGATAAAAAGCGCCAGGCCGAGGCCGCGACCAAGGATAAGGTTCTGGAAGCCCTGGCCGAGCGCTACAGCTTTCCCATCCCGGAGTCGCTGGTGCAGCAGCAGATCGACGCCCGGCTGGACCGCGGCCTCCGCGCGCTGGCCCAGAAAGGCATGGCCCAGGAGCAGATGCGCCAGCTTGACTTTCCGCGCCTGCGCGCCGCCCAGCGCGAGGGCGCTCTCGGCGAGGTCCAAGGCACGCTGCTGCTCGATAAAATCGCCCAGCTTGAAAACGTGCAGGTCGAGGACGCCGAGCTCGAACGCGAGCTCGAAATGCTGTCCGTCCAGTCCCGCGAGCCGCTTGAAACCCTGCGCGACCGCCTGACCCGCGACGGCGCGCTCGAGCGCATCCGCGAGCAGATTCGCCGCGAAAAGACCGGCACCCTGCTCTATGAGAAGCTGGGAGCATAGCTTTTAACCGGCAACCTAAGAGGGAAGCAAAGTTTATGGCACTGGTACCTATGGTGGTTGAGCAGACGAGCCGGGGCGAACGCGCCTACGACATTTACTCCCGTCTGCTGCGCGACAACATCATCTTTCTGGGCACCCCGATCGACGACCAGATCGCAAACCTCATCGTCGCGCAAATGCTCTTTCTGTCGGGCGAGGACCCGGAAAAAGACATTCAGCTCTACATCAACTCCCCCGGCGGATCGATCTCGGCAGGGCTGGCCATCTACGACACCATGCAGTTCATCAAAAATGACGTCGTAACCTACTGCATCGGTCAGGCCGCCTCCATGGGCGCGTTCCTGCTGCAGGCCGGGACCAAAGGCAAGCGCTTTGCCCTGCCCCACTCCCGCGTCCTGATCCACCAGCCATCCATGGGCGGGCTGAGCGGGCAGGCCACCGACATCGACATCCACGCGCGCGAAATCCTGCGCATCCGCGAGATCACCAACGGCTTGATGTCCAAGCACACGGGGCAGCCCTTGGACCTGATCGAGCGCGACGTGGAGCGCGACTTCATCATGAACGCGGCCCAGGCCAAGGAATACGGCATCGTCGACGAGATTATTGACCGGCCGCGGACGTAGAATACAGGCCGGCTACAAGTTTCAGGAGCAACCCCTATGAAAACGCGCACTGGATCGGACGACACCCTGCGCTGCTCGTTCTGCCACAAATCGCAGGACGCCGTCGCCAAGCTTATCTCCTCGCCGAGCGACTACCCGCGCGCCTACATCTGCGATGAGTGCGTGGCGGTTTGCAATTCCATCCTCGAAGACGACAAGAGCGAAACCCCCACGGGCGCCGCGCCCACCCACCTGCCCAAGCCGCTCGAGGTCCGGGCATTCCTCGATGAGTACGTCATCGGCCAGGACCAGACCAAAAAGAAGCTCGCAGTCGCAGTCTACAACCACTACAAGCGCATCCAGATGAACCGGGTACGCGGCAACGATGTGGAGCTGTCGAAGTCCAACATCCTGCTCGTCGGTCCCACCGGCTCGGGCAAAACACTGCTCGCGCACACGCTCGCGAAAATGCTCGACGTGCCGTTCGCGATCGTCGACGCGACCACCCTCACCGAGGCCGGCTACGTCGGCGAGGACGTCGAAAACATCATCCTCAAACTGCTCCAGGCCGCCGACGGCGACGTCGCCCGCGCTCAAACCGGCATCATCTACATCGACGAGATCGACAAAATCGGCCGCAAGGACGAAAACCCGTCCATCACCCGCGACGTTTCAGGCGAGGGTGTGCAGCAGGCGCTCTTGAAAATCCTCGAAGGCACGGTCGCGAACGTTCCCCCGCAGGGCGGACGCAAGCACCCGCACCAAGAGTTTACGCCGGTCGATACCACTAACATCCTGTTCATCTGCGGCGGGGCGTTTGTCGGCCTGGAACGCGTGGTGGGCCGCCGCGTAGGCAAGAAGGCTCTCGGCTTCAAGGCGCTGACCGAGAAGCAGCTCGCCGAAGGCCTCATCGACGTGCGCCAGCAGCGCGACACCGAGCTGCTGCGCCAGGCCGAGCCCCAGGACCTGATCAAGTTCGGCCTGATCCCCGAGTTCGTCGGCCGCCTGCCGGTCATCGGCATCCTCGACGAGCTGGACGAGGTCGCTCTGGTCGAAATCCTGACCAAGCCGCGCAACGCCATCCTGAAGCAGTACCAGAAGCTGTTCGAATACGAGGGCGTACACCTGCGCTTTTCCGACGAAGCAGCCAAGGCCGTTGCGCAGGAAGCCTTGTCCCGCAAGGTCGGCGCGCGCGGCCTGCGCATGATCCTCGAAGAACTCATGCTCGACCTGATGTATCACCTGCCCGGCAATAAGAAGATCAAGGATCTTGAGATCACGGCTGAAATGGTCAAGCGGCGGGATCTGTCCTTCACGCTGCTGGAAAAGGCCGGCTAACTACGGACGCGGTATAACGAGGAGCCCGCTTTCGAGCGGGCTTCTGTCTAGGATCAAGCTTCTATCTTGCGTTAGAGACTCGGCCACGGGTCTTGCAGAAGGCGCAGTTCGGGTTCCAGGCTCTCGGTTAAATGGGGAAGGTAGCGCATCTCGACGATGAGCTCATCCAGGGCCGCGCGTAACGCCCTGAGCAGCTCGGTGTGCTCAAGCGGCCTCGCTAGACCGGCTACGGCCTGTGCTTTGATGTCGACCGGGAGTGCGTCAAAACCTCGCCCGTATGCGGAAGGCAAGCCGCAACGGATGCAGGCCAGGCTCAGAACGTAACCGCGCAGCGGGCTGAGCCAATATTCGGCCTGCAAAACGCGCCCTCGCTCAATCGCAAACCTCGCCCGGACTGCATGATGCACGGCGTAGCCGCACATGAGCTCCAATGAGGCGGCTGGCGGCTGTGGCTTCTCTACTGCCGCGCCGAACAGCAGCCGAAACTGCGACCCAATCGCGCCAAACTGTGCTTCCGGCGTTACTGAAAGATCGACTTGCAAGCAGCCGGGCAGCAGAAAGACACGATAAACACTTGCTCCGCTTGATAAATCAAATAGTTCTTAGCGCCAAACTCGTCAGCAAGTGATGCAGCGAAACTGTCTAAAACGGTAAGCATTTCGTCAGGCTTACTCACAGCAAATGTCAGATCAAGGTCCGACCAGCGGTCGCCGTCGCTCATCGCCAAGGAACCTACAACGGCTCCGGCTGTGACGCGCTCATCCGCCCGAGCAAGTTCCAGGATTCGAGCACTTACGCGATCACGGTCTTGCGGTGTGAAAACACCTTTAGAAGCCTTGCCGTTTCCTGCTTTTTCCAGGATTTCCAGTGCACGTGGAATATCCGCTCGGCTTGCTCGCTCATCGAAGAACGCGTCCGTCCGCAGCGCGGCCATTTTTTCCGCCAGGGCTGCATTGACGAGCTGATCTAAAGAAATTCCTTCCTCTTCCGCCAGCCTGCGTGCTTCACCCAGCAAAGACGGCTGCAAACGCAAAGCGACCTGCCCTTCCAGCTCTTGCATAGCTCCTCCTAA
Source organism: uncultured Acidobacteriaceae bacterium (assembly GCA_964246765.1). Taxonomy (GTDB): domain Bacteria; phylum Acidobacteriota; class Terriglobia; order Terriglobales; family Acidobacteriaceae; genus EB88. Next base: position 6,640 of record CAXTRW010000049.1, on the reverse strand, counting down.
GCCTGTCTTGGAGACAAAACCCGAACTCCAAACAAACCCGCACTTCCGCTGAAGCAGCGCAGCCCTCTCCGGCAAATGTACTCCCCCAAGCCCGCAGCACCCCAAGCATTACAATCAAATCAACACAGCAGGGTTTCCATCCCGGCCGCGCGGCGAATCCGCCACACCCCTTCGCACGTCGAATCACAGACGAGAGGATCAGAATGCCAGAGTCCAAAGCACCCAAAGGCGAAACCCGCAAACTGCCCATGATGCCCATCCGCGACATGGTGATCTTTCCTCACATGATGACCCCCTTCGTCGTGGGTCGTGAGTCGAGTGTACGGGCGCTGGAGGAAGCGCTCACCGGGGATCGCAAGATCTTTCTCGCCACCCAGCACGACGCGCGCGTGGACGAGCCTTCGGCCAACGACATCTACTCGGTCGGCACGGTCGGGAACATCGTCCAAAGCGTGAAGATGCCGGACGGCAACATCAAGGTTCTGGTGGAAGGTCTGGAGCGCGGCCGCGCGCTCGATATGACCGACTCCGACGGATTTTTCGTCGCCACCGTGCGCACCGGCAAGGTCCAGCTCGAGCTCACTCCCCAGGTCGACCAGCTCGCGCACAAGGTCACCTCGCTGTTTGAGCAGTACGTCAAGCTCCAGCAGTCGCTCAATCTCGAGTCCACCATGGCCGCCCTGCGCGTGGACGAGCCCTCCAAGCTGGCCGACACGATTGCCGCTAATTTGCAGCTGGAAATCGCCGAAAAACAGGAAATTTTGGACGTTTTCGACCCAATTGAGCGCTTAACTCGCATCGCCGGCGTGCTCGACGTCGAGATCGAAAAGCTCAACATGGAGCGGTCGATCCAGACCCGCGTGAAGCGGCAGATGGAGCGCGCGCAAAAAGAGTACTACCTCAACGAGAAAATAAAAGCGATCCAGAAAGAGCTGGGCCGCGGCGAAAAGAGCGAGTGGGACGAGCTCAAAAAGAAAATCGAGCTCGCCGGCATGCCCAAGGAAGTCTTCGACAAGGCCATCGCCGAGCTCAAGAAGCTCGAAGCCATGCCGCCCATGTCCGCCGAGTCCACCGTTTCGCGCAACTACCTCGACTGGCTCCTGGCCGTGCCGTGGAAGAAGAAGTCCAAGGAAACCCGCTCCATCGAGCACGCTGAAACCGTGCTCAACGAAGACCACTATGGCCTCGAAAAAATCAAGGACCGCATTCTCGAATTCCTCGCCGTGCGCCAGCTGGTCAAGAACCCGAAAGGCTCGATCCTGTGCTTCGTCGGACCTCCGGGCGTGGGCAAGACCTCGCTGGGTATGTCGATCGCGAAAGCCACCGGCCGCAAGTTCGTGCGCATGTCAGTAGGCGGCGTTAGGGACGAGGCTGAGATTCGCGGCCATCGCCGGACGTACATCGGCGCACTGCCGGGCCAGATCATCCAGTCGATGAAAAAGGCCGGGACCAAAAACCCGGTGTTTTTGCTCGACGAGGTCGACAAAATGGCCTCCGACTTCCGCGGCGACCCGTCCTCGGCGCTACTTGAAGTGTTGGACCCGGAGCAGAACGCCACCTTCCAGGACCACTATCTCGACGTAGAATATGACCTCTCACAGGTGCTGTTTGTCGCCACCGCGAACGTGCTCCACACCATCCCCGGCCCGCTCCAGGACCGCATGGAAGTGATTCGCCTGCACGGCTACACCGAGGTTGAAAAGCTCGAAATCGCCAAGCAGTACCTCATCAAAAAGGCGCTTGAAAACAACGGCCTCACCCTTGACAACATCACCTTCGACGACAGCGCTCTCAAGGAGATGATCCGCGCCTACACCCGCGAGGCCGGCGTCCGCAATCTCGAACGCGAGATCGGCAACGTCTGCCGCAAGGTCGCGCGGCGCGTCGTCAAGAACGGCGCAAAGCACAAGGAAGACATCACCGCGGCCAACGTGAACGAGTTCCTCGGCGTCGCCAAGTTCCGCGACTCGCAGGTACATGAGAAATCCGAGGTCGGCCTGGTCACGGGCCTGGCCTGGACCGAGGTCGGCGGGTCCATCCTGCAAACCGAAATCCAGGTGCTCGACGGCAAAGGCAAGCTCACCCTCACCGGCCAGCTCGGCGACGTCATGCAGGAGTCCGCGCAGGCCGCGCTCTCCTACGTCCGCTCCCGCGCCGCGCACCTCGGCCTGCCCAAGGACTTCTACCGCAACGTCGACATCCACGTCCACGTCCCCGAGGGCGCAATCCCCAAGGACGGCCCCTCCGCTGGCATCACTCTGGCCACGGGCCTGGCCAGCGCGCTCACCAAAATCCCGGTCCGCCGTGACATCGCCATGACCGGCGAGGTCACACTCCGGGGCAAGGTATTGGCCATCGGCGGCCTAAAGGAAAAGCTGCTCGCGGCCCATCGCGCCGGCGTCTTCGAGGCCATCATGCCCAAGGAGAACGAGAAGGACCTGGCCGACGTGCCGGAAAACCTCAAGTCCGTCATGAAACTGCATTTTGTAGAATCGATGGACGAAGTTTTGGGGATCGCGCTCGAAGGGCCGCTGCCGGTGCTTGAAGAGGAAACGCCCCAGGTGCTCCTCGACCTGCCCCAGCCCACGGCGGAGATTCGCCCGCACCAGTGATAGGGGGGAGGGTGGAGAGTAAGCAGATAAGTGAATACTTGCTCGCTTCCCTCCCTCGCCCCTTTCTGCGGCGCCTTTTCCTGACGAATACAGCCTGTCTCTAACCAACCTTCCAATTCTGCCCCGTACCCCTCCACTCTTTCCCCCTCTTATGGCCTTCCCGCGCTTCCTCCTGTCCGCTACCGCGCCTGCGCATTTCCCCGCCCCGGGGCCGCCGGAAGTCGCCTTCCTGGGCCGCTCAAACGTCGGCAAATCGAGCCTGCTCAACGCCCTGCTCGACTCCAAACAAGCTCACGTCTCCTCCACGCCCGGACGCACCCGCGCCATCAATTTTTTCGCCATCAGCGACCGCCCCGACTCCCCCACCCGCGTGCTCTTCGCCGATCTGCCCGGCTACGGCTACGCCAAAATTTCCAAGTCCATCTCCGCCGAGTGGCCCTCGTTCATCGACCCCTACCTGCGCGAGCGCTCCACCCTCGCCCTGTGCCTCTGCCTGGTCGACCCCAACATCCCCGCGCAGGAAAGCGACGCCCAGCTGCTTGCCTTTCTACGCGCTGCCGGGCGGCCGTTTCTGCTGGTCGCCACCAAAGCCGACCGGCTCTCCGGCAATGGCCGCGCGAAGGCGGTGAAGGCCCTGCGCGACGGTCTGGAACTCGGGCCGCCCGACGAGGAACCGCTACTGCTCTGCTCCGCCAAAACCGGCGCCGGCCTGAAAGAGCTCTGGAGCACGATCTTCCGGCTCGCCGCGCCCTAACCCGCGGCCCCCGGCCACACCACCACGCCGGCCCGCTCCACCGTCACCGAGGCGCCGTGGGGGCTTGCCGCAACGGCAGCCACAAAACGAGAGCACTCCACCGCCCGCATCGGCAGCCAGCGCCCGCGCGCCATCGCCCGGCCTAAAACAAGCGGCGCCTGCCGGAGCCAGCGCCCACGTTCCCCACCGTCCGAGTCAAGCGAGTCCGCAGCCGGCCCGTCCACCTCGGTGAGAACCCGCGCGGAGCCCGCGCGCCACTCGACCCAGCACTCCCCGTATGCGAGCGCGAACTGCCATGCAATCGTGCGCGCGCCGCGCCTCACCAGCTCCTCCTCCGGCGCATCCAGCAGGTCAGGCTGCACGCCGCGCGCCACGATTTCGGGGAGAACCGACGCAGGCGCGGCACGCAGGCACACCGCGACCGGCGCCCCCTTGCGGACCTCGTTCCGTAAGATCCGCAGCGCTTCGTCCAGTCCGTTGACCAGGAAGTCGCACGCCCCCTCGCGCACGGCCAGCTTTGCCTCAGCCTCGTCTTCCAGGACCAGCAGCGCAGCCGCCCCCGCAATGCGCGCCCCGGCCGCCCGTTCCAGCCCCGTCGAACCGCTGCCGGCGAGCAGAACGAGTGTGCCGCCGAGCGAAGCCGCCCCGCCCGCGCGCAGAACGCTGCGGTAGCACAGATACGCGTCTCGACACTTTTCGCTTCCCGCGCCGGCTCCCATCGTCCTGAGCTTACCCGTTCCCGCCTGCCTGCGGTCCTTCAAGGGCAACCGCGGGAGCGCTCGTGACGCGGCCCATGGCTATCTTTGACCATCTCCAGAGCGACTGTCGTACGGTGAGGGCGCTGAGAATGGCAACTTCCGAAAACAGCGGTTAGCGGGCCTAATCCTGGACTAGCTAGCGCAGGATGCTGCTTCGCTCGTAAGGCCACACTCCAAGCATTTGTAGAGCGCTCCGAACTGGGCGGAGTGCCTGCTCATTTTCAGCCTGCGTGAAGACGGTACCGGGCTTCTGCTTCACATCTGCCAACCAGATTGCTGATGACGCAAGCACTCTCGTGTTGAACCGGAGCGCAGGACCGTTTACGGCTCCCAGCGAATCCTCTGTGGAATGCGCATCTCTGTCGTAACCGGGAGAATCCTGCAGCAGGCCAATGCCCGGAAGACCAGCGAATGTGAAGGCAAAGCCATCCGTAAAAGTCAGGAATCCAGCAGAGGTGTCGATGGACTTGAATGCTTCATCTGCTTGGAACAGATTCTTGAGCGGCCTTTCCATTTCGGGATGACCGGCGAGCGGGAAGCGTGTGATCGGGCCTGCACCCCAATCCATAACAAGAGCGCACACGAAATTCTGGAGCTCTGCCCGGTGCTGTTCCACGTAAGCCTGAGAACCTAGTAAGCCCTGCTCCTCTCCGGTATAGAGGACGAAACGAATTGTTCTGTCTGGACGCGCACCGGAGCCATGTATAGCGTGGGCCGCAGCAAGAACGGCTGCCACGCCGGTTCCGTCGTCTGTCGCGCCTGGACTGAGATCCCAGGAATCCAGGTGCGCCCCTACCAGCACAACCTGCTCCGGGTGCACTGCGCCGTCGATCTCGCCTACTACGTTCTCTACTGAAATCGGCCCGTTGGTGAAGCGGTTGGCAATGTCCAGCCGGATTTTGGGTCTGGCACCCTGCTTGACCAAACGTTCCAACTGTTGCCGCTGTACCTCCGGCATATCCAGGATTGGCACGGAAGACTCCCGGCCGGGAAAGCCTATCGGACCGGTGTGCAGCATGCCTCCCGGGCGAGTGATGCCGTCTATCACTGCAACTGCATGGGCCTTCTTTGCCCATGCTGCCAGGACAGGCGCGTCGGCAGCTCCACGAATACCGTCCTTCGAAATTGGAGCGACAAGGACGACCTTGCCCTTCCATTCCCGCGTGGCCTCTTCGGTAAGAGTTGCGTTGCCATCGACCAGTACGACCTCGCCCGAAACAGCACCATGGGTTGAACCTGACCATCCATAGGAGGCGACCTCCATCTCTGTTCCATAAGGCTTTGTGAGGCGAGCGGACGCGTGCAGTCGCTTCCACCCTCGATGCAGCGTCCAGGTCTCTGAGTGAACGTGGCTCAACCCGGCTCGCCTCATCTCTTCGGGAGCCCAGGCTGCCGATCTATGCTCGCTGTCGGAACCGGTCAAACGCGGGCCAAAGCGCTGTGTCAGTATCTGCACAAACCGCGTTGGGTCCAATTTATCGGCTTCCTGATTGACTGCGCGGACTGCCTCGATGGCACTCGTGTCCTTCACACTCTGCGCCCTTAGTGAGGGAGAAACGGAGACAAGGAGTGTGATTCCGACAACGATGAAGGTTGGCCGCATAATTTATCAATCATGCCTCATCTGTCACATTAATACCGACTAGTCCCACTCTCGGAAGTAACCCGTCTGCGACGACCGTATGCCGTTTCCGCGCCAACACCGAACTTCGGCAGGGAGCAACGCGAAAACCTCAGCATGGGCTACCCGGACCAAAGCGCGCACGCCGAGATACCAGCTCCACTCTTGGCGGTAGGATGTCTCCATGCAGCAAACCAGCAGAATCTATGTCGCCGGCCACCGCGGGCTGGTGGGCTCGGCCATCTGCCGCGCGCTCGCTCAGCGCGGCTCCCGCAACGTGCTCGCCCGCACCCGCGCCGAGCTCGACCTGGCCGACACCACCGCGGTCGAGCAGTTCTTCGCAGCCGAGCGGCCCGAGTACGTCGTGCTCGCCGCGGCCAAGGTCGGCGGCATCCTGGCCAACAGCACCTACCCGGCCGAGTTCCTGCGCGACAATCTCGTGATCCAGAACAACGTCATCGAGGCCAGCCGCCGGGCCGGGGTGAAGCGGCTGCTGTTCCTCGGCTCCTCCTGCATCTACCCCAAACTTTGCCCGCAGCCCATCCGCGAGGCTTCGCTGCTCACCGGCCCGCTCGAGCCCACCAACCGCCCCTACGCGCTTGCCAAAATCGCCGGCGTTGAAATGTGCTGGGCCTACAACCGCCAGTACGGCACCCGCTACCTGGCCGCCATGCCCACCAACCTGTACGGCCCCAACGACAACTTCAACCTCCAAACCTCGCACGTGCTGCCCGCGCTCATGCGCAAAGTCGCCGAGGCGAAAGCCGCCGGGCAGCCGGAGATCACGGTCTGGGGCACCGGAACCCCGCGCCGCGAGCTGCTCTACTCCGACGACATGGCCGAGGCCTGCCTGTTTCTGCTGGAGCTGGACGAGGTCCGCTACAGCTCCCTGCTG
>CAXTRW010000048.1:0-16223 GCA_964246765.1 uncultured Acidobacteriaceae bacterium | reverse complement strand
CGCCCGCTCTGAGGTCGCCGCGCAGCAAGCGCAGGCTCGCGACGCCTCCACCCAAGTCGGCGCCGCCGAGGGCCGCCTCGAAGCCGCCCGCCGCGAAGCCACCCAGCTGCTGCACCAGCACTCGGAAGCCCGCCGCGGCCAGGCCCAGGCCGAGGAATCCCTAGCCGCGCTCGACCGCGACCGCAGCCGCGTCCAAGGCGAGCGCGAAGGGGTCCAGCGCGACCTGGACGCTCTTGGCGTCGAGCGTGGGCAGGTTTCGCTCCGCTTTGAAAGCGCGTCTGAAACCCTGAAGCGCCTGGAAAGTGAGCTCGCCCAAATGCGCGCCGACGCCGCCGCCAAGCGCACGGGGGAAACCGAAGCCCGCCGCCGCGGCGATGCCCTGCGCTCCGAGCGCGCCCACCTCCAGGGCCGCCGCAACTCGCTCGACGCTCTTCTGCGCGAACACAGCTACTCGACCGACACAGTGAAGAAGCTGTTCCGCGCCAATACCCTTGCCGGCGGCCTCAAGCCCGTCGGCACCCTCGCCGATTTCCTCGAAGTCGGCGAGCAATACGAGTCTGTGGTCGACGAGTTCCTGCGCGACGAGCTGAACTACATCGTCGTGAAAAGCTGGGACGCCGCCGATGAGGGCATGCGCCTGCTGAAGAGCGGTGTTGACGGCCGGGCCACATTCTTGGTGCACCCGGAAGATGCGCAGGCCCGGTTCTCCTTCGAGGTGGATGAGGCCGCGGGCTTAGCGCCGGGCCGCGGCGTCGTCGCTTTAAAGGACTGCATCCGGGTGCTCGACGGCTTCGGCAAGTCGCTCGAAGTGATCCTGCCCAAGCTCCGCGACGGCTTTGTAACCCCGGACGCCGAAACTGCCCACTCGCTTGCGCTTGAAAACCCGGACGCGTTTTTCCTGGCGCCCTCGGGCGAGTGTTTTCACAATGTAACCGTGACCGGCGGCAAGCCCCGCGCCGAAGGCCCTCTGGCGTTGAAGCGCGAGCTGCGCGACGCGCAATCCAAGTTGAGCGCCGTCGAGGAACAGCTGGCCCAGACCGAGGTCGAAGCCGCGACCCTGGCCCGCTCGCTCGCGGAGCTTACCAGGGGGATCGATGCGCACTCCGAGCAGCGCCGCCACGCCGAGCGCGAAAGCGCCCACGAAAGCGCCGCCATGCGCCAGATGGAAGGCGAAAAACAGCGCCTCGACCGCCGCCTCCAGGACTACACCCTCCAGGCCGACCGCGCCCAAGCCCAGCGCGCCGAAAAAGAAGCCCTGATCGCCCGCAAACGTGACGAGGGCGCCCGGCTTGAACAAACCCACGCCGCTGTGGAAGCCAAGCAAGTCGAGCTGCATGCCGCCGCTGGCGCCGCCCGCTCGGCCCGCGACCAAGCCCAAGCAGCGGCAGCCGAAGGCTCCGCCGCGCTCGCGGGCCTGGAAGAACGTCGCCGCGGGGCGGACGCGACCTATACCCGCATCGACCGAATGTTCACTGAGGGCGAACACCGCGCCGCCCAGCTCGACGGGCAGATCGCGAGCGCCAAGGCCGAGCGGGCGCAACGCGACCAGGAAAACCGCGTTCTCGCCCAGCGCGAAACAGAGCTGCGCGCCACCCGAGAAGCCGCGGCGGCCCAGGCCCACGCCCTCGCCGAGCAAGCAAGAGCTCTCCGCTCCCGCCTCGCCGAGACCGACGCGCAGCTCCGCAAGTTCCGCGCCGAACTCGACCACGCCCGCGAGCAGCGCTCCACTTGCTCGTCTGCCCAGGCCCGGCTCGCCGCCGAACTCGCTCACCTCGCCGAAGCCTCCGTCCAGGATCTCGGCCTCGAAGCGGACGCACTTCGCGCCCAGCTCACTGCGGGCGAGGTCGTTCCGCTCGCCCCCGAAGCGATCGAGCCCGAAGACGGGAGCTGCCGCGAGATCAAGCGTCGTCTGGAAGCCATGGGCCCGGTCAACATGATGGCCCTCGACGAGTTCAAAGAAGCCGAAACCCGTCACGGCTTTCTCGAAACTCAGCGCCGCGACCTGCTCGACTCCATCGAAAACACCCGCTCCACCATCCGCGAACTCGACGGCATTTCGCGCACGAAGTTCGACGAAGCCTTCGCGCGCATCAACCAGAACTTCAATATAGTGTTCGCGCGCCTGTTCGGCGGCGGCCAGGCCTCCATGCGCCTCACCGACGAGGAAAACTCCGGCGACTCCGGCATCGACATCGTCGCCCAACCCCCGGGCAAGAAGCTGCAAAACCTTTTCCTGCTCTCAGGCGGCGAAAAAGCCCTCACCGCGCTCTCACTGCTGATGGGCATCTTTATGCACCAGCCCGCCCCGTTCTGTGTACTCGACGAGGTCGACGCCCCGCTCGACGAAACCAACGTCGGCCGCCTCGCCGATATGCTCCGCTCCATGGCCCAGGACACCCAATTCGTCATGGTTACCCACTCCAAACGCATGATGACCGCCGCCGACATGATCTACGGCGTCACCATGCAGGAGCCCGGCGTCTCGAAACTCGTCAGCGTCCGCCTCAACGGAGACGAGCTCAAGCGCCCCCGCGCCGCCCAGCGCGAGCTGGCGCTTGTGTAGGCCGCAATGAACCGGACGTATATGGAACAAGCAATCCCGAACTATGCGGAGCGACTGGCCGAACAGGCCGAAGCAGTTCTGCGACAAGCCCGTCGAGCAGGGGCCACGGATGCCGACGTGGTGATCCGCGAGGGCGACGAGTTTCAAGCCGACGTCCGCATGGGCGAGCTGGAATCGCTCAAGGAGTCCGGCTCGCGCGGAGTAGGCCTTCGGGTCTTTCTCGCTGATGGAGAGGGCAGGCGTGTCGGGTCGACCTCCTCGAGCGACTTTACCGCCTCGGCGCTCGAGCACCTCGTCGCGGGTGCGCTCGCGCTGGCTCGCATTGCGTCTCCGGACCCATTCCAGGATTTGCCTGAACCGTCAGCGTTCGGAGCGATTGACGCGGATCTCGACCTTTACCACAATGACGTTTACTCCTTGCCCGGCCCGGAGCGCATTGAGTACGCGCGCCGCGTCGAAGCAGCCGCGCTTGCGGCTGACCCGCGCATCCGCAACTCAGACGGCGGTAGTTTTTCAGCCGCGACCAGCCTTCGCGTGCTCGCAAATTCCCGCGGCTTTGTCGGCGCGTCCCGCTCGTCGTACTGCCGGCTTTCCGCCGTACCCATCGCCACCGGCCAAAACGGCGAAATGCAGCGCGATGGATGGTCGTCGAGCGCCCGCACCCTCGCGAAACTTGAATCGCCCGAGCAGGTTGGCGCGGAAGCCGCGCGCCGAACCCTACGCCGCCTCGACGGTCGCCGCGTACCCACCCAGCGCGTCCCGATCGTGTTCGCGCCGGAGATGGCCCGCTCCATCCTGGGCTCCATGGCCGACGCCGCCAACGGCGACAGCATCTATCGCGGCGCCAGCTTCTTCTCGGGCAAGCTCGGACAACAGGTCGCCGCGCCTTCCATTACGCTCATTGACGACGGCACACTGCCGGGACTCTTCGGCTCCTCTCCGTTCGACGGCGAGGGCCTGCCCACCCGGCGAACCGTGCTGATCGAAAACGGCTTCCTCCGCTCCTACCTCCTCAATACCTACACCGGCCGCAAGCTCGGCCTCGCAAGCACCGCGAGCGCCACGCGGGGGCTGGCCGGCAATCCCGGCATCGGCACCCACAACCTGTACATCCCCGCCGGCGAGCAGTCCCCCGAGCAAATCATCGCCACCGTTCCGCAGGGCTTCTACCTCACTGAGTTCCTGGGCCGCGGCGTCAACATGGTCACTGGCGACTACTCCCGAGGCGCTTCCGGCCTTTGGATCGAAAACGGCGAGCTCACCTATGCCGTTCAAGAAATCACCGTTGCCGGCAATCTCAAAGAGATGTTTCACAACATTTCGGCCGTCGGCAACGACCTGGAGTTCCGCTCCCGCACAGCTTGCCCTACCCTCCGTATCGACGGCCTCACGATTGCCGGAGCATAGGGTGTCTTTTCACGAACGCCCATGCACCTTTGCAGCTTCCCTACGTCGCCCGATAATCTCGACCGTATCGCTTTGTGATCTCTTTATCGGCGCATGCGGCCGCGGCGTTCAATTACTTCGGTAATTGTTTTTCTTCTTTCGTGGCCTGTTATTTTCTCCTGAACTGCCGATAACTACGCTGACAGAACGCAGCGCCAGAGCGATTCGCGCATCAACCCGCAGTGGGCGGCAGAGGAGCGCTCGTGAGGACCCATGGTTTCGGAAGAACTTGAACAGATCCCGCACGCTTGCATCGGAAGCGCTTCCGCAGCACGCCTGCCGGATGCGAATGGCTTGCCCGAGACAGGAAAGCTCCGGACTGCCTCCATGGTTATGGACCGGCAACTCCGCATCGTGCAGGCAAGCCGAAGCCTGCGCGTTCTGCTCGATATTCCTGAAGGCGCACAACTCATCGGAGCTCCATTCGCCGACCTCCTGAGGTCCGCGCTCAGTCCTGAACAGCCAGACGTTTCCTTGCTGAACCAGTGGATCGACGCCGAAGGCCGCAACCGTCCCCAAGCGGCATTCAACCACTCGGGGCTGCTGACATTCCATAGCCGGCATCGGGTACACCTACGCATCGATGAGCTTGGGGAGGAATACCGGCTTGCGTACTTCGTGAAAGAAGCTGAGGAAAGCCTTGCCACCCGGGACGAACCTGCGGGGACCTTTCCTGATCGATGGAAATGTAATCAATGTCGGCGCCAGCATCGGCTTGGCGTCCGCTCCGCAAGACGGCGCAACACGGGAAGCGCTGCTCAAAAGCGCGGACCTTGCGCTGTACTACTCCAAAGCGGCGGGCCGGGGCACGTATCACTTCTTCGAACCCGCGATGCAGGAGCGGGCGCTCGCGCGGCGAACGCTGGAACTCGACCTGCGCAAAGCGCTCGTGCTGCGGCAGTTGGAGTTGCACTATCAGCCGCAAATCGACGTAGAAACCGGGTCGGTGATCGGCCTTGAAGGCCTTCTGCGCTGGCGGCATCCGAAGCGCGGCCTGGTGCCCCCGGGCGACTTCATCTCACTGGCTGAAGAACTCGGCCTCGCTGTGCCCATCGGGGAGTGGGTTTTGAAAACGGCTTGCCGCGAGGCCACGCGCTGGCCCGACTCCGTCACGGTCGCGGTCAACGTTTCCCCCCTGCAGTTCGAGGCAGGCAACTTCGCGCAGTCCGTCCAGCGCGCTCTCACCGCCGCAGGTTTGTCCGGGAACAGGCTGGAAATCGAAGTTACGGAAAACATTCTGCTCCGCGATGGGCATGCCGTGCTGGCCACGCTCAAGGAGCTGCGTACGCTCGGAGTCCGCGTTGCCATGGACAGCTTCGGCACCGGCGTGGCGTCTTTGAGCCAGCTCGTGAACTTCCCTTTCGACAAGATCAAGATCGACCGCTCCCTCATCGCGCTGCAGCAAACGGACGGCCGGAATCGCGCGATCGTGCGTGCGATTTCCGCCCTTGGCCACAGCCTTGGGATCTCCACGCTCGCCGAGGGCGTGGAAACAGCCGAGCACCTGGCGCATGTGCGCGCCGAGGGCTGCAACTCCGTCCAGGGCTTTTACTACAGCAAAGCGGTCCCGTCCGGGGAGCTGGCCGCCATCGTTCCTCAGCTTTTTGCCCCCGCTTCATAATCGCAATTTCCGACAAAGGTGACGTATGAACAGCGAGCTTCACAAGATTGTCTACTGCAGCAGGAACTACATCGAAGGCGCGCCTGCGGACCGGGACAGCGAAGTACTCCAGATCCTCGGAACGGCGCGCTCCAACAACAGCCGGCAAAACGTGACCGGCGCCCTCCTGTTTAACTCCGGCTATTTCGCGCAAGTGTTGGAAGGGCCGCGAACCTCGATCGAGCGCATTTTCGAGCGCATTCAGCGAGACCCGCGACACGGCGAAGTCACCGTCCTCGATAGCGGGAGCGCCCCGGAACGGAGCTTTCCCGAGTGGTCCATGGCCCACGTGCTGCCTCCGTCGGAGTCGGAGGCGACCGGAATCGCGGCGACGCTGGACCAGGCTCTGCTCAACCCGCAGGCGTCGGGCGCGGAGATTCTGGATCTGCTGCGGAGCCTTGTCGTCCAGCAAGACTGAACGGCTGCGCCCGTTGGGCGCATGGGCGCAATTGCCGGTTTCAGAACAACTGCCCATAAGCGGAAATCCTGGTGGGACAACCAAGGCGGGTATGCCGTAGGCTCAAGGGAAAGGGATGCTATTTGCGCATGAGCTCGAGTTCGACCCCCTTGCGCCGGAGCCGGCGTGGTCGCAGACTCCGGCCCGGGCGGCGGTGTTCTGCTTGCGAGGCGAAACGGGCGAGCCGTACCTGAACTGGACCCAAAACCTTCGGAGCCGCCTCGGAAAGCTGCTCACGTCCGCGCCTGCGCAAACCAAGCGACTCCAGCTGGCAAAGCTGGTTCGGAAAATCGCCTGGGCGGAAACTGCCTCGGACTTTTCCGCGCGCTGGCTGTTGTACCGGGCAACGCGAGCGGCTTTCGGTGATCGAGCCTCGGCTAAACTGCATCTGCGCACACCCTTTTTCTTGCGAGTGGGCATGCGCAATCGCTACCCACGAGTTTGGGTCACCAACTCGATCGCGCCTCAAGCGGCCGAGGATCTGTTCGGGCCATTCCCTTCACGTCAGTCCGCGGAGCGCTACGCGGAGCAGGTTCTCGACCTCCACTTGCTGCGGCGCTGCTTTCAGGATCTCGCGCCGGATCCAGAGTTTCCGGGCTGTATCTACTCGGAAATGCAAAAATGCCTCGCGCCCTGTTACGGAGGCTGCCCGGACGAGCGATACGGAGAAGAAGCCGCGACAGTCCACGCGTTCTTGAGCACCCGGGGAGCAAGTCTTCTGCAAACCCTTGCCGCCGAACGAGCGAGCGCGAGTGAAGCTTTGGACTTTGAAGCTGCCGCGAGATCGCACGCGCGCTTCACCAAGGTCGAGCAGGTTGCCGACGCCGCTCCCGAGCTCGCCGGCGCACTGGCCGCCCAACACGGCGTCGTGGTTCAGCCGAGCATCGAGCCCGATCAAGTCGATCTCTTCCTTGTTCGCGGAGGGGCTTTAGCCGGCCCCGCGCCGTTTTCCCTCCTCGGCATGCAGCTGCCGGATGAGCACTCCGGCTCGACTTCCCTGTTCGCTCATCCCGCCGCGCTCCGGCCCACTCCGCTCGACGGCCGACAAGCCACGACCCCGCCATCTCCGGAAGAACGGCTCGGCCAGGCGCTGGAACGGCTAGCCTCCGAACACTCCGGCCAGGCGAAGCAGGTGCTTTGCGATCACCAAGCATTACTAGCGCGATGGTACTTCCGCCCGCAGGCGAAGCGCGAAGGCGAACTCATGCTCGCGACAGCAGGGCAGATTCCGCTGAAAAGCCTCCTGCGCGCCTGCGCGCGCGTGTTCCGGGCCCGCATAGAGCGCGAAGCGGCCGCGCAACAGCTTTCCACGGTTCCATGAGCATGGGGCTGCCGAACTATACTCATATCAGATTGCCTTTCGCTCCCCGGAGAGATGGATGAAGCAGCAGCCCAGCACCCACGATCGGCGAAGCTTCCTGAAAACCGGCAGTGCCCTTGCTGCTGGGCTTTTTACTTCGGGCGCCACGCCGTCCATGGCAGATACAAGGGCGCTGTCGCCGATGCCGGACAACCCACGCACACAAGCGGCGATGCCGACGCGCAATCTAGGCAAAACCGGCTATAAGGTAGGCATTTTCTCGCTCGGCGGCCAGGCCGCGCTTGAAAAGGCGGACAACTTCGACGTAGCCGTCCCGATCCTCGAGCGCGCCCTCGACTTGGGCGTGAACTATCTTGACACCTCCTCCATCTACGGCGGCCCCGCGCGTTGGAGCGAGCAGTATGTCGGGAGCGTGATGAAAGCGCGGCGCAACGAAGCATTTCTTGCGACCAAAACCAAGGAACGCACTCGCGACGGCTCTCTGCGCATGATCGAGAAATCGCTGCAGCTGCTCAACACAGACCACGTCGACTTGTGGCAGTTGCACGACGTAGGGCTGCCGGAGGACGTGGACGCGATTTTCGCCAAGGGCGGCGCGATAGAAGCGCTGACCGAAATGCACGACCAGAAAGTGGTGCGCTTCCTAGGGGTGACCGGGCACTACCGGCCCGATGCTTTGATCGACACCGTAAACCGTTACCCTTTCGACACCATCCTGATGGCGATCAATGCCGCCGACTCGCACATCCACAGCTTCCAGGACACGCTTTTGCCGCTGGTTGTCGAGAAGCAGATGGGCATCATCGGCATGAAGGTTCCGGCGCGGGGACGGCTGCTATCCGGCTGGACCCCGCCGCCCCTGGCCGAGCAGCAGCACTCCTGGGAGGGTTCCGCGATCGCGACGCGTCCGGGCGTGATGTCGATGCGCGAAGCGATGCGCTTTTCCCTCTCGCACCCGGTCAGCACGGTGATCGTCGGCTGCGACACCGTTCCGCAGCTCGAGGAAAACGTCCAAATCGCGCGCGAGTTCACCCCGCTCTCAGGCGCGCAGATGGCGTCGCTGAACGACCTGGCCGCGCCGGTTGCGAAGCAGTCCTTGTTTTTCCGGTTCACCGATCGCAGCAAGGGTTGAGCAGGCGCGGAATTCGCGCGTTTGCTTTGGAGCCGAATAACCGCCCCAGCTACGATGAGCTCGACTCGGGCTCATGCTATTTTCAGCAAAACGCTGGTCCAAGCTACCTTCTTGTCGAAACCGCTGCAGCGTTATAGTTCTCTGCTCCGTCGTGTTCCCCGAGCGCCTTTCAGTCGCGGCCCAGCGCCTCAGACGCACTCTGCCGGTCCTGCTCGAAACCAGACCTAACCCCGGAACAAGCCGAGGAAGACCTTCCACCCGACCTCCCGGGGCGGCACCAACTGCTCGAACGCCTCCCTGACCTGGCCGCGCACCTTCCCCTGCGCGGCCTCATGGCCATCGCTCTCATCGCCCCCGCCCCGAGGTCGCCCGCGCTTGCTTCCGCCGCTTGCGCGGCCTGCGAGCGCCTCGCACGGCAGCACCCAAAGCTCCGCTTCGACGAGCTCTCCATGGGCATGTCCGGTGATTTTGAGGAGGCCATCGCGGAAGGCTCAACAACCATCCGCATCGGCACAGCCATCTTCGGGTCCAGGCCGAAAGCTGAAGCATGAAGCCGGTTGTCCTTACCTTCCTAATTAGCCCGATCACTTCCGGGAATGCGACTTCTCGTATCAGTCCCGCAGACCGAGAGACGCTGCTCGTTGTCAGGAGCGCCGACGGCGCTTCGAACCAGTATGGCGCAAACTGCCACTAAGTTCGCTTTGCGCTGCGGGTTCGCAGAAGAGCTTTCACTACGAGGGCCTTACATCTCGGTCCAGGAATATGGGATCGTGGCCAGTTCGACTTGCCGTATCAATCGCGGCAGCTCTGCTTGGATCGTAGCCCAAATCGTCTCGAAGTTTAGGACAAAATATTCATGAACGATTCGATTTCTCATGCCCCGGATGGCTGTCCAAGCGATTTCCGGATGCGCAACTGCGAAGTCCGGAAATCGTTCCTCAATCTTCGCGGCAGCTTCCGCAAGGATGACAAGGTTCATGGTCACGGCGCGTTGCGTCTTCGTGTCTTGTTGAAAGTCCGCATAACTCATCCCGTCTACAAAGTAAATCGATTGTTGAGCGGCGATCTTAAGCTGACGAAGGTATTCCAAAAGACGGGTATTCATCAGACCGGCTCTGCCGCCGAAACGACCTCTTCCCGGAAGGTCGGCGGCAGATCGCCCGGCGTTCGCACATCGACACGGACGCCTAGGAGCCCTCGCAGTTGCTCCTGAAGCGCACCAAGGTCGAAGAGGGTGGTCTCGGGTAGCGTATCGACAAGGATGTCCAGGTCGCTGGTCTCTCGATCAAGACCGCGAAGAACGGAGCCGAAGACGCGCGGGTTGGAGGCACGAAATCGCGGAACAATTCCACGTATCGCTTCCCGCTGCTGCTCCAAAGCCTCTGACGGTCGCATACCGGCCTCCATCCACCATCGTATCGCGTGCTGGCCCTCGACCTAAGCTTCTCTCTGCAGGCAACACTTTCGACATGCGACTTATGAGTACTAATCCGGACTGCATGGGCGTTTAGGGGCGCAAAGGATCGACGCTCTCTGCTCGAATCGACCCTGTGCGGAGTGGTTCCCGTCCCGCGTCAGGCGCTATGTTCAGCGAGCGAAAGGGTATTCCCGTCCGGGTCTTGAAACCACGCGATCTTGGCACGACCGGGAGCGTGCCAGATTCCGCGTTCGTCCTGCTCCATGCCGGGATAACGGCGGAACTGGACGCCCTTAGCCGTGAGTTCATCCACAGCCTGCTCAATCCCCTCGATTTCCCAGCCGAAGATGGTGAACTCAACGGGTTGATGATTTGGATCTACCCGCACAACTCGCAGGTCGGAACCCGGCTCAGGGCCGAGGCGGAACACAAGGGCGAACGGCTCGTCGGCTACAAAGCGGAGCCCTAGTGTGCCTTCATAAAAAGCGCGGGCAGCTTCGGCGTTGGCGGAGGGAATGAATCCCGTCGGAATTGCGTTGGTGAGCGGCATGCCAGGCAGTATACAAGCATTTGTCAGGATCACTGCAGTTTTCTAAGTTACCGCTTGGGGGCGGGCCTGCAACGCACAAAACCTCACGTTAGTCCACACGAACGCAGCTTTGGGGAGTTCGATTGCCGCTTACCCACCTTGACCCCGCCCCGGCTGTGCCGCAGCCCTCAGGATAGGTAACGAGAAACGCGGTTACATTGACTCAAGTGCGATAACCCCGTCCCGATCGAGCTTCGCAGGGGCTGGATGGCCATCTACCAAAACAAGCCGTCTCGGACCTCGCGCCCCCGCACGCCGAAGCCGGGGTTTACACTCAGGCTTTGCCCTGAGGAGCCCGCTTGAGCCCGCTCTACGCCGCCGTTCTCGGCGCCATTCTCCTGGTTCTGCTCGCCGTTTCGCTCGCGCGGCTGCGCAAAACCCACACCAAGCAGGACTACCTCGTCGCCGGCCGCTCGCTCCCGGCCTTTGTCCTGGTTTTCACTCTGCTTTCCAGCTGGATCGGCTCGGGTTCGCTCTTAGGCGGAGCGGAAAACGCCTACAACCACGGCCTGGTCGCGCTGTGGCAGCCTGCGGGCGGCTGGGCGGGGCTGTTTCTGATCTACTTCATCGCCCCGCGCGCCCGGCGGTTCGCGCAATACACCATCCCCGACCTGCTCGAAGCCCGCTACTCACAAGCCGCCCGCGTCCTCGGTGTCATCGCGATCCTGTTCGCCTATACCGCCATCACCTCCTACCAGCTCATCGGCGGCGGCGACATCCTTGCGCTCATCTTCCCGCACACCATCACCCCGGACCTGGGCAAATACATCATCGCGGCTTTCGTGATCTCGTTCACCGCGCTCGCCGGCATGAGCTCGGTCGCCTACATGGACCTGTTTATTGGCCTGCTCGCGACCGTCACCCTGCTGGTCGCGCTGCCCGTCCTGCTCCACGCCGCGGGCGGCTGGAGCGCCTTCCGGGCCAGCCTGCCCCCTTCGCACTTCACCGCCCTGGGCGACTACTCCCCCATCCGTGCCTGGGAGCTGTTCCTGCCCACCTGCCTGCTCATGCTCGGGAACCAGAGCATGTACCAGAAGTTTTTCTCAGCCAAGTCCAGCCGCGACGCACGCAAGGCGGTCGTGGGCTGGATCATCGGGACCGTGATCCTCGAAACAGTGATCGTGCTGATCGCCATGCTGGGCCACACGCTCGCGCTCCGCTCCCACGCCAGCCCAAAAGGCCGCGAGATCATCGCCTTTACCGCACTGCACTCCATGCCCGCCTTCCTCGGCGCGCTGCTCATGGGCTCGGTGTTCGCCAAGGTCATCTCCACCGCCAACAACTACCTGTTCTCGCCCGCGACTAACCTGGTCCAGGACGTCTACTCCCGGTACCTGGCCCCCAACGCGACCAACAAACAGGTCCTCATCGTTTCCAGGCTCATGGTGGTGCTGCTGGGCATCTGGTCGCTGTACCAGGCGCTGCACACGGGTTCGATTCTCAAAGCCACGCTCTACGCCTACACCGTCTACTCGGCTACCCTCACGCCCGTGGTGCTGGCCGCGTTCTACTCCCGCCGGGTCAACGCAAATGGCGCGGTATCGGCCATTGCCGCGGGCACGCTGATCACGGTTTTCTGGGACACCCCGCTGGTCCACGCCCACCTTCCCGCCGCGCTCGCCGCCCGTGACGCCATCTTCCCGGCGCTGGTCGCCGCGCTCGTGTGCCTGTTCGGCATCAGCTACGCGACGCGGCCACCGAGCCCGGAGCAGCTGGCCCGCGTTGAAGCCGCCACATCCGCCGCAGCCGATTAGCCCAGTTCTCGTACATACGTACAGCGGCCGACATCGCTGGACGTGGCTTTTCCGGCGGGAAAAGCCACACTGCCACAAAACTCTCCCTCTACACCAATACGAGAACTGCCTTAGCCCCGGTCTTGGGCATCGCTTTCCCGCGGGTGTAGTATCCCAAAAAGTTGAGGTGCCCGATGAGCCCAAGCAACAAACCGGAGAACGACCAGGAGCGGCGCAATCTTCGCCGGCTGCAGATCATGATGCAGTTCGTGCTCGCCGCCATCACCCAGGACCGCTCGCTCACCATTGAGGAAGCCGCCCAAATGGTCGCAAACACGCGCAAGGCGGCCTTGCATATGTTCCCCGACAAGGAGGCCACCTTCAATCTCCTGTGCCGCCCGCGCATTCAACGGGCCATGCGCGACCGCTTCCAGATCCAGTAGCGCTATTTGCTGTCGATGCCCGTGAGCCGAAACGTCAGCGTGCCCCAAAACAGGCGAGCGCGCATCTGCACCGGAATGTGCCGCGCGTCGTCCGAGTACCAGATCCACAGCTTGCCTCGGTTGCGGGTCGGCGCCTCGTCCACGCTGGGCTGCACTCGAATTGCATGGTACGTGGCGGTCGGGGTGCGCACGGTTTCCCTCGCCTCCGCCCGCAGCGTCACCTCGTTGACATGGTTGCCGCTCACCACCGGCAGGTGAAACACCTGGCCCGGCTCCAGCGTTTGCGAGCCCGCGTAGAAAATCCCCGAAAGCAGGTCGGTGACGCAGGACGGAATTGCGACGGTGCGGTGTACGTCGATGCGCGAAACCAAGTTACGCTCATCGTAAAACGAAACCCGATGCGCGCCGTCGATGCGCTGGGTCGAGTCGACTTGCCGGCGCCCTTCCATGATCTGGCGGCTGAAGCTTTCCGAGCAGCCGGTCGCGCGGTTGAACGAAGATTGAAACCGGTCGCTGACCCGGAACAGAAGGTTCAGCGCGCCCTGCGAGTCTCCGGTCACGGCCACGCGCTCGACCGGACCGTCGCTTTCCAGGTGTACCGTCGCGATCCCGGCCGGAAATACGCGCCAGTCCACCGCGTAGGTGAGGGTTTGGCGCTGGGGGAAACTCCAGCCCGGGGCCGGCGGCGGAAACCCGGGCTTGGGCGTCTGCGCCACGGCCGGGGCAAGCGCAAGCAGCAGCGCGCCCGCCCCGCGCAAAGCTCGCTTGGAGGACTGGATCGCAGCATGGTTCGCGCCGGGCGGCTTCCGCATTCCTCTCAGGCTCGTCTCCAAAGTGTCTACCGCTTGTGCGCCAGCGCAATGCGCAGGATAAGGGCCAGGTACAGGGCCGCCGCGCCTATGCTGGCATTGTACTCGCGATGCTTTTTATAAAGCGCCCCCGCGAAACCGCCAGGGGGCCCGCCGCGCTGAGGCCGGCGCCACGGCAGCAGCCGCGGCACCCTGGCCGTATAGGCCGCGAACCCGGCGAAGTGAGCCCTGAGATACTGCTCTTCCCCTCGGATCACCGGCACGTACACGGCGGCGAACAAGGCCGCCAGCAGCGCCGCGAGCAGGGCCGAGCGCGCCCCCGCCGCAAAGCCGAACGCGATCAGCATCGATCCGAGATACAGCGGATTGCGCGTCCAGGCGTAGGGCCCGGTCACGGTGAGCTCCGCGTTTTTCTTCACGTAGCCGCTGGCATAGCCGCGCAGCACGAGCCCCGGAACCACCAGCGCGAGGCTCCAGGCCAGCGAGCGCGGGCTGGGGCGAGCCAGCGCGAGAAACACCGCCGCGAAAACGAACCCGAGCGGGACGCGGATGCGCTTGGCGATGCGCCCCCAGCTCATGCGCGACGGTTCCCCGCGCGCGCGGGCAGCAGGGCCACTGCCGCCTCTGCGACCGATACCGCGGAAATCCGGAGCAGCCCCGCTTCCGGCGCGGCGCGCCGGGCGTGGTCGCGGCGGCTCGCGGGATCGCGCAGGACGCGAAACTCACCGTGAAACGGCCCATTGCGAGCCGGGTCCGTGGGGCCGAAGATCGCCACCGTCGGAACGCCCAGTGCCGCCGCCAGGTGCAAGGGGCCGGTATCGCCGCCGATGGCCAGCGCAACCCGGCGGGTGAGCTCGATCAGCTGGCCGACCGTGGGCGACAGCAGCAACGGCTCGACCCCCAGCTCCCGCAATCGCTGCTCCAGCTCGCTCCCCAGCGCCGGCTCGCCCGGCGCGGCATTAATCGCAATCCGCGCACCCGTTTCGCGCGCAATCGCCGCCGCCGCCTTCGCATGGCGCTCCACCGGCCAGCGCTTGGCTCCCCAACCGGCGCCGGGATGCAGCAGCACGGTGTCGGGGCCGCCGACCGGCACACCGGCCGCATCGCACCAGCGCGCTGCCTCAAGGTCCCGCGGCAACACCGGCAGCCCCAGAGTCAGCGACTCGCCTGCCAGCCGCTCCACCACCTCCCCGGCCTGCTCAATCACATGAACCCCGCGCGTGGCGACGCGCTCCTGAAACAACCACCGCGCTGCAGGCTCGCGCGGCGCAGCCTCGCCCAGCAAACGCCCGGGCCCGGCCCATCGCGCGATCACCGCTGAACGCACCGCGCCCTGCAAATCGATTGCCGCGTCGTACCCGGCCCGCCGCAGTTCCGCGCGCGCCTGGAACATGGACCCGAGAGTCGCGGGGCGCAGCGGTTGCCGCGTCCACTGCTTTGCGGGAATCGAATGGAGCCGGTCGACCAGCGGCTGCTCCGGCGACCCGCCCGCGTCGCCCGGCCCGGCTGACTCGGCCCGCAACAGCGCGCTCCACCGCGGCTCCACCGCCCAGCCCAGCAGCCACTCAGGATGCGCCCGGCGCAGCGCCGCCACCGCAGGCAGCGCATGGAGAATATCGCCCATGGCGCCCAACCGGACGATGAGGACGCGGTGCTGCGAACTGTTCTGCTTCCGCTGCGGCAAGCGCTTATTTTCGCACAGCGCCGCCGGGCGCCAGCCGCGCGAACAGCGCGTCCAGGCACGCGGCCGGGTCCAGCAACTCGGCGCGCAGTGGAACCGCATGGACCGGCGCTCCCCGGGCCAGCTTTTCCCGGGCCGTTGCGGGCAGGCGAACCAGGTCTTTTTCTGTCGTCAGCAGCGCCGCGGCGCCCGTGGCGGCTTCGGCAAGAGCATCGAGCTCGCCGGACTGGAAGACATGGTGGTCGCCAAAGGCAAAGGCGCGGCGCAGATCGATCCCGTGTGCGCGCACTGCTTCAAAAAACTCATCGCAGTGAGCGATCGCGCAGAAAGCGATCGCGGGGCCTGCGATCGGCGGCGGCGAAACACTCCGGCGAACCCGCCAGATCGGCTTGCGGATCCCCGCCCTGGCGAGCGCGGGCTCGGTCGTCTCGTCGTCGTCCCGCAGAACCAGAAAATCCGCGCGCCCGAGAGCTGCCGGCAGCTCGCGAAGCCGTCCGGCGGGCAGCAGCGACTCCCCCGCATCGCTCGGGTGCAGCACAACGAGATCCACCGAGCGAGCCAGCCCGCGGTGCTGAAAGCCGTCGTCCAGCAGGTGCACCGACGCGCCGCCCATCCCGCCGGAATCGCGCTCTGCCCGCAGCCCCGCCGCGTACCGCGAGGCCCCGACATACACCGGCGCGCCGGTCGCCGAGGCGATCAGCAACGGCTCGTCCCCATACCGGTCCGCATCGCCGTGCGCTGTGTCGGGCACCCGCTCCACCGTTCGCGGCGAGCGCCGCCCGTACCCGCGCGAAAGCACATCCACATGCACCCCGCGAGCTTCCAAAAGCCTCGCCAGCTCGATCGTAAACGGGGTCTTACCCGCCCCGCCAACCGAAAGATTGCCCACGCTGACCACTGGCCGCGCGAGCTCGCGCGCCGGGCGCCACCCGCGGTCGTAGGCCAGGGTTTTAAGACACACCCCGAGCCCGG
>CAXTRW010000047.1:0-16642 GCA_964246765.1 uncultured Acidobacteriaceae bacterium | reverse complement strand
AGTCCTTCTCGTCGATCTGCCTCGCCGGTCCGTATTGGACGGAGAGCGGCGGCGCGGCGGTGGGCAGCGCCCCGAGGGTTGGAATGCCGCCGAGCCGCCCCAGCGGGGGGGCGGGGGGGCGCCCCCCCGGCGACGGACGGACCCAGCCGCGCTGGAGGGAGAATGGGAATCCGATGGCAATCGTAACAAGGGACGAAGGACGCAAGGTCAACTCCAACATCAACGTCACCCCCATGGTTGACGTTATGCTGGTGCTGCTCATCATCTTCATGGTCATCACGCCGATGCTCACCAACAAGGTGAATGTAAACCTGGTGAACTCAAAAAATGCCGTCACGATGGAAGACGCGAGCAAGGAAGACGCGGTCATCATCGCGGTGACGCGCGACAGCAAGGTGTACCTGGGGCAGAATCAGATTTCGCTCGATCAGCTGGGCAGCGCGGTGCAGGACCGGCTGAAGGATAAGACCAACAAGGTGGTGTACTTCCGCGCCGACCAGCGCTCGCACTACGGCGCTGTGGAAGACGCGATAGACGCGGTGCGGACGGCGGGCGTGGAGGAGGTTGGCCTCCTGACCGACCAGCACGGACCTCCGGGCGCGCCCGGGGCAGGTATGTAACTGCGGCTCAGACTTTAGGAATCGAGGACACGCTTTATGGCAATGGGAAGCGGTGGCGGCCCGGGAGGGCTCGCCTCCGATATCAACGTAACTCCGCTGATTGACGTGCTGCTGGTTTTGTTGATCATCTTCATGGTCATCGTGCCGGTCACCCCGCACGGGCTTGATGCTATGGTGCCGCAACCGCCCAAAACGCACAACGAGCAGCCCAACGATAAGACGATTGTGGTGCAGGTACTGGGCGGCGCGTCCGGGCCGCCCAGCTACAAGATCAACCAGGATCCGGTCGCATTTCAGGACCTGCAGGGACGCCTGAGCCAGATTTATTCGGTGCGCGCCACCAAGATCATGTTCGTCAAGGGCGACCCGAATCTCAACTTCCAAAGCGTCGCGCAGGTCGTGGACGTAGGCAAGGCAGTTGGGGTCGACCACATCGGGCTGATCACTCCGAAAATCGAAGCGGGCCAGTAGGCCCGCTTCCCCGGCGATCCCCGAAGTAGGCGCGGGGCGGCGAAACGAAGTACAATCGCTCCGCAGACACATTGCTTCACATTCCCGCTGCGTACATGTCAGGGCCGCCCTGCCGATCGAAGGAGATGAAAAACAGAATGAATCGAATCGCACGTGTTCCGGTGCTGGCCGCGGCTGCTTTGTCGCTGTTGATCGCTTCTACCGGGTGCAAACGCCTGGAAGCCCGCGATCAGCTGAACAAAGGCGTTCAGGCGTACAAATCGGCAAAGTATGAGGAAGCGATCAACCACTTCCAGAATGCGGTAAACCTGGACCCTACATACCCGATGACGCGGATCTATCTCGCGACGGCGTATGCGCAACAGGTAGTGCCGGACCTGACCACGCCTGACAACTTGAAAAAGGCCAATCTCGCCATTCAAAGCTACAAGGACGTGCTGCAGCAGCACCCCAGCGACGTGACCAGCCTGAAGGGTATCGCGAGCCTGTATTTCAGCATCGACAAGCCGGACCAGGCCAAGGAATGGCAGCAAAAGGTCATGCAGGCCGATACGAAAGACCCGGAAGCGCCGTACACGATCGGCGTGATCGACTGGAAAGCCGCTTATAAGAATGCCGTTCAGGACCTGGCTTCCGGCGGACTGACCGACGACGGCAAGGGCAACGCCAAGATGTCCAAACAGATTTGCGCGAAGATCAAGGCTGACAACACAGATCTCGTCACCCAGGGGCTCGACAACCTCGAGAAAGCAGTCAATCTTCGCCCCAACTACGACGACGCGATGACCTACCTGAACCTGATGTATCGACGCAAAGCCGACCTGGACTGCGGCAATGCTCAAGCCCAGGCAGCAGATGTGGCCCAGGCTGCCCAGTGGAATGACAAAGCCATGGGAGCCCGGAAGAAGAATGAGGCTGAAAAGGAAAAGAAGAACGCCGGCGGTATCGTCCTGGATAACGGCAAGTAGTTCCATCCGAAGGAAAGAAAAGCCCCGATTCGCGACCGGGGCTTTTCGTGGTACGCGCCGAATATAAAGGCAGTTCTCGTATCGGTGTAGAAGGAGAGTTTTGTGGAAGGGCGGCTTTTCCCTCCGGAAAAGCCGCGTCCAGCGACGCCGGCCGCTCTACGTGTGTATAAGAACTGCCCTAGAGGATTCGCTCCGCCGCACCCGTGCGCCAGGACCGATACGCCGCATCGAGCACCTGCTGATTTCGCAGGCCCTCCTCGCCCGGCGCCCGATATGGCGGACCCCCGTGGGCTGCCTCGGCAAACCCGTCCAGCATCCGGGAGAATGCGTCCGCATTTGACACGGGCTGTTCCAGCACGACCCGGCCCTCTTCGCGCAGAACAAGCGAGACCGGGTGATCGACGGTCATTGCGTCCTCGCACACCAGCGAGCCGCGCTCGCCCACAACCTCGACCAGAGACCGGTAGGCAGCGCGGGTGGTAAGCGTCACGGTCCCCATGGCCCCGGAGCCGAACTCGAGACTCACCACGGCATGCGATTCCACCTCACCCGAACCGGCGTCGCGATGCGCCAGGGTGCCGACCGCGGCGACCTTGTTTGCCAACAGATAGCACAAAGCGTCAATGCAATGAATTCCGACGTCCCCGATCGGTCCCCCCAAGGCCAGGGAGGGATTGTTGATCCACGCGCGCGGGCTTTTCGCGGTTTCATAGCAGAATTGCGCGTGCGCCAACTGCGGCTTGCCGATGCGGTCTTCCGCGATCCAGCGCCGCATGAGGTCGATCGAAAGGTTGTAACGCATGTTCTGCGCTACTCCGAACAGGACGCCCGCGCGGACGGCCGCGGCGAGCATTTCCTCCGCCTCACCTGCATTCATGGCCAGGGGTTTCTCGCACAGCACCGGCTTGCCCGCGCCGAGCGCTAAGAGCACGTGCTCGCGGTGCAACGCGTCGGGCGAGGCTACGAAAACTGCATTGATCTCCGGGGAGGCGCACAGCTCCTCCGGCGACGGGAAGACGTGAGGGATGCCGAACCGGGCGGCGTCCGAAGCTGCCTTGGTTGGATCGCGACGCCAAAGGCCTTCCAATTGCGCCGTGCGGGCGCCCCGAAATGCCGGGACGAGCCGCTTAGTCGCGTGATGCCCGAATCCGAGAACGCCGAACCGCATAGCCCGCTCCCTCCGGCGCTTACTGGGCGCCGTTCTTGAAGATGTCTTCCGCGAAGTAGTTTTCGACCCGAGCCTGGTCGCGCAGCACTTCCAGGTAAGCGTTTTTCAACAGTTGCGACCGCGTGTCCCGCAGCTGTTGTCGGATGGACTGCTGCACACGCGGGTCGTTCAAGTCGCGTTGGCCGGCGGCTTCCTCGTCCATTAATCGGTAGATGGCGTAGCCGGCCGACTTGCGAGTGTTGGGGTCCAGCAAGGGCAGCACGTCGGTAATTTGACCCGGCTTCAGCTTGGCGATGGCGTCGTAGACGGCCGGGTCGCTCTTGAGCTGCGACTCCGGAAAAAAGCCCATGTCGCCGCCGCTCGAAGCATTGTCGGGCCGCTCGGAAAAGTTGGCGGCCAGGGTGCCGAAGTCCTCGCCGCTTTCCAGGCGATTGTGGAGCATCTCGATTTTTTTCCTGGCCTCGGCGTCGTTCATGGCCTTGGAGTTTTGCAGGTTCCCGACCCCGGTCGCTTGCCCGGCCGACGCGGGTGTCGCGGTTACGACGATCTGCGCCAGATGGTATTCCGGCTCGACCAAGTTGTACTCGGCCTTGTGCGCGTTGTAGTAGGCCGCAATGTCCGCGTCGGTGATGTTGATTTTGGAGTTGATTTCCTTGTTGAACAGCTTTTCGGTGGTCTTGGCGCGGCGAATGTCGCGGCGCAGGTCGTCGAGCGTGAGGTGCTTATCGACGAGGCGCTTGTTGAACTCTTCCTGCGTAAACGGCGCCTTCATTTCGTTGATCTGGCTGTCGACCTCCTCGTCGGTGGCGGCCAGGTTGAGCTTGCTCGCGCGCTGGGCCAGGATTTCCTCGTCGATGAGTTGCCGAACGATGTTGAGGCGAACAATGTTTTCCTGCTCTTTTGAAGGCCGCTGCTGGTTCCCGTTCAAGGAGTCCCGGTACAACGTATCGACGTCCCTGGCCTGGATAGGCTTGCCGTTGACCTTGGCCAGAATGCCGGCAGTGTGCGCGTGGGAGCAGCCGACGGCAAGAAAAACGGCCAAAAGTGTCGGCGCAATCGGCAGAATACGGCGCGTATGCGTCGTTTCAAGGCGTGTGCGCATGGTTTTCAGACTGGCGGTGTCCGGGGTCAGTGAGCGCCTCCCGGACCCGGCCTCGCGGCGGGGGCGGCCGCCGGCTCGGGTGGAGGGGCAATGCCCCGAGCCCGCAGCGCGCGGTCAATGGCGGCCCACAGATACGGCTGGGGCTGCGCGCCCTCGACTCGCTCGCCGTCGATGAACAGCGCAGGGGTGCCTTCCACCTTGAGCGACGCGGCTTCCCGCATGGATGCGCGCACGGTCGCGTCGTCCTGTTTGGTCAGGCACGCGTCCAGCGCGGTCTTGTCCACACGGCCGCCCGCGCCTTCCTCCCGCGCTTGCTTGTCGAGCGCCGCGGCGGACTTCGCCGCATCGCGATCGGGGCCGGTGATGTCTTCGCCGTGGGTGTGGAGGTAGTCCACATAGTTCCAGTAGGCTTGGCCGTCCTGCGCGGCGAGGCAGTTCGCATCAACCGCGGCATGGAGCGCCCAAGGGTGGATTTCGGTCAGCGGATCGTCTTTGTAGACGACCTTGATCAGGCCTTTGTAGTGGTCCAGCGTTTCCGGGAAGAGCTCAGAGTGCATGCGCGCGCAGTACGGGCACTCCAGGTCGTCGAAGTTGACGATTTCGACCTGGGCATCCTTGTTGCCGCGCACCGGGCGTCCGGCGGTCGGTATATTCAGCCCGGGAACGTCGCTCAGGTCGTACTTGGAAAAGCGCGCCAGGGTTTTGCCGTCTTTGGACAGCAGGAAGTCGAGCGATTGCTTCTGGTCGGGGTGGCCGGAGGGGTAAAAGGTGACGGGAACCGTATCGTACCCCGGCATGGCGCTCGGGCTGCGCTGGCCGGGCGCGACCTCCCAGCTGGGAGGCACGCTCAACTGGGAGCGCACCGTCAGCTCGATGCTGCGGTTCTGCTGCGGGGTGAGGGCGGCGGGCGCTTGAGCGCGGCAGCCTGCGGTGGAGATCACCGTGCAAGCGAGCAAAAGGGAGGCAGAAGCAAAACGGGGTCTGAGCAACGAAACTCCAGGGCCTTTTTGAAGGCGCGGCTTGCTTATTATCGCACCGGGCGCGGCGCGGCGCTTCCGGATGCCAGTCCACGGCTGGGTGGTAAATCGAAGGCGAGCCGGCGGGGAAGTCGCGGGTGCGGATCAGGACATTTGTGTCCCGCTATCACTTCGAGCGCATCCTGTCTTGGTACTCCATGCCGTACTCAATTGGGCCGTGCTTGGCCAACAAACCGAGAAACGCGGAAAGAGGTTTGCGTTCAGCTTCGAGGTGCATGACTGACGCATTGCGAATGGCTTCAGCCCGAGAAATGGCCCGGTCTCGGGCGAGGTTACCCAGATCGTTGAGCAGTGCCTGGGAGACGTCGATCAGGAATTTTATTGCTTACACAGAATCCGTGTGTATGTCACGTTGTTTGGGCCGCCTAAGGGTTGGAAAGGCGAGACACCTTATCTGAAAGAAAACCTCGGCGACACATGGAAACGCGCGCTCAATCGGCGGATCTGCTCCTTGTTGAGTTCGCGCTTGCCGTGCATGACCTCTGAAACGATGCTCGGGTAGCCGAAAACATCGGCTAAGTCCTTCTGCTTCAGCCCGTGTTGCTCCACGAGGAACCGCAGCAGCTGCGCCGGCAGGGCGGAATATCCGGAGGTTATTGAAAGGGCGCTCGAACCACGGCAGGCCGGTTGGCTGATGGTGAGACGCTTCCGCCGGTTCGATCATTAGGTCAACTTTGTCCTCGTGTGCGCAACGTGGCAGGCGCTACAGCGCCAACCCCTTCATATACTCCCGGAATTTCGGCCCCAGGTCCTCCCGCTCCAGCGCGAACTCGACCGTGGCCTGCAGCATTCCCTGCTTGTCCCCGGCGTCGTAGCGTGTACCTTCGAACGAGAACCCGTACACTTTTTCCTCGCCCAGCAGGGCCTTGATGGCGTCGGTGAGCTGCAGTTCCCCGCCCGCGCCCGGCTGCAGGTGTTCGATCTTCGAGAAGATTGCCGGGGTCAGGATATAGCGCCCGATGATCGCGTTTTTTGAGGGCGCATCTTCAAGCTTGGGCTTTTCCACCATGCCGCTCACGTCGAACAGCCGCGGCTTGCCCTCCACCGGCTTGCCTTCGAGCACACCGTAGGCCGAGATGGCCGCGCCTTCCACTTCCTGGGTCGCGATCAGCGAGCTCTCCACCTCGTCGAACGCCGCGACCATCTGGGCGATGCACGAGGGCTGGCCCGCGATCACGTCGTCCGGCAGCAGCACCGCGAACGGCTCATCGCCTACCAGCTCCTTGGCCTGGAGGACGGCGTGGCCGAGGCCGAGGGCCTCCGACTGCCGCACATAGGCCAGCTTGCACATGGACGAGACCTGGCGCGCCAGCTCCAGCAGCTCGGTTTTGCCCTTTCTCTCAAGATTCGCTTCGAGCTCGAAGCTGGTGTCGAAATGGTCCTCGATCGCGCTCTTGCCGCGCGCGGTCACGATGATGATCTCCTCGATGCCCGCGGCGAGGGCTTCCTCGACGCCGTACTGGATGATGGGTTTGTCCACCAGCGCCAGCATTTCCTTGGGGATGGCCTTGGTGGCCGGCAAAAAGCGGGTGCCCAAACCCGCGGCCGGAAATACTGCTTTGCGTACTTTGTGCTTCATCGGCGTTCGTGTTCTCCCACTTTTTCTAGCGCTGCCGTTTATTGTGCCAGACCCGTGTGACGGGACGCGACTCTCCACCGTACTCTTGCGCCAGTTCACAATTTTCCGGAAGAAACCCTCAAGTTGCGCCCCGCTGCGCCGATAAGAGAATCAGCAGCGCTTGGGAGAGACACAAACTTAACGCCAGGCCAGAAAAAGAGCGCATCGCAGCGACTCCCAAGTCGGGATCGTTTCCTCAAACAAGTGGAAGCGCGGTTCCTACCTCAAACCAGGGGGACAAAGCAGTTCCAAACGGCGACGTTCCGCGCTGTTTGCTCAAGAAAATTGCAAGCGGCCGCGGCAAAAGCAACGCAATCCGCCACAGCTCGACTTCCCTCACAACCGAGTGGGAGTGAGATCAGGGGACGCAGCGGGTCCCCTGGTGTTTCACCCTCTCAGCAACCCGACTGCCGGCTCAACCAAGCCGCGCCAGTCGAAAACGCCTCAGGCCTCTTCAGGATTGCGCTCCTCCGCGTCTTCCACCACCAGCTCGGGTGCATCTTCCTGGGCCTCAGCCAGGCTGATGCTGTAGCGCGCGGCCAGCTCCGGGGCGTAGCGCGCGATGTCGTTCCGTAACCGCAGCAGGGCCAAATCCTTGGCCTTGGCCTCCAGCATCACGTCCGCGTCCAGGTGGGCGATGGAGCGCAGGAATGTCATGGTTTCGAACGGGTTGTTGTAATCCGCGTGGCCGGTCCAGATGGGCGGCTGCAGCACCGTTTCGATCTTCTTCGTCTTGCGGTTCTTGCGCTTAATCTCGCGCAGCTCGGTCCGCGCGCAGGAGTAGTGCAGCTTTGACCGCACTCCCGGGGCCCAGGTCGCCAGCATGCGCTCGATCGTCGGCAGCATTTCGAGTTTTTCCGGGTTGAAGCACCAGAAGTGCTGGTAATCGAACACCAGCGGGACGCCGGTCTCTTCGTGAATCCGCAGCACATCGGCCGCCGAATAGCGGATGTCGTCGTTCTCCAGCACCAGCCGCCGTCGCACCGGCTCGCTCAGGCGCTTCCACGTCGCGCACCAACGGTCGCAGCCGCTCGGGCGGTCGCCGTATGCGCCGCCCACGTGGATGACCAGCCGCGCCTCCGGCCCGCAGCCCATCCGGTCCAGGATTTCGGCCTGCGAGTCCAGGTCCGCCATGCTTCGGCGGGTCAGCTGCTCGTTCTCGCTGTTGAGCACGATGTACTGCGAGGGGTGAAACGACAGGCGGATGTCCGCCTCCCGCGCCAGACGGCCCACGTACTCGAGCTCCGGCGCCGATTCCCGCACCATGGTGTGGAACCGCGGCATGTCCGGGTGCGTGGCGTAGGGCGCCATGTCCGAGCTCATGCGGTACATGGGTATGCGGTGCTTGCGCAGGTACGCGAATATCTCGCACAGGTGCCCGAGCGAGACGCGCAGGTGCGGGTTCTGCTGCCAGCGACGGGTGTCGTTGCTTTTCAGGCCCGGCTGGCCCATGATCTTGACGGCGAACCCCAAACGCATCGCGGCCGCGGGCCATTCCATCCGCGGCTGCGCATCGAGCGCCGCGCAGGGAAACAACGGCTCGGCCTCGCGCCGCGCGGCGTCGGCTTCGGCCAGCTCTTTTTTGCTTGGAATTTTCGTTTTCAGCTTCGCTTTTGCAATCTTTTTGGCGGACGCTTTTTCCGCGCCGGGGCGAGCACCCACCACAGCGCTCTTGCGCGGTCGCCCTGCTTTTTGGTCGTCACTCATCAGTCCCTCTCAGATGCGGGTGCGAGCTGCATCTCCGGCCCAAACCCCAGGTCCTGGGCAAACGCGTTCCAGGACGCGACCGGGACCGCGCCGCCCGAGGCCTGGTCGTGGCCGTTGCCGTAACCCTGGTCGGCTCCGGCGGGCGTGTGCTCGCGCAGGAACTGGATGACATTCACGCCCTTCGGCCCGCGCGCTGAAAAATGCACATATCCAGGCCGGAAGCCGAAGTTTACGCCCATCACAATTGAATCGCGAAAGCGCCCGCGCCAGGTTTGCGCTACCAAAGGGTGTACCTGGCAGGGCGTGTCCATTCTGAGCGCTACCAGGTCCGCGCCGAGCGTGTCCCGGTATTTGCGGCTGAACTTGGGCGCGGCTTTTTTCGCCACGGCAAGCGCCGTCGCGACCTCCTCCTTCGCCGCCCGCAGTCCGGCGGTTTGGGGCAGCTCCCCGCTTACGATCTGCTTCGGCCCGCTCGCCGCCAGCAGCGCCTCAAAAGCCTGGCTCGCGTCGCCGAAGGCCGTTCGCCGCGGCGCGTTCAGCAGAGCAACCGCGTCCCGCATCGGGGCCATCGGCCACCGCGCGCGCGCCTCCGCCAGTTCCGCGAACGGCGCCTTGTCCCCCAGGTCGCTCAGAATACTCAGAGCCGCCAGCCACAGCAGCTCCGTGTGCTGTTCCGGCGTTACCAGAGCTCGCACACACCACCAGACCAGCAGCCCCGTGGTCGGCGTCGGCTCCCCCTTTGCTTCCGACCCGTAGCCGGTGATGAGCTCCGCGCCCGGCGGAACGCCGCCCGGCAGGTGATGGTCGATCAGCAGGGTGGGAATGCCCGGAAGCAGTGCATCCGCCCGGCTGCCCAGGTCCAGCACAAACAGCGCTTCCGGCGCGCGCGCCCGCAGACGCTCGATCACCGCAGGGTCCCAGGCCGACTCGCCCTTACGCCGCGCCTCCACCGTTACCTGCTCGTAGCCCGCGAGCCCCAAAGCCCGCACCAGCAGCGCCCCCGCGGGCAGCCCGTCGCAGTCCGCATCGCACAGCACGTGCATGCGCGCCGCGCGCCCTGCCGGGAGCGCTTTAAAAAATTCCCGAAACCGCCCCGCTGCTTCATCCGCCAGAGCCATGCGAGAAGAGATGCAAAGCGCTGCGACAGGCATCGCGCTCTGGACGAAGCAAACGGGGCCATGCACACAAAAACGAATGCTACACTCGCACGCATGCCGCGCCCTGCTTGCCTGCTAGCCTTTCTGCTCACCCCCGCCCTCTTCGCGCAAACGTCCGCAAAGCACCCCATCACCCTCGACGACCTCGCCCGAATCCAGCAGGTGGGCCGCCCCGAGCTGTCCTCAGACGGCCAGTGGATCGCCTACACCTTGCGCCACGCCGACGCGGAAACCGACAAAAATGTCAGCGATCTGTGGATGGTGAGCTGGGACGGCGCGCAGGACGTGCAGCTGACCTACGATCCGGAGGGCGCGAGCGATCCGCGGTGGAGCCCCGACGGACGCTTCCTGGCCTTTCTCTCCGGCCGCGCGGGCAAGGCGAAGGGGACGCAAGTTTGGCTCCTGGACCGCCGCGGCGGCGAGGCGCGCCAGCTGACGCAGGTAAAGGAAAGTCTGAGCGACTTTCGCTGGTCTCCCGACTCAGAACAGCTTCTGCTTACCCTCCGCGTCAAGGACGAGCCCGAGCCGGAGCCGAACGCGAAGCCGGTTCCGCCCAAGCCTATCGTGCTGGACCGCTACCACTTTAAGCAGGACGTCGAAGGCTACCTGACCGACAAGCGCGACCACCTGTTCCTGTTCGAGATCGCGTCCGGCAAACTCTCTAAGCTGACCAACAATAACGCCCATGAGGAGCACGAGGCAGTTTGGTCGCCGAATGGCAAACTTATCGCGTTCGTGAGCCGACAGGACGCGCCGGACCCCGATCGCACTGACAATCCAGATGTGGTCGTGGTGGACGCCGCCTTAAACAGCGCCCCGCGCCGGCTGACCACCTTTGCCGGGCCCGACCAGGGACCGCTGGCCTGGAGCCCGGACTCAACCCGCATTGCTTATCGCCAGGCCAAGCTGCCCGGCTACTCCATTTACAACCAGTCGCAGATCGCGGTCGTGCCCGCGGTGGGCGGCGCGCCGGTGTTGCTCGCGCCCATGCTGGACCGGCCTGTCGGCGCGCCCGTCTGGTCGCAAGACGGCCAGGCGCTGCTCGCGACCGTAAGTGACGACCGTAACCAGTATGCGGCTCAGTTCCCGCTCGCCGGCGGAGAGCCCCGGCGGCTCACTCAGGGCGAAGGCTCGGCCGGCAATCTGGCTGCCCGGTCGGGCCACGCCGCTCTCGAGTGGTCCACCGACGAGCGCGTACAACTCGGGGATGCGCTCGACAATGGAACGATGCGCAAGCTCACCCATCACAACGACGCCCTGCTCGCGACGCTTTCGCTCGCGAGCACACAGGACCTGACGGCCAAGACCAAGGACGGCAGCGAGGTCCACAGCCTGCTCACCCCGCCGATCGGCTACAAACCGGGAACAAAAGCGCCCATGCTGCTGTACATTCACGGTGGCCCCACCGCGCAGGATGAGCACGGGTTTGATGTATCGCGCCAGCTCTTTGCCGCGCACGGCTATGCGGTGCTGCAGGTGAACTATCGCGGGTCGAACGGGCGCGGGTTTGAGTACTCGCACACTATCACCGGCGACTGGGGCAATAAGGAAGTCACCGACCTGCTCGCGGCGGTGGACGGCGCGGTCGCAACCGGGCAGGTCGACCCGGATAAGCTCGCCATCGGCGGCTGGAGTTACGGCGGCATCCTGACCGACTACACCATCGCGACCACTACCCGCTTCAAGGCAGCGTCCAGCGGCGCCGGCATGGGAAATTTGCTGGGCCTGTACGGGGTCGACGAGTACATCCTGCAGTACACCAACGAGATCGGGCCGCCATGGAAGAATCCTGAGCTGTACGTGAAGCTCTCTTACCCGTTCTTTCACGCCGACCGCATCAAGACCCCCACGCTGTTTATGGGCGGCGGTAAGGATTTCAACGTCCCCGTGGAAGGCGGCGAACAGATGTACCAGGCCCTGCGCGACGTAGGTACGCCGGCGGAGCTGATCGTGTACCCGGGCCAGTTCCACGGCTTTACACGGCCGTCGTTTATACGCGACCGGTACCAGCGCTGGTTCGGCTGGTACGACAAATATCTCGGGCCGGCACCTGCGGCTAAATGAGTCCGGAGTTCACCAAGACGACGCTACGGGCAAGGCATGCCTGCCTGCCGAAGCCGTGTGAGTGCAGCTTCCGACGGAGCGGACCGGCACAGCGCTTCGTGGGCATCGCGAGCATAGCTCTGGCCTCCTGTGGCAAGCTCGACGAGCCAATCCGTGGCTTCCGCTCGTCGGGTGAGCGCGACTGCCGCCAGAACAGCGCTGCGGAACCATGGGTCCCGAGCACTCTGGAATGTGTCGCGAAGCCGTGTGAACGCTTCGGGCGAATGGGTTTGCGCCATGGCCATGGCAGCCTCGGCAGCCGCATCGCCTTCGAGGCGGAGAAAGCGCGCGGCCCAGGGAATGGCGCCCGCGCCCTCCAGTGCGAGCACACCCGTGAAGCATGTCCCGAGCAGTTCAGGGTCTGCGGAGCCGAGCTCGGCCCGCAAGCGCAGCAAAAGCGAGGCCGCGTCCCCGCCCACTTGCTGCACGGCCCGGGCGCTGTCGATGCGAACCGACAGCTCCCCATCCGCGAACAGCGGCGTGAGCGCCATCAGAACGCAGTGGCTGCTCAGCTCGCGGCACTGCACCAGAGCAAGCGCGCAAGCGCCACGGAGCGCTCCGGCGCTGTCCGCGGCCCCGCCCCAGCCGGGTTCAAGCTGCACATAGCGCATGCCGGCGAGGAACAGTTCCGAGTCCTGGCATTCAAACGCCGCGAGCGTCTTGGCCAGCGCATTTTTGGCCCAGCACTGCGGGTCGGTTTTTGCACCATTCTCAAGGAAACGCCCGAATGCGGAAGTCAGCTGAGGCGTGAGACCCACCAGCCAGTGATGCAGCACGAGCGCGGCAGCCTTGGCGACGAGGAAGTTGTTGCGGTGCGCGAGGGCTTTCGCAAGCCCGGGCTCGGCGGCTTCCGCGTGCACGGCGCGAAGCTCCTCGAGTGCGGCAAGTTCCGCATCGAAGCTTTGTTTTTGAGGCATGCTCTGCAAGGATATCGAAGGCACAGCGAGAGGACGCGCCTGCACGGCGAGTTTGTGTTCTGACACAGGAGCCGCCCCCAACCTATGCAACAATCCCCCACCAACCCGCACCAGGAGCTCAAGTGAACGCACACGGCCTGCTCGCCCTTGTTCTTCTAGCCGCGTCCGCATACGCGCAAACGCCGGCTCCCGCCATGCCGGCGCCCATGCAGCAGGGCTACGCGCGCGACCCCAAGCAGCCCGTTAACACCAGCTACACGGCGGCCATCGTCAAGTACACGACCGAGCCCTACTTCAACTCGCCGCTGACGGATTACCTGCCCGCGTCAAAGACCGTGCCGACCCCGGCCGCCGTGCTGGGCGACGTCGCGGGGGCGCCGGGCAAGCTGCCGTACGCGGAGGATGTGTACAAATACTTTCGCCTGCTTGAGGCGAAAACGCCCCGGGTCAAAGTGTTCTCCATCGGCAGATCTGAGGAAGGCCGCGAGATGATTGCGGCGGCGGTCGGCGACGAATCTTTACTGAAGCAGCTCGACGCGAACAGCGCGCGTCTGGCGCAGCTGGCCGACCCGCGCCCGGCGCCGGGCAAGCCCGCCATCACCGACGAGCAGGCAGCCGCGCTCGCGCGCCAGTCGTTTCCCGTGTACTACATCACCGGCACCATCCACTCGACCGAAACCGGCGCGCCCACCGCGCTGATGGAGCTCGCCTACCGCCTCGCGGTCGATGACTCGCCCTATATCCAGTACATCCGCCGGCACATGGTTGTGCTCATCACGCCGGTGGTCGAGGTGGACGGGCGCGACCGCATGGTGGACCTGTACAACTGGCACCTGGCCCACCCCGGCGAAACCTACCCGCGGCTGCTCTACTGGGGCCGCTACGTCGCGCACGACAACAACCGCGACGCCATGGCTATGACGCTCAATCTCACCCAAAACGTCCTCGATACGTTCTTGAAATTCCACGCGCTGGTGCTGCACGACCTGCACGAATCCGTCCCGTTTCTCTACGACAACACCGTCGGCGACGGCCCCTACAACGCGTGGATCGATCCGCTGCTGGCGGATGAGTGGGCGGCGCTCGGCTGGAACAACGTGGGCCAGATGCAAGCGCTGGGGATGCCCGGCGTGTTTACCCATGGCGAGTTCGACACCTGGTCGCCCGGCTATCTGATGTTTCTCGCCGGCATGCACAACGGCATCAGCCGCTTGTACGAGACCTTCGGCAACGCGGGCGCCGACACCGAGCGCCGCATCCTGACGCCTGAGGAGTACAGCCGGACGTGGTACCGCCAGAACCCGCCGCTTGCGAGCGTCGAGTGGTCGCAGCGCGACAACAACAACTACGAGCAGTCCGCCCTGCTCACCACGCTTTTGTATTTCGCGCAGAACCGCGAGCACTTTCTCGACGACTTCTACGTGAAGAGCAAGCGCTCGGTCGCGAAGCCGTCCACCTCCGGCCCAACCGCGTATATCTTGGCAGCCGATCCGGCGTACACCAACCGCCAAATCGCGCTGCTGCGGACGCTTGCGAAACAGCATGTGGAGATCTCCCAGCTCACCGAGCCCGCGACGGTTTCGGTCAGCGCCAGCGATTATGCCGCGGCGATGAACGAGAACACTCCTCGACCCGCGCCGCGATCCCAAAGCGGCGCCCTCAACAGCCCCGGCCAGACCAGCGGCGGCTCGGCGACAATCAGCAAGTCCGGCAGCGCAAACAGCTCAGACAACCCCGGCAATGCCGCCGCCGCGAATGCCCCCGGAAGCGTGGGCAGCTCCGGCGCCGACCAACCCGCGCCCCCGGTCCGCGAAACCTTCCCCGCCGGCTCGTACGTGATCCGCATGGACCAGCCTTTTTCGCGCGTCGCCGACGCATTGCTCGACCGCCAGTACTGGGCGCCGGACGACCCGCAGAAGACCCCGTATGACGACACCGCCTGGTCTTTCAGCCTTCTGTTCAATGCCAAGGTGACGCGCGTAGCCGACCCCGCGATCTTGCAATCGAAGATGAGAACGGTCAACCCCAATGGCTATGGCATCAGTCGCGGAAGCAGTGTTCCCGCTGGCGTTTGGGCTTTCAACAATGCCGCGCAGACCGGCCTGCTTCCCCTTGCGTACGCGTTCCCACAAGCCAAAATCACCATCCTCGACGAGCCCAATCACCCTGGCAGCACGAAGCTGAACGCGGGCTCCATGCTCATTTCCGGCATCCCGCTAGCCGATCCGAAATTCGATTCAGCGCTTAACAAGCTGAATCTGGAGCCAGACGCCTCGCTCGCCGCCCTGCCCAGCGTCAAGTCCCACACCCTCGCCCACCTCCCCCGCATCGCCATGATGCACACCTGGCTCGCGACCCAAACCGAGGGCTGGTGGCGCGAGGCCCTCGACTCGCTCGGCATTCCGTACACCTACATCAGCACCCAAACCGCAGCCGCCGACCCCGACCTGCGCTCCAAATACGACGTCATCCTCTTCGCCCCGGTCACGGGTCACACCGCTGCGCAGCAGATCATCCAGGGCCTGCCCATGTACGCGAACCCGCTGCCCTGGCAAACCACCGCGCTCACGCCCAACCTGGGCCGCATCGACCAAACCCCCGACATGCGCCCCGGCCTCGGCGAGTCCGGCGTCGCGCACCTGCGCGCGTTTGTGCAACAAGGCGGCCTGCTCATCACCTCTGAAGACTCCGCCCAGTTCGCGATCGAGACCGGTCTCGCGCCCGGCGTTTCCATCGCCCCCACCAGCACGGTCAAGCTCACCGGCTCCATCCTCGGCGCGCTCCCGGTCGAGAGCGCCTCACCCGTGCTGAGCGGCTATTCGGGCCAGTTACCCGTTTACTCCGAGTCCGGCCTGGCCTTCAACATCAGCAGCCTTACCACCGGCACCGGCAGCGGGGCCACGCAGCAAACCACCCATCGCGTGACCGGCCGCGGCGGTCCCGGCGACGAAGACCAGCCCGAAGACCGCACTCCTGAGCGCCTCCCCGCGCTCCCCAACCCGAAACCATGGCAGGCTGCCTCGCTCAACGAGGAGCAAGCCCGCAACAACCCTTACGTGATTCCGCCCGCGATGCGCCCCGACGTGCTTCTGCGCTTCGCCGACTCCAAGCAGCTGTTGCTCTCGGGTCTGCTCGAAAACCCCGAGCCGCTGGCCCAGCACGCGGCCGTCGTCGACGCCCACCTGGGCACTGGCAATACGCTCCTGTTCGCCATCAACCCCATCTACCGCGGCGAAACCATCGGCTCCTACGCGCTGGTCTTCAACGCCATCCTCAACTGGGACCACCTGGCCCACGTGCTCCGCACGGTCGACTGATTCCGCTTGCTTAGTCCTTATCGGCAGGTAGGCTCAAACTGTTCACCTGTTTTTTTCACAAATCAACCCGCCGTCTGCATCTACAATTGCGCCACCCGCAACGGAGCCTCTCTTTTACCCGGAGGCGGACCGGGAGTTGCCATGCAAACCGCTCCTCCTTCCTTCGCTCCTGTTGAGCCCGATGCAGCCGGCATTGTCAGTTGGGCCCACATCGGCGACCTGCACCTGACCGACCGCGAGGCGCCCAATTATCGCGATTTCGAGCGCATTGTCGCCCAGCTGAACGTCAGTTTTCGCGACGCTCTCAGCTTTGTCTATCTCCCCGGCGACAATGCCGACAGCGGCAGCGCCGGGGCCTACGCCGCCGCCCGCGAAGTTCTTGATAGGCTCGCGCTGCCGTGGTGCGCCATCGTCGGCGACCACGATGTTCATGAGCGGAGCCATGCCAACTTTCTGG
>CAXTRW010000046.1:13093-16946 GCA_964246765.1 uncultured Acidobacteriaceae bacterium | reverse complement strand
TTTAATCACGGGCCCAGCCAGCAGTTCCGGCCGTTTGTCAGCCTCACGCTTTTCTAAGAGGAAACACGCATGAAGATCTGCTTAGTAGCCGCTTTTCCCCCCAGTGGCGGCCCTTTAAATGAATACTCGTTCCACATCGCCCGTGAGATCCAAAAGCATCCGGGGGTCGAACTCACCGTGCTTGCGGACGAGCTCGAAGACTGCGAGCACTCGACCGACTCAAACGGCAACCCCCTACGCACAGAGCGGCAAGCCGAGTTGCCCGGATTCAACGTAGTGCGCTGTTGGAAATTCGGCAGCCTTGCCACGCCCCTGCGTTTGATGAAGGCAATCCGCCAGTGCAACCCCGACGTGGTCTGGTTCAACCTGGTTTTTTCGAGCTTCGGCACCCACCAGAACCCGTTGGCGGCCTTTGCCGGCCTCGCCGTTCCCGCGATCACACGCTCGGCGGGTTACTATACCCATGTCACCCTCCATCACATCGTCGAGCACGTTGACTTCGCCGCGTCCGGCGTTCGCCGGGAGAAACTCTACCGCCTCGGCACCAACGTCATCACCCGCACCCTGCTCAAGGCGCACTCGGTTTCGGTCCTGCTTTCGGCCTATCGGCGCACGCTGATCGCCAAATACTCCGCGGAAAACATCATGCTCGGCACCCACGGAATATTCAACCCGCTCCCGAGCCCGCCCGACTTTTCCCGGCGCGGCAACCCCGAGCTGCGCATCCTCGCCTTCGGCCACTGGGGCACCTACAAGCGGCTTGAAACTCTGATGGAGGCTTTCCCCGCCGTACTCGAGAAGATCCCGAACGCCCGGCTCATCGTCGGAGGCGGCAATCATCCCACCAAGGCCGGCTACTGGGAATCGGTCCGCGATGCCCAGCCCGCCGGGCTTCCGATCGAGTTCCGCGGTTACATTCCCAACGCCGACGTTCCGGACCTGTTCGCCACCAGCTCCGTCCTGGTCATGCCCTACGACTCCTCCACCGGCGCCAGCGGTCCCGCGCACCAGGCCTGCGAGTACGGGCTTCCGATCGTGTGTGCAGACATCTCCGATTTCCGCTGCATGGCCGCCGACGAAGACATGGCGATCCACTTTTTTAGGGTCGGCAATGCCGGAGACCTCGCGGAAAAGCTGGTCGCCCTCCTCCAATCTCCCCAGGCGCAGCGCGAAATGAGCCGCCATAACTATTGGGCCGGCATTCAAATGACGATGAGCAGCATCGCCCGCACATACCTGCGTTGGTTCGAGCTCCAGCAGCAAAAACGCATCCTGTCGGAGGGCCGCACCCTTTCCGGCCGACGACGCCGCTGGGTGCGCGCCCGGTTCGCCCGCTCCGGGAAACCGTTTATCACCGTGCGGGAAAACGGAGCCGTCCGGTCAGCCGCGACCGACAGAGCGTTTCCGCGCGCGGAATCCTCCCGCAAGCCGTTGCCCTCAGGAGATCTGGATCGGCCGCCGGGGCTGGAAAACGCCTGAAATTGCGGGCGGCCGGCGAGCTGCCCAGCCCGCTCCGCGAACCCGCAGCGATTCTGACGGACGACTCGCACACGCCCGCACCCAAATAGGCCGCGCGTTCACGCCGGGCTACTCAGGTTTGATAGCGCGCGCCGAATAGCTCTTGCCATTGAAGATAGCCGTTACCGCCACACGCTCTCCCTGGCGCAAAGCGCCGCTTCCTGGAAGCGCCCCGGAATCGAATGATATCGCATAGCTCCCGCCGTCTCCGGCCACCACCAGCGATCCCGCATGCAGGTCCAGCGACACCAGATCGCCCGTGAACACAAACGAAGCTCCAGGTTGGGCCGTGATCGCGACCTTGTCGGCGATGCCCCGGCCACGCACGCCTGGTTGGAAGTCGATTGAAACGAGCGAGCCGGCCACCAGGTCGGCAAACCCGGCCGGGATCGCGGGCGCGGAGGCCTCCTGGCTGACGCGCACGATCGAGGCGCCCCCCGGTACGCTGAATTCGACCGGATCGCCGGTTAGATCGCATCGAACGCTGAGCGAGCCGGGAGCGACTCCCACCACCTGCCCTCGGCAGTTCCCCTCCGGCGTTTCCGAAAGCATGTGAATCTTGAGCGCGAACACACTGGTCCCATCGAGCGTCGTTTCCACGGAAGCGCGCTCGTCGGGCCGCAAGCTGCCCAACGGCGCCCGCACCCCATCCCGAAACAGCTGTGTGCGTGGGTCGTACAGGATCTTCATCGACTGGCCGCCGTAAATCTTGAGCACAAACTGGTCGCGCACCGGATCCAAACTGCCGATCCTGCCCCCGATCACGGTCGCTTTCCCACCCGGCAGAGGCGGCAATGGCGGCCCGGAGGCCTCAAGCGCTGACTGCACCCCCAGGTCCTGCCGCGGCTTCGCGCCGGTTACCGGGGTTTGAGCCGCTCCTGCTACGCAGACCAGCGCGGATAAACCAACCAACTTTGTGCAGAAACGCGACATAGCGCTGATGGAACACGCTGCGGTCGCCGATACATCAGTGTGACTTTGGTGCCTTCGCCAGGTAGCCATCGACGTGTATTATCGCAGGGAATCCGGCAGCTTTATGCCGCGAATAGGGGCTCCATGGTACTAAGGTTTTCCCGACGATCAGCCGCGCTCGCCTCCACTGCTCTTCTTGCAGTCGCGGCGTGGCCGTGCGCCGGCGCGAAAGAGCTGCGCATCACGATTCCCCGCTCCAGCAAGCTGACCGTGGTGCAGCGGCTGAACCGGGAAGGGGTGGAAGCAGCGCGCAAGCATGAACCCGAACGGGCGCAGGCGTACTTTTACAAAGCCTAT
Source organism: uncultured Acidobacteriaceae bacterium (assembly GCA_964246765.1). Classification (GTDB taxonomy): domain Bacteria; phylum Acidobacteriota; class Terriglobia; order Terriglobales; family Acidobacteriaceae; genus EB88. The sequence goes on along the minus strand of CAXTRW010000046.1, from coordinate 14,159 downwards.
CTTTACGATCCGGGCGACCCTTTCACGCTCAACAACCTCGGCTACGCGGCGGAGATCCAGGGCGACGCCGAGCGCGCACAAAAGTTTTACGGGCTGGCGGAAAAGCAGGACTGCGATGCGGTGATCGACCTCAGCAGCCTCAACCAGCTGCGCGGCAAGCCCATGCTCTACGCCCTTCAGGACCTTCAGGACGCCTCCATGCGCCTGAACCGCATCAACGTGGAAGCCATCGAGCTACTGATTCAGGATCGTGGATTTGAAGCCGCGCGCCTGCTCGATCGCGCCCTGGCGCTCGATCCGCGCAATCCCTTCACTTTGAATAATCTCGGCGTCGCCGAAGAGCTCACAGGGGACTTGGAAGGCGCGGCCATGCACTACGGCGCAGCCGCCGAAACGCACTCCACGGAGGCGATCGTGGTTTCTCCCAAGCGCGTCTGGCGCGGCAAGGCCATCAGCGAAATGGCCTCCAACAGCTTAGAACGAATGCAGGCGGAGCTGGAAAAGGAAGGGCCGGCGAAGGCGCGCGCGGTGATGCTGGCCTTGCGCGGCGTAACCGCGGCCAACGGCAACGACTGGACTCAAGCCAAGCAGGACTTCCTCGAAGCCTACTCGCTCGATCCCGCCAGCGCCTTTTCCTTGAACAATCGGGGTTACGTAGCCGAAAAAGAGGGCGACCTTGAAACGGCACAATTTTTCTACGGCAAAGCTCGTCGGGCCGGGGACGCCGCGGCTCGCGTCGGCGTGGCCACCCAAACCGCGGCGCAAGGGCGGCCCATGACCGTGGTCGCCGACGACAGCCACACCAAAGTCGATACCGAGCTCGACCGGTTCCGGGACGCGCAGAGGCTGCAGCAGGAGCCGCCTGAATTGGTCCCCCGCGGCGCGGGTGCGTCCCCGACTCCGCCCGAACCGACCGCCCCGGCCAATCCCCAACCGTAATTACGAAAGCCTATGCCCACCCAAACCCAGGTCCTTTCCGGCACACCGATCGACACCCTTTCCCGCTTGCTCCTGCCTTTGCGGCAGGTCACCGAAGACCCACCAGTCGCCGAGATCGGCCGTGAAG
>CAXTRW010000046.1:0-13083 GCA_964246765.1 uncultured Acidobacteriaceae bacterium | reverse complement strand
GCGCGCTCGCGCACTCCAATCACGTCATCGTGCGCGCGCTCCAATCGTTCCTCGGGCTGGTACGTCGGAACCCTGAACGCACGGAATGGGCCGAAACGGCGCTCCGAGCCGAACGCGCCCGCATCGATCACGCACTGCCATTCCTCGCGGCCATCTGCTCCGCTTTCGAAGAGGAAGGCCTGGATGTCACGGTCATGAAGTCGCTCGACCACTGGCCCGACCTCGGCAGCGATCTGGACCTGTTCTCGAATGCCGCGTCGCGAGCCGTGCTTGACCTAATGCAGCGTCGTTTCGGGGCGCAACTCGCGCCGCGAAGCTGGGGCGACCGCCTCGCGCAGAAGTGGAACTTCGTCCTCCCAGGGCTTCCGGAGTCGGTCGAGTTTCACATCGGCCACCTTGGCCAAACCGGAGAGCAAAACTTTCTCGCCTCACATCTCTCCCACCGGACGCGCACGGTTTCGCTCGAGGGCCGGAGTTTTCCGGTTCCCCATGCCTCCGATCGCCTTCTGATCTCCACGCTCCAGCGCATGTACCGGCATTTTTACTTCCGCCTGTGCGACATCGTCGACTCGGCGACGCTGGTGAGCTCGGGCGCGGTCGACTTCGACGATCTGCACCGGACCGCCGCCGCCGCCGGCATCTGGGAGGGCGCGGCCACTTATCTGGTCATTGTCTCCGATTATCTCGCCCGCTACGATAGGCGCGGCCTTGATCTTCCCACCACGGTCAAATCAGCCGCGCGCTTCGGCGGCGACTCGGTTTACTTCGCCAAAGATTTTATTCGCGTCCCGATCCGTCCCCATTCCGTCCAGCTGTACCGATCGCAGTTGGTCGGCCTGCTGCGCGCGGGCAAGCTCCAAAGCAGCGCCCGGCTCGGCCTGCTACCCTGGCTGGCCACGGTCGCTTTTGTGGAACACAAGCGCACCGGCAGCGACAAGGGCATCTGGTAACGCCCGGCAAACAGGGCCTACTTGGCAGCCTGGGACGAGTTCGGCTGCGTCGGCGGCGGCTTGGGCGCTTGCACCGCCTGCTGAGGGAAGTACCCCTTGCGCGTCCTCACGATCAGGCGGCTGTAGCCATTGGCTTGAGCCTCCACCCGCACCGTCCTATATCCGCCCGCCGACATAGGCGTTTGCGAGTGGTAACCGAGGATGTATTGGTTGCGAATATCGCGGGCGACCAGCTGCGCGGTGCCATTCACGTCTTCGAGCGACTGGGGAAAGTACGCGACCCCGCCCGTCTCGGCTGAGAGAGTTTCAAGCACATCCCGTTCTCGCTGCGCTTCTTCCTTGCTGTCCGCCTCGTAGAGCAGCCCGATCGAGTACACAACCGGGCCCCCGAGCCTTTGTACGCGCTGGATGGTCTGCTCCAGCGTATATCGCGAGGCATCGTCGCGGCCGTCGGTCACGATGACCAGCACCTGCTCCGGCCATTTCGCATGGTTTGCGAGCTCGTTCGCGGACGCCGCGACAGCGTCGTACATCGCGGTCGCGCCCTTGGCGTCGGTGTGCGCCAGCGCATTTCGGATCGCGCCGATATCGGAGGTAAACCCCTGGTCCAGATACGCGCGGTCGGAAAAGTTGACCACAAAAGCCGAATCCTGCTGGTTCGAAGCCTTGATCAGCTCGAGCGCGGCGGCATTGACCGCGGCCCGCTTATCCAGCATCGATCCGGAATTGTCGATCAGCAGCCCGATCGATGCCGGCTGGTCGCGATGCTGGAACGAGCTGACAGTCTGCGGGACCCCGTTTTCCCAAACCCGGAAAGCGCCCTGTTTGAGATCGGTGACCAAATTTCCCTTGCCGTCCACCACGGCGCACCGCAGCAAAACCTCATCCACATTCTCGCGCAGTGTGTATATGTTGCTGCCCGCTTCTTTGGTGACGTCCTTGCCTTTGAGCCCGCTTGGTGTGTTGTCTTCAGCGTCGGGCGACAGCACCGGGTCGCGTTCCACGTCGAGCTTGGGTTGGGTTTCGCGCTGGGTGGGGTCGGCGCCCGGAATCGCCGCGAGCGCGGCCTGGAATGGCGCTGCCTGGGCGAAACTCGGCCGCGCACTGCCCAAAAGTAAGACCATGCCGAGCAACAAGGCCCAGCGGAGCGAGCGCGAATGGATGGGGAAGGCTGTGTTCATTGGGGGACTGGCTGCCCTGCAACCGTCCTTTACTGTACCGCAGCAATCCGCCTGTTTTCTTGTGAAATGCAAGCGCGACCTGACCAAAGTACCCTCTCGGCATTCACTGCGGCGCGCCCTGCTGCTGTTGAAGCTGTTGGAGCCGCTCCAGGTGCTGCTGCATCCTCGCTCCGGCGTCCTGCTGGGGGGCCCCCGCGTCCTCGGCCTCGTTGGGCGGCACATGCGCGATCGCGCCCGGTCCCAAAGGTTCCAAGCTTGCCGGTTCGCCCGCGGCTTCCGCTCCGGGGCTGCTCTCCACGGCATCACGCTGCTGCGCCGGCACAGCCTGATATCCAGCCCGTGACTCGGCAGCGCCTGGCTTAGCGGATGCGTCTTGCGGCCCTGAGTCGCGGCTCCGGGAGCTGAGGACCAGCTCGCGCGGCATCTCGTCCGCCGTGCCGCCTACCATCACGTAGTTGCATCGAGAGCTTTCCAGCAAACGCGTGAGCACCACACGGGGCTTGCCGGGGCCGTACACGCCAGAGATCGGATCTGTGTGCGGCTGCCCCTCCACCTTCATGCCGCCCAACCCAGACACGCGTGCGAGCAGCTCGCCAAGGTCGGCGCGATCCGCCAGAATCCGCAGTTCGCCGTTTTTGAAGGCGACCTGAGGGGATTGCATTTCGGCTGGGCGCCCCGCTGCGGTCTTCGCTGCGGGCGGGCGACGCTTGTGTAAGGGGCGAGAGTCAACCTTTGTTCCCGCTCCAACGGCGGGCGGAACAGCCCCGCTCGGTGTGCTTTGGGCCCAGCCTATGCCAAGCGCGGCGCACACCAACCACACCGCACACACCCGACGGATCACCGAACTCTTGTCAACCAAACGTTATTCCTGCTTGAAAACACGATATCAAAGGCCTCTGCCCTCTCTCTAAAGTAACGGCTGAGGCGTTTCGCCGCGCAAAGAGACACCTTCTCTGTACTAGACTAACCCTGCCCGGACGGGCGACTTCAGTACTCGGACCGACCTCCTATGCGCCCACCACGCTCGACCTTTGCCTGCTCGTTTCTGCTGTTTTCCGCCTGCGCGGCTGCCTTTGCCCCCGCGGCCCGCGCCGTTTCCTGCACCGTGAGCCCAGCCATGAGCGCGAGCGACCGCGCCGCCCTCGAAGGGGCTGCCTCGGCGCTCGGCGAGGACATCGCCCGCGGCAATACCGCCGCCTTGAAAGCCGCTTCCGCGCCTTCGCTGGCGGCAAACTTCGCCGATATTGCTTCCACCGTCGACGGAGTCGCGCCCGGCCTCAAAGGCTCGGGCATTACGGTGGAAAACCTCTTTACGCTCGACGCCCGCGACCTGAAGGGCGCGGGAGGCGACGCGCAGTTTTTCTGCAGCCGTCCCGCGTCGCCCTTGTTGGTCACTGTCACTCTGGGGCAAATTCCTCCCGGCGAGTATGCGCTGGCCATTGTGCATGCCACCGGTGTCCCGGCGCCGCAGCAGTTTGCCTTTATCCTTCAGAACACTGCGTCCGGCACTGCCCCGGCCCAGTGGCAGCTCGCGGGCTTTTTCGTGCGGCCGCTTACCCTCGCCGGCCACTCGGAGCTCTGGTTTTGGGACCACGCGCGTACGCTCAAAAGCACCAACGCCTCGTTGAGCGCGTACCTCTATTACCAGGCGGCCGCGGAGCTGGCCCGTCCCGCCGACCTGTACACCAGCGGCAACCTCGACAAGCTGGACCGCGAGCGCGCCGCGGTGCAGCCCAAGGATTTATCGGCCGAAAGCCCCATGACTTTAACCGCTCCGGGCGGCGGCGATTATGCCGTGACCGGAATGCGCATCGATACAGGCCTGGGCGCCATGGATCTGCGGGTCGACGCGGACGTGGCCTCGCTCGGCGACCCGGTTGCTTCGCGCAAGTCGGCGATCGGCCTGATGTCGGCGTTGCTGGCCAAGTATCCCGACCTGCGCTCGAGCTTTCACGGGCTTTGGGTGTTTGAGAAAGCCGCCGGGGGTCAGACTTACGCCATTGAACAACCCATGACGGCCCTCCAGTAGCTCTTTGACACGGTTCTCGATAACTCGAAAGTGTTAGCTCGGCAGATTTGCGATTTTGTTCAGAGTACTTCCGATTTTCGGACATCACCGTCGTAAGTATCGGAAAGCGTCGCCTCGGGAGTAGCATCCTTTCCATGATCTGGGAAGTGCACGAAGGCGGTACGCAAAAAGATGCACCCAGCGAAGCAGCGCAGGCGACCCCATTTCCGTCGCCGCGCCTTCCGGTGTGCGAGCAGTGCTCACGCTACACAGCCGCTTTTATGCTTCGCGCCGGAGACGCCGCCGAGCAGGTCACGCTGAAGCCAGACGATCAGGTGTGGCTTGCCCTGTTCGGCGCCTTGCAGGAGCTGCTGGCGCACCGCACCCACTGCCCCAGCTGCGTTCAGCTCAAGGCAACCGGGCGACGACCTGGACCGCTTGCCGCCGACAGCTCTGCGCTGCATTCCCGGGTCGCTGTGCGTCGAGGTCCCTGAGATTCCACGGCTTGTCCGCGCGTACCGCGCCCGGTAGCCCGGGTGGACGCTGTCCCCGTACAGCGGGCAGTTGCGCGGGATCGCGGCGGACGCGCGCCGCGCCTGGCAGCACCTGCACCGTGCCGATAAAGCGCGCCAGCTCCGGCCAGCGCGTCTGCCCCGGCGCGATCTCCTCCTGCCCCAGCTCTACCACCGCCTGGGCCGCGTCCGCGGTGTTGTGCTTCGCGAGCGCGCCCCGGTACACGCGCAGATCGGCGGCCGAGTACTTGGCCTGCCGCGCGCTAGCCAAACACATCAGCAGCCGCTCCAAGCGTATCTTCTCCGCGCCGGTATCGCTCAAGGGCGGCGAGGTTGTCTCCGGTTCGAGTGCATCCTGTTTTCGCCCTTGCCGCTAGCGGCGAACCCGGTCCGTGGAGCTAGTCGCGTGCGAGCGCCATCACCGCGAACACCCGGTCCTTTACCCTCTCGCCGCGCTCGAACTTCTTCGCGCCGTTCTCCTCGTCGTCCGAGTCCCATTCCTCATGGCACACAAACGCAGCGCACGGGCGAGTCCGGGTCAAACTCGGCGGGGTTCCACGGGTCGCGGGGAGAGTTTGGCGGATCATAAGCAGAGCCACACCACGGCAAGCGCGTACACGAGCACCACATTGAGGCGTCCACACCGCGACCCGGACGGCATACCCGGCGCGCTTCCGGATCGCGGGCCTCCTCCGCAAGCTGGTCCGTGCCGATCACGTTCGCGCACGATGGTGAGAGGTTCGCCGTTGTATACGATTCCCGCCAGTTCATCCGCAGCCGCTTGCTTCCCGTGGCACCGACCCTGTATCGATTCACCGGCTAAGGCAGCTCTCGTATTGGTGTAGAGGGAGAGTTTTGTGGCAGTGTGGCTTTTCCCGCCGGAAAAGCCACGTCCAGCGATGCCGGCGACTCTTGGCATGTACGAGAACTGCCCTAGCGCTCGGCCGAGCTGCGGCTGATGCGCTGGCGCCAGGTGGACTTGCTTGGCGAGTGCATCATCACGGGACGCGGTAAGACGCGCGGTGCAGAAAGGCCAAAATTCCTTGGGGGCCGACCGCATTGGCCGCCGTGCGGGAGTAGCGGTCGAAGTTCCCGGACGCGACCATGATGTCGCTCGCAGGCCGCGTATTGAAGAGGATGCTGAACTCGCACACCCGCATGGAGGCCAAGCGGTGCGCGGTCGAGCTGCTGGAGCACCAGGGCGGCCGACGCGGACTTCAGCGTAGAGCGCAAAGTGGGCACAGCCTGGGCACAACACCGGGGTGGGCACAAATATGGGCACAATGAAAAAGGGCCGCGCGTTGTGAGCGGCCCTAAGATATTGATCTTGTTTGGCTCCTCAGGTAGGACTCGAACCTACAACCCTTCGGTTAACAGCCGAATGCTCTGCCATTGAGCTACTGAGGAGTGTTGTGGACAGGCGTGTCCAACACCCTTGTTGTACCAAAGGCAGCCTCGGTGCGTCAAAGCAGTTTTCCGCGTTGCGCCAGGATCGCCTCCGCCGCGCGGCGGCCGGAGGCGAGCGCACCTTGCAGCGAGGGCGTTTCCTGGGCGTCCGAGCAGATGTACACGTTGTCGGTCACCCGCGTCGAGCTCGCCTCCCATTGCGTCGAGCGGGCCAGCGGCAGCGCATACTCGATGGGGTAGCCGCCCACCAGCCGCCAGTGCGTCACCTGTTCCGCGCCGAACCAGCGTTCCGCGTGCTCCCGCACGGCGCCTTCCAGCGACTGCATGGCGCTGTCCCCGGTCGGGGCTACCCCGACCACGCTCACCGCGATCAGCTCTTGCCCCTCGGGCGCATACCGTCGAGAAACCTGGCTCATCACCGCGAGATTGTTGATGGGCCCTCCGTCCGGCCCTTCCCCGTTCAACGCCAGGATCGGCCCCTCGATCGGCGACTTGGGTGCCGCGTAGTACAGGGTGGTCGTGCTGTTCCAGGCGCGCTGCTCCCGCGCCTGCGCTCGCGGGTGCGGCAGCAGCTCCCGCAACAGCGGCCGCAATGCGTGCTCGGCTACAGCGAAGACGAGTTGCTTGGCCTCGATTTCGTGTCCGGCTTCCGTCGCGACGGCGAACCGCTGCTGCCGGCGCTCGACCGCCACCACACGCGTGTTCAGCTCTAAGCTGCCCGGCGCGAGTCTTGCGGCCATCTGCTGCGGGATGCGCTCCATGCCTTCCGACGGCACCGCCGCCGCGCCCTCGGCGAACATCCGGAACAAAAACTTGAAAAAATGGGCCGAGGTTTGCAGCTCGTTTTCAAGAAAAACGCCGCCGAAAAACGACGCGAAAAACCGATCGATCATTTTGGGCGAAAATCCGAACCCGCGCAGAAACGCGTGTGTCGAGCTGTCCTTGCCGTGAAACAGCGCGGCGGGCTCGCCCCGGCCCACCTGTGCGCGCAGACGGGCCACGCGCCACTTGTCCCCCAACGTGATCACGTCGTCGAGCAGGAGTTTCGCCGCGTTCACGGGCTCGCGGAACGGGTCGGCGAAACGATGAAACCGGCCACCGTGCCACACCAGCGCGCCCGGGGTAAAGCGCCGCAGCCGAAGCGCCCGGTAATTCACGGCGGCCTTAGTTTCCGGGTAAGCCGTCAGCAGGATCTGGAAGCCGCGATCCAGGCGAAACCCGTCCACCACATCCGTGCGCACACGGCCACCAGCGGCGTCCGCGGCCTCCAGCAGCAGCGTGTCGAAACCGGCCTTTTGCAGCAGCTCCGCGCAGCGCAGCCCGGCCAGCCCCGCGCCCACGATTACGATGTCCTTCTCCACGCGTTTCCTCTTGCCTTTAGAATGCCACGCGCGCGCGGCTCAGTACTTCGCCGCGGCCAGCTCCCGCACGCACCGCTCCGCGCGCTCGCGCATGGCCCGGCGCTCGTCGGCGCTTTTTTTATGCAGGGTGCTGTAGGGCATCGCGAGCCGGCGGTTGGCGCCCAGCAGCGCCTCGTGCCTTTCAAGAAACGCCCAGTACAGCGCGGTAAATGGGCAGGAGCCCTCGCCGGTCGCGAGCTTGGGGTTATATCGGCACTGCCCGCAGTAGTCGCTCATGCGGTTGATATACGCCGCCCCGCTCACATACGGCTTGGTCGCGGTGATGCCGCCGTCGCCGAAGGTGCCCATGCCCAGAACGTTGGGCTCCACCACCCAGTCGTAGGCGTCGATATAGCCGATCCAGAACCAATCCGTAAGCTCGCGCGGCGAGTAGCCGCACAGCACCGCGAAGTTGGCCAGCACCATCAGCCGCGTGATGTGGTGCGACCAGCCCTGGTCGATAACCTGCCGCACCACCGTGTCCAGGCAATGGAGGCCCGAAGGCACGCCCCAGTAGGCGGCGGGCAGCGGCAGATTCGCGCCCAGCGCGGACGGGCGCGCGCCCTCGTCTTCCCGCACAGCCGAGGCGGGTCTTGCGTCGAGCGTCGCGCGTTTGTTCCCGGACGGCTTGCGCGGCGGCTCCGATGGGGTCGCGATACTCCTGTACCCGTCGGTCACGCGATGGATGTGCCGCATAAACTCCCGCCAGCCCAGGATCTGCCGCACGAAACCCTCCGCGCTCGCTAGCGGAATCAAGCCCTTCCCTGCTGCCGAAACCACGTCGCCCACCACGCGCGACGGGAGCAGTCGGCTGATGTTGATGAACGCGGACATTTTGCTGTGGAACATGTCCGGCTCCCGCGTGGCCATCGCGTCTTCGTACGGCCCGAACAAGGGCAGCAGGTGCTCGAGACTCCACGCCCAGGCCCCCTCGATCTCCTCGCGGCCCATGGGCAGGTCCCAACCGTCTGCCCGTCCGAAATGCGTCGGGAACTCCCGTTCGACGATCTCGATCGCTTCTTCTGTGATCTCGTCCGGCGCGAAGCCGGGGCGTTTCGGCACCGCCGGCGAGCCCCGGTACGGCTTGCGATTCTCCGCGTCGAAGGAGAACTGCCCGCCCTCGGGCTTGCCGCCGCGCATAAAAAAGCCGGTTTTTAGGCGCATAAAGCGATAAAAACGATCCATTAAATGCAGCTTGCCGACCGGGCTGCCATCCGGCTTGCCGTACACCCGGTCGAAGTCCTCCGGGGTAGAGAGCCAGGTCGCGTCCGGAACCTGCTCGATCTCGACCCCGCGCCGCGCCGCCTCGGCCACATCCAGCCGCATCTCGCGCTCCGCGGGCTCCATCATGGTCAGCCGCGGCAGCCCGTACCTCTCTTTCGCGGCAACGAGGCCGTCGGCAAAAATCCCCGGGGTGAACATGTACGCAACCTTGACGCCGCGCGCGGCCTGCTCCAGCGCGAAGTGCCGCTGGCCGGCCAGGATCAGCACCAGTTTTTTCTTGTGGTAGGGCCGCCGGCGCGCCTTGGCGAGCGCTTCCATCATTACGATCCCCGCGTCGCCCGGAGCGGTCTCGCTCAACGGGCCCGCGGCATCGGTCAGCCGGTCATAAGGCACATAGATCCAGCGCCGGTTGCGCACATCCTCGGGCTGGGGCGCGGCGTCTTCGATCCTGTCCTCGAACAAACCCATGCAGTGGCCCCCCGAGACCCTCCACTTAGGGTACCGGCGGAGCGCAACCGCCTACCTAGAAGAGGAAAAGGCGCTTTTACCGGGCCGAAGCTACCGGGTCGTTGTGGGTTTGCCGTCCAGGGTGTAGATCACCTCGCCCGGACGGGTGTAGTGCAAGCGCTGCCGCGCCTCCACTTCAATCGCGTCCGGGTCGGTCTGGAGGTGCTCCACATGGTCCTTCAGTTTTGCGTTTTCGGTCGAAAGCTTGTCGATCTGCGCCTGGAGAGCGCGATCCTCCCCGCGCTTCTGCGCATAAGCGGTAATGCCATTCGCGCCGAAAACGGCGTGCCACCCGAACAGCAGTGCCAACGCTAAGGCAAAAACCGTCGCCAGGCTGCGCCGTCTCCACACCGGAGCCGCCCGCTTGCCCTGTTCCTCCGCCATTGAAGTCCCCTTCCCTACGCCAGCACCCATGCTTTGGCCGCTTCGCTCAACCTCGCGCTGTCTTCCGGCTTGCGAACCTCGGTGTAGACCCGCACCACCGGCTCCGTTCCCGAGAGCCGGTAGCACACCCACGACCCGTCATCCAGGATCAGCTTGAGCCCGTCGGTCCGCACAATGCTTTGAACCTTGCGGCCGCCCAGCTCCGACGGATCGCCCTTTACCTTCTCAGTGAACTTCGCCTTGACCTCGGGGGTCAAGCGGAAGTTTTCGCGATGCGGGTAAAAGGAACCAACTTTGCCAAATAACTCCTGCAACTGGGTACTTAAGTTTTTGCCGCGCCGCGCCGTCATCTCCGTCACCAACAGTCCGGCGAGGATCCCATCCTTCTCCGGCACATGGCCGCGAATGGTCAGCCCCGCGCTTTCCTCGCCGCCGATCGCGATCTTGTCCTGGTTAATCAACTCGCCGATGAACTTGAACCCCACGGGCGTTTCATACAGCTCGACGCCGTTGCGCTCCGCCAGCGCGTTGATAAGGTTCGTGGTCGCGACCGACTTCGCCACACCGTTCTTCCATCCGCGCGTTTCCATCAGGTAATCGAACAAGAGCGCGATCACGTAGTTCGGCTGGATGTAGGTCCCATCCTCGTCCACGATCCCGAACCGGTCCGCATCGCCGTCGGTCGCGATCCCGATGCCCGCGCCGATCTCCTTCATCTTGGCCCGGCAATCGTTCAGGAGCTCGCCATCGGGCTCCGGGGCGTGACCGCCGAACAGCACGTCGCGGTAGTCGTGCACGGTCTCGACTGCGACCCCGTGCTCGCGCAGGATCTGGTCGCTGTAGCCCCGCGCCGCGCCCCAGAACGGATCAAACACCACCTTGATGCCTGACTTTTGGATCACGCCGAAGTCCACCAGCTCGGCCAGCCGCTTCAGGTACTCGGGCTTGACGTCAGTTTCCTCGGCCTCGACCTCGGGCGCGGCGAGCACGGGCTCGTCTCCCAACGCCTCGATGGCCGCTTCGATCTGCCCGGTTGTTTCCGGCAGCGCGGGCGCGCCGTCGGGCGTGGAAAACTTGATCCCGTTGTACTCCGGAGGATTGTGTGACGCGGTGAAGTTGATGCCGCCCGCCGCTTTTTGCTGCCGGATGGCGTAGGCGATGGCGGGGGTCGGCGCGGGCTCGGGAATCACGCGCGGTTGAACCCCGTTCGCGGCCAGAACCGCTGCCGCTTCGGCCACAAACGTTTCGCCCAGGAAGCGCGGATCGCGCCCGACCAGAACCGTATGGGGGCCGCCGGGCTGTGCCGCGACGAACCTGCCGATGCCCGTAACCGCGCGGCGAATGTTCGCGACCGTGAATTCGTCGGCGACGATCGCCCGCCAGCCGGAGGTGCCGAATTTGATGGGAGTTGCCATGGAGTGCCTTTCTTCTTCCCTTTGTCTGACGGCTTTGTAGGATGCGCCCGGGCTTTCTCCGATTGTAAGAGCCCGTTCCTTTGCTATGCTGGAATTTCGCCTCGTCATGCGGCTTCTTGTCTGCGTTTTCACGGCCAGCGTAATGTTGCTGCTTTGGGCGGCCTGGAGTGTCGCGCAAGCGGTCCGCAAGCACGGCAAGACGCGCGCGGCCGCGCCGAAAACCCCCGGGCAGCCGGGCCCGGCGGACGAGCCTTGAAAGCGGAGCAGAACCCTAGGAGCCCCATGATTGAGACAATCGGCAACAAGCCTGCCCACGGTTCAACGCTCGCCGCGGGCGCGCCCTCGACCGCAGTCGGGCGCGTCGCCGCCGTTTTGCTCGGCTCGCTGTTTGTGGCGCTCTGCGCGCAGGTTGCCGTTCCCCTGCCCTGGACGCCCGTGCCCATGACCATGCAGCCCTTCGGCGTCCTGCTGGTGGCCCTGCTTCTGGGGCCGGGACTGGGCGCGGCTTCCCTGGCGGCGTATCTGCTCGAGGGCGTCGCCGGCTTGCCGGTGTTTGTGCCGGGTTTTGGCGGACTGCTGCCGCTGGGCGCGAGCGCGGGGTATCTGCTCTCGTATCCGCTGGTCGCCGCGGTCACCGGTCTGCTCGCCGGGCGCACACGCGGCTTTGCGCGCGCCGCTGCCGCTGCCGCGGTCGGCGACGCGCTGATTCTGCTCTCCGGCGCGGCCTGGCTGGCGCTGGTCACCCACGCGGGTTTCGCCCGCACCGCCCAGCTGGCCGTGCTGCCGTTCCTCGCAGGCGATGCGGTCAAGGTTCTGCTGGCCGCCGGGGCTTCCGCGGGCTTCTTCCATTGGGCGCACACGCGCTCCCTCCGATAGGCTGGGCCACGGCGTATTCTAAGGTTTACCGGGCTGAAAGCCCAAGGGAAAGGACTACAAACCAGGTGAGCACGCCCCCAGCAACCCCCTCGATCCCGCGCGAAATTTCCATCGCGCACAGCCCCGACTCCGACGATGCTTTTATGTTTTACGGCCTTGCCACCAACAAGGTGCGGGTGCCCGGCTACAAGTTCACCCACGTGCTGTGCGACATCGAAACCCTGAACCACAAAGCCATGCACGAAGCGTTTTACGACGTAACGGCCATCTCTTTCCACGCCTACCCATACCTCCAGGAGCACTATGCCCTGATGCCCTGCGGCGGCTCGGTAGGCGAAAACTACGGCCCCATGATCGTCGCGCCGCATCGGCACTCGCTTGACGAGATCAGGAAGATCAAGGTCGCGGTTCCCGGCACGCTCACCACCGCTTTCCTCGCCCTCAAGCTGTTCGCGCCGGAAATCGAAACCGAGGTCGTGCCCTTTGACCAGATCATCCCGCAGGTGCTCGCGGGCAAGTATCAGGCCGGGCTCATCATCCACGAGGGCCAGCTCACCTACGGCAGCCAGGGACTGCATAAAATCCTCGATCTCGGCGTTTGGTGGCGCGAGCAAACCGGCATGCCGCTGCCGCTCGGGGGCAACGCCATCAAGCGTTCGCTCGGGCCTGAGGCCATGCGCGTGACCACCAAGGCGCTGAAGGATTCAATCCAGCACGGGCTCGACCACCGCGAATCGGCTCTTCAGTACGCCATGCAATTCGCCCGCGACCTGGACCCCAATCTCGCCGACAAGTTTGTCGGCATGTACGTCAACGAGCGCACCCTGGATTACGGCAAGGACGGCCGGGCCGCCATCCGCAAGCTGCTCGAAATGGGCCACGAACGCGGCATCATCCCTCAGGTGGCAAACCTCGACTTCGTCGTGGACTAGGGACTGGCCGTCCAGGCAGCGGCGCCTTCGGCGCGAAAAGCCCGCCACGCGCGGGCTTTTTCTATTCCAGCAAAAAAGCTCGCGACCAAAAAACACGGGTGCCCCACGTTTCGCGGGCCGGGGGTCCCGGCGAGCGGTCCTTGCTCCTGGGGTGGTAAGACGTGAGTCCTCTTGAGCAAAAGCTCAGGACCGCCTTTCCACCTCATGCCGCATAATGGAGGCACATGCAGGCGCCCGCCCCATCCGCACTCGCCCCTGACGCTCCCCCTCTGCTTGCGCCCTCCGTT
>CAXTRW010000045.1:3676-17069 GCA_964246765.1 uncultured Acidobacteriaceae bacterium | reverse complement strand
CCTGCTCGGTCGTTAGTGTCGTCTGCACCCGGTTCTCTTCAACATTCAGCGCCTGCGCCGTCCCAGTCACCTCGACGTTGTTCGAGGCCTGCTCGACAGTCAGCTTCACGTCGATACTGGCGACCTGCTGCGTCGTCACATTGACCGCGATGCGCTGCGCCTGAAATCCGGGCGCCGTGGCGTCCAGCTGGTAGCCGCCGGGGGCCAGGCTTTCAAAGTGGTACTGGCCGGACGCATCGGCGATCGCGGAGAATTGCTGGTTCGTTTCAGGATTCGTGAGCTTCAGCGTCGCCCTGGGAATCACGGCGCCGCTCGGGTCCGAAACCGTGCCCTGCAGCCGCGCGCTGAACTGCGCCACCGCCGCAGTGGCCAGCATCATCACCGGCAGCGCGACCAAGGCTTTCCGCACCAGCGATGCCGCCAACACGAGCGCCCTCAGGCTTGTTTTGCAATCTGGGTTTTTCATGGCTCTCCGAAAAGTTCAGCTTCTGTCTGGCGTACGGGTTTTCCCCGTTTTCTTGTCCGCCCGAATCCTATCCTGCCGGTTTACAAGAAATCAATCCCTTCGCAACTCAATGTTTGATACACAAGTAAACAGTCCGCAAACCACACCCTAGCCCCCCGCGCCGCGGCCCGCATCCCCCAATCTACCCATGCCGGTTGCCAAAACCGCCCCGTTCGCGCTCTTCTGGTAAGCGCGCATCCCTGTACCCTCCGAAAGGACTCTCGCCTTGGACCGACGCACCTTTCTCGCCCTTCTCAGCGCAGCCGGGATTGAGGCCTGCTCGCCCGCCGCCGGTTTTGCCGGCTCGCCTTCGGGGCAAGCGCCCGCGCGCATCCAGAACGACTACAGCCGCTTTCTCCCAGGGGAGCGCGAAGCCCTCGCCACACCGCCCGAGGTCATCGGCTTCGCCTCCGGGCAGGTTCACCTCCGGCACGCGGGCAAGCCTGTCACGCTGGCCTCCGGTGAAGCGGTCGATGGCTGGCAACTCGTCACCACGGTCGAGATCAACGGCGTGGCCACAGCCGTATTCGAGAAGCACGCGACCTTCCGCGGCGCCATCGCCTACGTAACCGAACGCGGCGGAACCATCGCCCGGATCCCGAAAGGCATCGGCGACCTGGCGCAAATTCGACCGCGTCCGTTCCCCCAGCCCGCGAAGCTCGAGCGCAGCCAGGTCCCCGGCCCCGACGTCGCCGGCGACTCCATCCTGCGCTCCGACCAGGACCCTTGCTACGAAAACGTCGCCGCTTTAGGCCCCGAGTACATCGGCTGGTCGCTGGTCGCGAACGAAGAGGCCGGCCCGCTGCGATCGGTGTATCTCCAGGCCGACGGCGCAAGCCGCCAGCCCGCGCGCAACGGGCAAAACGACTGGGCCCCGGACCTGGAAGGCGCGCTGTTCGACCCCGAGCGCTTTCTCCCCTTCGACGACCCCGGCCGCTACCGCTACGAGCCCGGTTGCAGCAAGCGCACACTGCTCGGCGGCTGGCTCCCGGTCGCCGACACCGGCGTGTGGAACAGCGCCCACAACGCCGGCTACGAGGTCATGATGCTGCTGCCTCCGGGCGAAGTGGCCGAACCGATGGCGCGAGTGCGCGTCAAGCGAACGGCCGCGAAAAACGGCGCGCGCGAAGAAGGCAACGGCGCCGGCCTGAACCCGCCCAGCGGCGCGGTCGCCGGCCCGGGGGAAACCGACGCCTACCAGGACCACTACTGGAACTGCGATGCCGGCCGGTTTTTCTCCGCCCTCGCCGGCATCTGGAATCGCTGGCACGACCTCTACGAAAACACCATGCCGGTCGAGATCCCCGACCCCTGGCTGCTCGACGCCGCGCGCGCCGGCATCACGCTGTCCCGCTGCTCCTACCGCGGCCTCAACCCCACTTACCAAGTGGGCGAGGGCGCCTACACCAAAATCCCCGAGCGCTCCCACGCGCTGTTTCCCGTCGCCGCATATGAGTTCATCTGGGCTCACCAGCTTTGGGGATTGACCACCGAAAGCGACCCCTACTTCACCCACTATCTGGACAGCTACATCCTCCCGGACGGTAACTTCCTGTACAACACCCAGGACCAGGTGGAAGCGCCGCTCAACGTGGGCCTGTTCCTGTGGAACAACGCCCGCGCCTACGACTACACCCGCGACCTCGCGGCGTTTGATCAGCGCCTGCCCACGCTCGAGCGCATGCTCGCCTACGTGCTCGCGCGGTACGAGTACGGCAAGCAGCACTACCCGCTCCCCGACCGCCGCTACGGGCTCATTTGGGGCTCGCCCGAAGCCGACCTGGGCGACCCCAACAACGACTTTCCGCAGTCGCATCCGTTCTACTACCAAAACGCCGCGAACATCTGGCGGGGCCTACACGAACACGCCCGCGTCCTGGGCGCGACCGGCAAAGCCGAGCATCAAGCGCTCAGTGCTCGCAACACCGCGCTGGCCGAGGAAATGCGCGCCAACATCCAGCGCTCACTCGCCGCGACCATCGCCGCGGGCGACCCGGCCATGCGCGCTGCCGGCATCACGCCCTTCGAGCCGAACGATACCGTCCGCCGTCCGCAGGACCTGACCAGCTACGAGAACCACCGCTTCATGGAAGACTGGCTCCTTGCCGACTGGGGCGACCCCGCGCTCGACGCGGGCCAGTTCAAGCACCGCGCTTTGTCGGGTCTGCAAATTTGCGGACTGAACACCGACGGCCCCAACGCCCGCACCAGCAACTTCACCGCTCACGGCACGCTCGCCGGACGCATCCGCGAGGGCGACTATCGCCCCTTCCTGCTGGCCCTCTACGCGCTCGTGTGCTTCGCCGCCGACTCCGGCAATCGCTACGCCCCGGAGGACGCCTATCTGCCCGGGTCGTACCCCGGCGAGCAAAGCCCCGACGGCTGGTCGGCGGTCATCAACAGCACCCTCCAACCCACCCTTGGCCTGCGCTGGCTGTTGTGCTACGAAGAAAGCGATCAACCCGTGTGCCACCTGCAAAAGGCCGCCCCCAAGCACTGGTTCGCGCCCGGCGAGCGCATTGCCGTCCGCGGCTGCCCGACCCGCTTCGGCGCGGTCAGCTGGACCACCGAGTCTCAACCCGTCCGCGGCTGGAAAATCACCGTCGAAACCGCGCAGGGCTTCTCCGCCGATCTTCACCTCCACATACACTCGCCCGACGGCGCGACCCTCCGCACCACCTCCGGCGGAACAGTGCAGGGCGACCGCATCGTACTTCCAAAATCCCTGTTGGCGCAATCGCAGCGCGTGGAGCTCACCGTGAGCTGACCTAAAACCCACACCTGGGATAAGCCAAGCTCGACTGTCCCAAACAAAGCGCATCTGTTGCGTTTACATAGACAGCGCAGAATGGGAGTCTTAAGGCATCCCTCTACACCAATACGAGAACTGCCTTCACCCGGCAAAATCCGCTGCGGAATCGCGGCAGGCGAACTACGCCTGAGATGGGCTTCTTGGAGATCCCAAGCTCGCGAGCGTAGACGAGCCCGAGGTCGACATCCCGGGCTCATCCGCGCGCAAACCAGGCCTTTACTGCAACGACCAGTGCTGCGCGTTCGTCCCATTGCAGCTCCACACCTGCACCGGCGTCCCCGCGCTCGTCCCGGCAGACTGCACATCCAGGCACAATCCAGCGTTGTTTGCAGGGTGGAAGACATACCCGCTCCCCGCCGCGACCGCCTGCCAGGCCTGCGCCGGAGACCCATTGCAGGGCTGCAGATTTACAGGCGATCCGCTGTTCGCCCCCGATGCCGTCGCGCAGTCCGGGCCGTAGGAAACAGCGATGTTGTAATACCCCGCGGGCTTCACGTTGTTGCTCGAAAACACCCAGGTCTGCGCCCCCGTGCCGTTCGTAGGCCAAATCTGAATGCGGTTTCCGCTCGCCGTGCTCCCCCCGTTATCGTCCAGGACCAGCCCGGGCGAGCTTGCCGGCGCCACCACGTGCCGCCCGTTCAGGCTGCCCGAGCTCCGCGGCGGCGCCAACTCATCGATCAGACCCTGCCCCTTCGGGCTACCCCAGCCAGTGACCAGATCGTATCCGTTCACTGCATTATTGCTAGCCGTCCCGTTGTTGTCGTTTCCGGTCGTGATGTCATGGAAATTCGCCCCGCCATTCCCATAGATAATCGGATTCAGAAAGCCCACGGGCGCGTCCCCATTGTTGGCCGCCTGCTGGTTTACAAGCGCCATAAAGCCCGCCCAGCGCGGGGCCGCGAAGCTCGTCCCGCCCCAGCCGCCGACGCAAGCCATGCCATTCATACAAGTCCAGTTATCCGTGTTGCCCTCCGCCGCGACGTCGGGAACATTGCGCAGCGTCGTCGAGCCCCCGTTCGACCCGTTGATCACCCCAGCTCTTTGCTGATAGCTCGGGATCGGCAGATTTTGACTGTTTACGCCCCCCGAGCTGCCCACCCATGAGCTTTCCGACTGCCATGAGCCGCCCGGGCCATTGGTGGTCAGGTCCGTCCCGCCTACCGCCGTCACATACGGGTCGTCCGCCGGATACTCGAAGATGTTCCCCGAGGTGTAAGCCCCGCTATCTCCCGAGGCGATAAAGATACTCTGTCCCTGCGCCGCCATTTCCTTGAATATCGGCTCGTCCGTCGATGGGTCCGCGGGCGAGTAGCCGATCGATACACTCAGCTGCTTCGCAACATTCGCCGAAGCCATGGCATTGAAAACATCCATATCTCCTCTGCCGAAGTATTCGATGACCGAGTTCACGCCCGGCGCCATGGAGAGCGCTGCAATGATGTCGATCACGGGTTCGCCATCGTCGCAGCCCGACCCGCACGAGTTCTGCGTCCCATCGGTCGAGTAGTTCTGCACCACGCTCGCGTTAAAAGGCTGGTTCACGCTGCGGTAGTAGTTCTGAACGTCGCTGACGTTATAGTCCAAGCCGTACAATCCAATGCTTTGGCCCGCGCCCGTCAACGCTGAACCGCCATAGTAAGCCGCTCGGTAGTCGCTGCCGAGAAACTGCCCGTTCGGGCCCGACCCGCTGGCCGCGGTGCGAACCGCCGCGTTGGTGACACGCTTCAGAACCGGCCGAGGTATCGAGTAGTTATCCAACCCTTGGATGTGCCATATCTTCACCGGCAAGTCCAGAGTCGGCTCCCGGTCCGGCGCGTAGAAGGTCCGGTTCTCGGTCGGGTGCCGATACTCGCCCATGTTCACGTGGAACACTTGGTTCACCTGCTCCACCGAGGCATCTACATCCACCAGAAATCTATTCGGCGTAGTAGCCTTGACCGTCATGCCGCTTTGCTTTAAAAATTCCACCAGAGCCTGATAATCCTCATCCGCAGGCCCAAACCGGCGCGTGAACTCATCCACCGAAAGCCATTTGTGGAACAGGGGGCTCTGCGGGTTGTATATCTGCTGCAGCAGCTGGTCGAGCTCCGCCTCGTTGCGCAGCGGCAGAGCGATGGACAGCTTCAGCGTCTGCGCAGGCGCAAGCGCGCGCAGCATGGGAACCTCACGCTGTGCGACGACCTCGCGAACGTTGCGCGTGGCCGGCGTTTGCTGCTGCGCCATTGCCGGGCCGGCCAGCATTGACGCCGCAGCCGCGGAAACTCCAAACAGGGCGAAACTTTTCATAGCAAAACTCCTTTGGGGTAAGTGAGTTGGAAAGGACTGGGGTTACACTCGATTTCCATTTAACTTCATAGACCGGAAAGCTCAACCGGGTGCCCCAGGTCTCGCGTTTGAGACCTGGAGCCTAGCGGGCGGAAAGCAGCCGCCGCAGTCGGCACTCGGCACAGACAGGCAAACAGCTCTAGAAAGTCCGAAAGTTAGAACTAAATGCAAAGCTCGACTGCGACAACCCGCTGCAGCTCGGGCTGGCCCACTGCTGCCCCGCGCAGCCGCCATTATCCCGCCCCAGCGACCACATCGCGATCCGGCTCACATAGCTGTTCGAGTTTGCAAAGTTTAAAACCGTCTGCGCGTCGTTCAGGCTGAAGATCTCCGTGTTGGTGTCGTTCACCCCGATCATCGGCGTAATCCCCACCGTGCTCGCGAGCCCGGCTGCCTTGATCTGCGCCTCCGTCGCGCTCGCGGCGTCGGTCGCGTCCAGGCCCATTTGCGCGCCGTTGTCCTGCGACGAGCCATAGTCCATCGCCATCACGTTCACCACGTCCAGCGCCAACCCATCCGCGTGCGCCGAGGTCAGAATGTTGACCCCGCTCGCGATCAGCCCCGTCGGCAAAACCGGCAGCGTGTACGAGATCACCAGGCCCGGGTTTGCCTTTTTCAAGCCGACAAGCGCCTGGTCCCGCACCGTGATTGAAGCCTGATTGGTGGTCGCGCCGCCTTCAATGTCGAAGTCCAGCAGCTTCACCCCGTAGCGGTCAATCACCGACTGGTAGGCGGCCTGCAGCTGCGACGGGTTGGAGCAGTTCACCGCCGGCTCCGTGCCCGTTGCGCCGCCGAACGAGATGATCACCTGCACCCCGGCCGCCCGCAACTGCTGCACGATGTGCAGGATATTGTCGCCGTTCGGCAGGCTATCAGTGGGCAGCGTCCCGCCCAGGCCGCCCCAGCCGACGGAGCAGCCGTTGGTGGAGTCCAGAAACGCCAGCGTCACAGCCTTGAAACCCGCCTGCTGCTGCATCGCGACCAGGTTTTCGTCCGACGTAATGCTCATGTCCACATAGGGCGCAAACAGCTGCGTGGTCGATCCGCTGGGTGGGTTCGTCGGCGGCTGCGTGGGGGGCGGCGTCGGCGGAGGCGTGGTTCCTCCGCAAGCGCCGCGCAGCGTCCAGGGCTGCCCCGAACCGCTCGCGCCGCTGTTGTTCGCCGGGTTCTGCCCCTGGGTCCACCAGTTCGCGACGTAGTTGTTCGTACCCACGCTGGCTGTTTTGCCGCCGGTGTACACAGCGCTCGCTGACCACGCCGTGGCGCAAGTGGCCGCGTGACCCGCGGAGCTAAGCGCAAACGCGCAGGCGATAAAAGCAAGAGCGAAAAGAGAAAAACGGGTCTGGCGCATGATCCTGTTCCTTCCAGAGAAAGTGCCGGTGCAAGCGGAGGGGGAGGCCTGACGCCCGTGCAACCCAAGCGCAAGCCGACGTTTTGCAGAGCTGGCAGACAGAACAGAAGCAGAAGAGCAGGGGGACGGCTCTTAACCTTGGCCGCCGCAAACCTCAGCGGTCGACAATGCAGGCCACTATGCCCCATCCAGGGTGGCTTTGGCAATAAAAAAGTGCGCATTTCCGGTACATACAATCAATCTGCATTGGAACGGAAAGACCTGGCGAAGCGGTCTCGCCCTTTGAGCGCAAGTGTGACGTGCTCACGCTGCCATTCCCATTTTGAAACTGCCTAAACCTCGCGCTCAAAAAATTGCAGACCGAACCGCCGCTCCAGCCCTGTATAGTGTGGCTGGTGCGGTTCCGCTTGTTCGGAGATCGCCCAAACTGCTGCCAAAGGCCCTCTCGAATGATCTTCAGGCGTTTTCTGCTCCTCTTTCTCCTCGCCGTCATGCCCGCTCTGCTTCCGGCACAGCAGACCGACGCCCCCGGCCGCTGGACCCCCGAGCACGCCAACGCCTGGTACGCGAAGCAGCCCTGGCTGGTCGGCGCCAACTTCATTCCATCCGACGCCATCAACGAGCTTGAAATGTTTCAGGCCGCCACCTGGGACCCCGCGCTCAACGACAAAGAGCTCGGCATGGCCGAGAGCATCGGCATGAATACCATGCGGGTTTTCCTCCAAGACCAGCTCTGGCAGCAGGACCCCAAGGGCTTTACCGAGCGGCTCAACCAGTTCCTCACGATCGCCGCCAAGCACCACATCCGGCCCCTGTTTGTGCTCTTCGACTCCTGTTGGGAGGCCAACCCGCACCTCGGCCCGCAGCACCCGCCCATTCCCGGCATCCACAACTCCGGCTGGGTCCAGAGCCCCGGCAAGGAGCGCCTGCTGGACCGCGCCGATGAGCGTCAGCTTGAGGCCTACGTCAAGGGAGTCGTCGGCCATTTCGCCAAAGATGAACGCATCCTGGGCTGGGACGTGTGGAACGAGCCCGACAACGGGGGCGGCGACGTCGCCGCGGACGTGCCGGCCAAGGTCGCGCGCATGGACGAGCTGCTCCCGAAAGCCTTCGCGTGGGCCCGCTCCGAACACCCTATCCAGCCTCTCACCAGCGGCGTGTGGACCGGCAACTGGAGCGACCCCGCCCAAGAGTCCGCCACCACCAAAATCCAGCTCGCCGAGAGTGACGTCATCACCTTCCACAACTACGGCTGGCCCGAGGAATTCGAAGCCCGCATCCAGAGCCTTCAGCCGCTGGGCCGCCCCATCATCTGCACGGAGTACATGGCCCGCGGCGCCGGCTCCACCTTTGACGGCTCGCTGCCCATCGCCAAGCAGTACCACGTGGGCGCCATTAACTGGGGCCTAGTCGCCGGCAAAACCCAAACCTACCTGCCCTGGGACTCCTGGAAGCGCCCATACGTGGAGCTCCAGCCGACCGTCTGGTTCCACGAGGTTTTCAAGCAGGACGACACCCCGTACCGGCAACACGAAGTAGACCTGATCCGGCAGCTCACAGGCCGTGGCAATGGCCGCTCGTTCACGCCAACCGGGCAGTCCGCAACCGGGCAGTAAAGCTTGCTAAAACTCTGGTGGGCCCACCAGGACTTGAACCTGGAACCAACGGATTATGAGTCCGCTGCTCTAACCGATTGAGCTATAGGCCCATATGCCGCTGGAAGTCGTCTGTACGTCCAACTGGCGCATGTCTCAGCCAGTCTCGCACGAATTGAAGAGGTCCTCCAAGCCGACTCTGAACCTGAGGCTGCGAGTTCGGCAGCTTTGTCGATCCGCCCTGGGCTACCCTTGCGTCAAGCCCAGCCGTGGCTGGCCCGCGCTCTGGACATTGGTTTTCACGTTCGGCAACTTGCCCAGCGCCTCTCGGTAAGTAGCC
Organism: uncultured Acidobacteriaceae bacterium; assembly: GCA_964246765.1. GTDB lineage: Bacteria > Acidobacteriota > Terriglobia > Terriglobales > Acidobacteriaceae > EB88. Next base: position 8,141 of record CAXTRW010000045.1, on the reverse strand, counting down.
GGCGAGACAGCGTAGTAACTCCTCTCCTCGTGAGAAATCTCGTCCCACTTATCGAGCCCGAAGATAAGCTCCATGATCGCCGGTTTCAACTGATCCTCAGTTCGGGTTTCCGAGCGCGGCTTGGCCTTTTTGATGAAGTGATACAGCTGCCCCGTGTAAATTCCGATCCTCTCATCATCACTTCCCGCCGCTCCAGCTACCCTCACCCATTTCGCCTCGGGACCGCCTAAAATCTGTTTCATTTTCGCCGTCAGCTCGCCGGCAGCCGCGGACAACACGGCCGAGACCTCCTGCGCCCGTGTATCCGCAAGCGGGGCCGCATCCGCCGACTTGTTGATGTACTGCTTATAAATGCTCCCGAAATCGCGGACTCTCACCGGCAAAACAAATGGTTGCCGGGGCGCGCTCCACATGTAGCAATTCCCCGCAATCGGCTCACCGATCAGGTGCGAAAGAATGTCGTCGGAAAAGTGAGAGTTATACTTGCCCAGCGTGGACGCGTCTCCTTCCGAGAGCAGGTGAAAGCAAAACCAGTTATCCGCCTGGCTCAGCAGCTCCGGCGCCATGGACCCGGGCTGCTGCGTGATCAGAATGGCCCCGAGATCGTACTTCCGGCCTTCCTTCACCCACTCCACAAACGGGCTTGTCTCGTCCAGATTTCTGCCGAGTACGCTTTGCGCTTCCTCCACCACCACAATGGTCGGAATAATCGGGTTGTCCGGCCCGGAAGTAAAGTTCTCCTGGTTATTCGAGAAAATACGCCGAAGCAGCAGGCCGGCCAGCATGTTGCCTGCCCCCGAGCTCAGAAGGCTGATGTCGACCACCACCACCGAACCCGCCCGGAGCGCTTCCAGAGTTCCAGCCAGAAGTCGGCTGTTCGGATCGTGCAGCGCCCGCACCACCCCATACATGTTGCTCCGCGCCGCGCCGATCTCCACCAGATTTTTTGCGATCTGATTTGCGGAATATCCCAGTAGCCGTCCCATCTCCACGTCGGGGGCTTGCAACCCCTGAGCATGGATGAGATCGACCATCTCTCTCCAAGGGCCGGCCGACACGGACCTAAGCTTGAGCACATTCTCCTGTTGCTGGCGATCCGCGCTGATCGCGATGCCGATCACATCCCTGGCCGGCAGTTCACGGATGTCCAGCTTGACTTCGCCCAGCTTCCAGGACCCGTAATAATCATCTGGCGGTCTGCGATTGGTGAAAACTACCAGCTTGTTCTTCTGGAGGTGCGGCACATCACACAGGCCCGGTCGATTTCGCACCGCATCCGGCCAAAAATACTCGCCGTCAGCGTCAAAGACAATCGTCCCAACAGGCAGGCCGCCTTCGGTTTTCGGCTCTCCTCTATATAGCTCGGCAAGCAAGAACTTGATTAGATTGCTTTTTCCATAGCCGGCTCTCGCGAACACAACAGAGCGCCTGGCGATCAGGCTATGAATGTTAAAGGTCACGTTGAGTGCAGGGTCGATCGATCGGAAGATCGGATCCGCATGGACCTCGCCCGCGCCGCAGTAGATAAATTCCCCGAGCGCATAATACCCTAGGTTCGTATCCCCCTTACTCAGCGAACAAAGCTCTTTCAAAACTCCCGGGCTGGGCAGCGCAACCCGGGCGCCCAGGTGCGGAAGGCGCCGCTGTGAGGGAACGTAATGAACGCCGCCGGAATCCAACTCCCGCACCGCTCCCAGCAGTTTTACCTGCACCCGGTATTTCAGCCTTTGTACCTTGATGTCCTCGGGAACAATCTGCTGCCTTCTTTGCATGGTGTTCACGTAGTCTTCCCCTTCCGAGGAAGCGAGCAGCCCAGACGGTACGAACCGCGTTATACGGCCCAGGGCGGCTTCGTCCGAGGACGCGAGCTCAATCAGAAGAAACTGCCCAAGCTGCGGCTTCTCCAACATAGACGCGTTGTAGGGCGCAACCATCTCGGCCGCAAACTCCAGCCCGCGATCGCTGAATCCCTTAAACGTTCCGAATGTTTCGCTGTCGGCAAACAGCATCACCCCTCCTTGTAGCGCCTTGACGCCAGGTTCTCGCGTAGATATTTCATATGCAGCAGCTTGGCGGTTTCTTGAGCCGTCAACGTCGCGCACATACTTTCCAGCAAAACGTCCTGGAGCACCTCGACCTCCAAGCCGGTCAACTTGGCAAAGTCGTGCGCCCGCTGAATGCACATCGGATAATCGGGAATCGGAAATCCCTGCTGCGCGTCCACCGCCAGCTGCCCGAGTACCCGGTCCGCGCGGCTCTTATCCCATTCCGCAACGTCAACCGGCCAAACCGCGTCGAGCGGCCTGTCTCCGAACTTAGTCAGATACATTTGTCCCATAGAGTTGTAGCGGTCGTCACTCTGTCCGTTCTCCTCGGCGGTTTCATAAGTGGTCAACCATGTGCGGTCATAGTGGTAGCAGTCCTGTTCGATATCTGTGTCGACTTCTACATAGCAGGGGTAGTCGCGGTGGAACGTCCCTTCCAATTCGAGAGCGACCGCCAGCCGGCTGAGCACGGCGCTTTGTTTAGCAACTCCCACCAGCGAGACCGTCACATTTCGCTCGGAATGAGCCCGGATCCCCTTGCGAAATAAGGCGTCCATCTCCGGAAAGACTTCAGGCTTGAAGTTCTTCGTGCGGAGCAGTCCGTCGCGCACCAGAATCGTATCTCCACCCCACTGCAGGCCAGGGTTCGTTGCTAGGTCGTAGAGAACCGCCCATTCGACTATGTCGCGGTAGCAGCGGACAGCTCCGGTGCCCTTGCCGGGCTCGCCCATTTGGGAAAGCAGATACGAAAGATCGTTGACGGAGCGGCCGAGATCGGCGCACAACCGCCGCAGCGGAGAAACAGTGTCGGCCCCGGATTGCACACGCTTTTCCAGCTCCGCGGAAGGGGTACCGCTGCCGATCGCATCCAGCACACACTGGTTTCCTCTCGAATCTACAACGCGCACGAGCTCGATTACAGCCGGATTGAAAACCAGCCGGTTGTCTCCTCCGTCGGAGGAAACAAAAGAAACTGCATTCACCGAGTAAGTCCGCAAAGGTTTTACCTTGGCCTTGAGCCGCCGGGCGTATCCCCGGAACCTCAGCAGGATAGGGTCGTCGACGCGGTAAGCGGTCCGAATTTTCTCCCGCAACCTATCCAGATCGAAGTTGGCCAGCGACACGCGTTTTTCCCTCCTCGGGCTGCTCACTTACGAGCAGCCGGTATGTGTCCTCCGCGGTCCAGTCCCGGAATGAGGGGTCCCGCAGGGCTCTCGGCTTCATCCAGCGTTCCACTGCCGCGGGGCCCACTTCCTCCGCCGAGAGAAGGCCGCTGTAATCCGGGCTTTCTTCAGTCCCACGCAGCACAGCATTCGCGTTCTCAGCCAGGCGACAGAGAAACACCTGTCTTTTGACTCCGTGCCGCAGTAGGCTGGGGTCCATTCCAAGCATGGTCAACGACTGTCGAACCGCTCTCATCTTCCAATTCGGCCCGTCTCCGAACCTGTGATTGCCGCAGTACTCGTGGTCTCTCGCCGAAAGAAATCCTCGGATCAACGTCCAGATTTCATCCGGTATGTGGAAATGGCCCCAGCCCGCCGAGTAGCCGCAGGCCTCGAGATAGTGCCTGCCTTTCAGGGCGACCCGGTTGTAGACCGAAGAGCGTCCCAGCGCGGACGAGGTAGTAATCAACACCAGGGAAGCCTGCTTGGAACGCCCCGAGATCACTCCTGCCCTGTTGCCGTACTTTCGGCTGAAAACATCCCGTATCTCCGCCGTTCGGAGCATCGCAGCCACCATTTTGCCGCCCAGGAGGCGATTGTAGGGCGGAACCGCCCCCAGAACATAGGCGTCCATGGTATGGACCAGTCGTTCGCGACGATCCTCCACATTCCAGCCCACGGCGGCGTCGCGAACCCGAAGATTGAACACCGGATCTCCCAGGGCGATCAGGCCGATCAGCTTTCCGTTCTGCTCATCCCAAACCAGAAACCGCATCCGTCGTCCGTAACCCTGGGAAACCGGAATACTCCAAAGCAGGCTCGCTAGGCGGAACAGGCGGGATTGGCGGCTTTCCGCAGCGACCATCTCGAGCCGCGGCTCGATCCGCCGCGGATCTACGTTCGCTCCCGAAGCAAAGTAGCGTCGGAGTTCGGCCCATTGCGCTTCAATAAAGCCCGTATTGCGCCGAATCAAGTCCGATCGCTGTGCGCTGTGCAGCGCTCTCACCTGATCCTTGCAGCGATCCGCAGGCTGGGTCCCCTGTTCAGTCCCGCTCAATCCGAGCTTGGCAAAGTGAGCCAGCAGTTTCGCTTCGATGTGTCGCTCAAACGTGAGGGGAGTAGGGGGCGCAAGCATCGACCCTTACAGCTTTACCATGCAGCCCTTCACTTGTATAGCGCCGACGGCCGGGGGGGGCGCGCCCCCCCCCCCCCGCGAATGGTGCCACCCACACCACAACCCCGCCCCCAGGTTTGTTT
>CAXTRW010000045.1:0-3666 GCA_964246765.1 uncultured Acidobacteriaceae bacterium | reverse complement strand
CGACGGCCGGGGCGGCATCGACGCCGCCCCGCCGGAATGCTTCCAAACCTCACAAATCCCGAGCCCTATGTTTGTTTTCCGGTACAGCCACAGCGCGAAACCGCACCGCCAACTCCCGCAGTTCAGCGCTCAGGTTTGCCCCGGCCAACGGCTTGCCGTGCCCCGGCGCAACTGTTGCTACATCCATGGCGGCCAGCTGCTCGACTGACTTCTGGGCCGCGCCCCAGTCGGAGGTAAAGTACGAAGGCGGCCCGTGCAGCTCCGGCTGCTGCAGGAGCGCCGCCTCAAAGAACGACTCCGGCTTGGTAGTGCAAAAGGCGTCCCCCACCAGCAGTGTGCGCTCGCCCGCGTGGTACAGCGAGCAGTGCCCCGGCGTATGCCCCGGCGTGTGGATCACTTCCCAACCAGGCAGCACCCGGCTCGCCCCCTCGCTCAACCGCTCCAGCCTGCCGGTCAGGTTCACGGGTCCCGTGGAAAACAGAGGCGACAGGAGGCTCATCAAGCCGCCGCCGGCTCCCGGGTTCGGCGCCGGATACTCCTGCTTGCCGGTCAGGTACGGAAACTCGAGATCGTGCGCATACACCGGTACATTCCAGTGCTCGGCCAACGCGGGCGCGGCGCTTACGTGGTCGAAATGCCCGTGAGTTAATACGATCGCGTTAGGCGCTCCGGAGAAGTGCTTCTCCGCCCAGCGCCGAATCGTCCCGTCGGCAAACGGTACCGCCGCATCCACCAGCGTCCAGCTCCCGTCCGGGTGACTTACGGCAAACACATTCACAAACGCGATCCGCAGCCCGCGCACATTCGACGCGACCGCGTCCAACGGAATCACCTGCTCGTCGGGAACCGCTACTTTGTCCATCGGAGGTCTCCTGTGCCAGTGGGATGCGCTTACTTCCACTTTTCCAAAAAGTCGTGCACCGAGGATGACTCCATGTTGCGCATATTGGAAAACTGCCCGCTTTGCCCGTACAGCGGTTTGCCGCTCGGATCGAGCACAGCCAGCGCCGGCACACCCTTCTTCAGATTCACGCCGTACTTCGCGCCCAGGTCAAGGTTTTGATCGATGCGCCCCACATTTACGTCCACAAGCACGAAGTTCTTCTGGAGAATCGGCAGATTCTCCGGCTGGTGGAAGTACAGGTTCAGCACCTGGCAGTCCCCGCACCAGTCCCCTCCAAAGTCCAGCAAAACCCGCTTGTGCTCGCGCTTGGCGGTCCGGAGCGCCGAGGCGATGTCGCCCTGCGCCGCGCTTACGTCCGGGTAGATGCGCGCATGCGGAATCGGCTGCTGCGCTGCCAGCATGGGGCCGCCTCCGAGCAACCCCACCATTACCAGCGTCGCGCTTCCCAACATCCTCAAAGACCTTGCCATCGCCGTCGCTCCTCGTTGTTGAAGCATATCGCACCGCCAACTCAGCCTTTGCGCGGCGTTGCCGATCCCTGCTATGGTCAGCTGCCGCTGTCCCCACGTTTCGCTGAGGAAAATTCTCCACCGTGATCACTCGTCGCCGCTTCATCGCCGATTCGCTCGCAGCTTCCGGGGCCGCTGCCTTAGCGGGCCACGCATCCAGCGCTCCAACCAGCTCCAGTCCCGGGCAGGTTACCCCAGAGCGCCTCGGCGCGCAGTTCCCACAGAACTTTCTCTGGGGCATGGCCACCGCCGCCTATCAGGTGGAAGGAGCCTGGAACCTGGACGGCAAAGGCGAATCCATCTGGGACCGCTTTCTCATACACAGGGCAAAGTAAAGGGCGGCGGCACCGGAGACGTCGCCTGTGACCAGTACCACCGCTATCGCGAAGACATCGCCATCCTCAAGCGGCTCCACCAGAAAAGCTACCGGTTCTCCATCTCCTGGCCCCGCATCCAGCCCACCGGCACCGGCGCGCCGAATATGGCGGGGCTGGACCACTACAGCCGCTTTGTCGACGCTATGCTCGAAGCCGGAATCCGGCCCTTTTGCACCCTGTATCACTGGGATCTGCCGCAGGCGCTCGAAGACCGCGGCGGCTGGCCCAACCGCGACCTCGCCGGCTGTTTCGCCGATTACGCCGGCATCCTGGCCAAGCACCTGGGCGATCGGATCACGGTCTGGGCACCCTTTAATATGCCGTGGTCGTTCACCTTTCTGGGCTACGGTGTGGGCGTCTTCCCACCCGGTCGCGCCCGCTACGATGACTTCCTGAAAGCCGCGCATACCGTCTCGCTCGCCCAATCCGAGGCTTTGCGCTCGCTCAAGTCAGCCTCGTCGAAGGCCACGGTCGGCAGCGCCTACGGCATGGCCCCCGCTTACCCCAAGACAAACTCGCCCGCAGACCGCGCCGCAGCTGACCGCTACCATGCCATGAACAACGTCTTCTTCCTCGAAGCCGCCATGACCGGCCGATACCCAAACGCGTTTGTCGGCAGCATCCCGTACGAAGCCATGGGCTACCAGCCGGGCGACGAAAAGATCATGAAAGCGCCGCTGGACTGGGTCGGCTTCCACTACTACACCCGCCGGGTCGTCTCCGACGCGAACGCGAGCGCCGGCGGGGCGAACGGCGGCAGCTTCGGCACGGAAACCGAAGATACCTCAGGCGGCCGCGACCGCTACACCCGTTTCAATGTCACGATGCCCACCGAAGGACCCCTCACCGACGCCGGGCTTGAGATTTACCCGCGCGGCATCTACGATCTGGTCACCCGCATTTCGCGCGAGTACAACCACCCGGTCATCGAGATCACAGAAAGCGGCTGCGGCTACGGGGACACGCCCTACCCGAAGCAAAACGGCGCGGTTCCCGACCTGCGCCGCATTCAGTTCTTCGCGGGCGAGTTGGCCGAGCTGGCGCGCGCCATACATGACGGCGCTCGCGTCCGCGCCTTTCACGCCTGGAGCCTGCTCGATAACTTCGAGTGGGCCGATGGTTACAGCCAGCGGTACGGGCTGACCTATGTGGATTTCCGCGACCAGAAACGCACAGTGAAGGACTCAGGCCTGTGGTACGGGCGCCTGGCCGGCGCGAGCGCGAGGAAAGCCTAACCCACTTTTCCCGCTTCAGCAGAGCGTTTCGGCGATTTCGGCCCACGGGATTTCTCGCTCTCGCAGCGCGATACTCGCGGCCGCGCCCAGCTTGCCTTCTTTGAAGCGGAACAGCGTACCGTCCTCAGGATCGACAACATAGATCGCCCGCACGCCCATAACTTCATAGTCGGCGAGACGGATCAAGAGCCGCGAGATGCGGTCCTCACGGCTGAGTATTTCAATAGCGACCAGGAGTGGGGTAGTCGCAATCGGCTCCAGTGGAGTGTTGGCATCACGAATTGCAATATCCGGCAAACGGTACCGGCGCTCGCCCGTTTTGGTACGCAACTCGGGCCGGACGCGAATGTCCCACTCGCGCGAGTGCGGGAAAAAGAAGGCGCCAATGGTGATCTGCCATGCCGAATGCCCGTCTTCTCCCACCGTTCGCTCCTCGATAACGCCGTCCACGTATTCAGCATCCGGCTCGTAGCTCGTACGCAGATACTCTTCCACGGAAATCAGCGTTGTAGCGGCCATCAGGGTCCCCTCCTCCCGCAATCCTACAATTCCACCGAATGCGAAGCCACCAGCGTCTTTGCCCGCTCGATAAAATCCACCAGCGGCACCGATCCCTGATCCCCCACCCCGCGCGTCCGCAC
>CAXTRW010000044.1:0-17089 GCA_964246765.1 uncultured Acidobacteriaceae bacterium | reverse complement strand
GCGCGCAGGCGTCCGAGGGCGACGTGGGTGTAGACCTCGGTGGTCGCGATGTCGGCGTGGCCCAGAACGGTCTGGACAGAGCGCAGGTCGGCCCCGTGGTCGACCATGTGAGTCGCGCAGCTGTGGCGCAGGGCGTGGGGGCCGGCGGCGCCGCCGGGGGTCTGCTTCACCAACCTCCATACGAACTGGCGGGTGAGTGGGCGGCCTCGCTTCGACAAAAAGAGGTGAGTCTCCCTCGGCGAAGCGGCGCACAGCACGGGCCGGGCCTCCCGCAGATAGCGTTCGAGCGCAAGCGAGCAAGCGCGTCCGATGGGCACGATGCGCTCCTTGTCGCGCTTGCCCACGACCCGCGCCTGGAGGCTTGCGAGGTTGAGGCTCGCAACGGTGAGGGTGGTGAGCTCCGAGGCGCGCAGCCCTCCGGCGTACAGGAGCTCAAGCATGGCGCTGTCGCGGGCGGCTTCGGCGCGGGCGAGGCGATCCTGCGCGTTTCCTGAGGCCGGCGCTCGGACGGCCGCCTCGGCTTGGGTCAGGACTTCGGCCACGCGGGATTCGGGCAAGGCCTTGGGTAGAGTCTTCCAGCCCGAGGGCGCGCCGATGTGTTCGGTCGGGTCGGCCGCGGCCTGGCCCGAACGCAGCAGCCAGCGGAACAGGCCGCGCAGGCTCGACAGCTTGCGGGCGCGCGCGCGGGGGGAGATGCCGCGGGCGGCCAGCGCGGCCAGGAACGCGGCGATGTCCTCACGGGTGGCGTTGGGAATGACTCGCCCCAGATGGCCGGCAAACTGCCGGAGGTCAGCCGCATAGGCCTCGACCGAAAGCGACGCGAGCCCGCGTTCGACCCGCAGAAAGCGCAGGTAGTCCTCCAAAACTGGATCGCCCATGGAAGCAGTATGAGCGCTCCGGGCCCGTTCGCGGCGCGCAAACGAGAGCGGGCCCGTGATCAGGGAGGCACACCCTGCCGCTACACTGGAGTGGTGCGCGCGTTTTTCAGGCGCAAGGAGCGAAAACGTGAGCCTTTTGTACACAGCGAGGGTGCGGGCCGAGGGCGGCCGGGCCGGGTCGGTGGTTTCGTCGGACGGCCTGCTGGACCTGCGGCTCGAGAGCCCTAAGGGTCTGGGCGGCAAAGAGGACGCGACCAACCCGGAGCAGCTGTTCGCTGCCGGCTACGCGGCCTGCTTTGAGAGCGCCTTGCAGTACCTGGCGCGCCAGCAGGGGCTGCAGCTGCAAGGAACGGCCGTCAATGCGACCGTGACGCTGAACTCGACCGAGGCCGGCCCTTTCGTGCTGGGGGTCGCGCTGGAGGTCGAAGTTGGCGGCTTGGCGCAGGCCGACGCCGAGGCGCTGGTAGCCGCGGCGGACAAGGCCTGCCCTTACTCGAACGCGGTGCGAGGCAACATCGACGTCCAGCTGCACACCCGGGCGCTGTAGGCGGTGGGCTGGGTTGAGGAAGTTTTGGCCCGCGAGCCTCGGGTTGCGGTGTTCGACTGCGATGGGACCCTGTGGCAGCCGGACGCGGGCTCGGGGTTCATGCACTGGAGCCTGGAGCAAGGGTTGGTCGCGCCGGAGCGGGCAGACTGGCTTCGCGAGCGCTACCGGGCTTACCACGGGGGCGCGGTCGACGAGCTGACGATCTGCGGCGAGATGGTGCAGGTGTACGCCGGTTTGCACGAAACCGCGGTGCGAGAGGCGGCGGAGCGCTTTGTCCGGGACCACACCTGGCCGATGATTTTCCCTGCGATGGAGGAGCTGGTCGCGCATCTTCGAGCTGCGGGCGCGGAGCTGTGGGCGGTGTCCTCGACCTCGGATTGGGTGATCGCAGCGGCGGTGGGGGAGCGTTTCGGAATCCCGCGGAACCGGATCCTGGCCGCTCGGGTGCAAGTGGTCAATAGCGTGATCACCGACCGGCTGCTGGCCGTTCCCACTGACGAGCTTAAGGCGACGGCGCTGTGGGAGGTTGGAATTGCCCGTCCGGACGCCGTGTTCGGTAACTCCGTACACGACCTGCCGATGCTTAAGATGGCGCGCGATGCCTACCCGGTGAATCCAACGCCGGCCCTGCTGGCCCACGCCGTTTCCGCGGGCTGGCCGGTGTTTTGGCCGGAAACTCGGGCGCTCAAAGCTGATTGAGCCGCAAGGCGCGACCCAGAGAGCGCTTTGTGAATCAAACACCTCCATGGATGCCGGCAGCGTACACGACCACGGCGAGGCGTTCCGGCAACCGAGCCAGGCGAGCCCGCACGAGGGCAAGGGCATTCGGTATGTGGCGGCAGCGTTGATTCTGCGAGGCGATTCGGTACTGATCTGCCAACGAAGAGCCGACCAGCCCATGGCCCATAAGTGGGAGTTCCCCGGCGGCAAAATGGAGCCCGGCGAAACGGCCGAGGAGGCGCTGCGGCGGGAGCTCGACGAGGAACTCAGCATCCGGGCGCAGATCGGCTCGCGCATCCTGCGTATGCGGCACACCTACCGCTCCGGCGGCGCTGTGGACCTGCAGTTCTTCGTGGTGCACCGGTTTGAAGGGGAGCTTACCAACAATATTTTCCAGCAGATGCGCTGGTGCGAGCTGCGCAATCTGCCGGCCTACGATTTCCTGGCAGCCGACCGCGGATTGATCCGCGATCTGGCGGCGGGAAAGTTGCTCTGAAAGGTTCGGCTTGACATCGGTCGGCCCAGGCAAGACACTGCGTGGGAGTGTTTCACGGCGGAGCAGCGTCATTGCGGACCAAAGGAGAGCCCTTGCCGGAACCTGCGAAAAACCGCACGACGATGACGCTGGACTCAAGCCTCGACAGCGTAGACCGAGTGGAGCAGGCTGCTGGGCAGCTCGCCGAAGAGGCTGGGCTGGCCGAGGACGCGCGTTTCGGGGTCGCCATGGCGGTGCGGGAAGCGGCAGCCAACGCCGTATTCCACGGCAACAAGGGCGACCGAGCTAAAAAGATCCGGGCGAGCTTTGAAAACACCGGGCAGCGGCTGGTTTTCTCGGTCGCGGATGAAGGCGAAGGTCTCGATCCGGCTTCGCTGCCTGACCCGCTGGCGCCGGAAAACATCCTGCGCCCTTCAGGCCGAGGAATTTTTTTGATCCGGTCTTTTATGGACGAAGTACAATTTCGCAGGCTCGAGCCGGGCACGGAACTGACGCTCGTCAAGTATCTTAGCCATACCCCAGATGTGGGAGGAGACGCACGCACATGAGCATGCAACTGCACACGCGGCAAGTAGACGGAGTGACGATTTTGGACCTCAGGGGGCGCATCGTTCTCGGGGAGGGTTCTGTGCAGCTGCGGGACTCGATCAAGGAGCTGATCGCCAAGGGTCAGAAAAACATCCTGCTCAACCTGAGCGATGTGAATTATATTGACAGTTCCGGCCTGGGCGAGCTGGTGAGCGCCTACACCAGCGTAAAGAACGCGGGCGGCGAACTGAAGCTGCTGGGCCTGACCAAGAAGGTGCACGACCTGCTGCAGATCACCAAGCTGTATACGGTGTTCGACGTAAAGGATGATGAGGCGTCGGCGATCTCGGCTTTTTCCGCCAAAGCGTAGCTGCTGCGTCTTAGGGCAGAGGTTTTGGTTGACTTTCCGGGCCGAACCGCTTCCAATAACCTTGTGAAAGTGAAAGGTCCCTCGATGGATGCGAGCCCACCGAGAGACGTTTGGACTACCGCTTTCGCCGTAGTCGAGCCAAGGCTACACAAGCAGCAACGAGTCGCCAATCAACAACGACTCGCACCACCAGATGTAACCAACCGGATGAATTCACATCCATAGGCCACCTCCAGCATTGGAACCGGCGTTCACCGATACCGCGGAAAACGCCGGTCAGGCCGATCTTCCGGCCCATCCTGTTCCCGCTTCGCACTCTGCTGAAGGCCGGCTCAGTCTAGCAAGCACCCCACCGTATCGGCTCGTCTTTTCTCGTCAGCGCCCACCCGAAAGTAACGCCTCTAGTATCGCTTCGCGCTCCTGCTCGAGCGGCGCGCGGCTGTGCGGTTTGCCGGCGCGGAGGTACCAGTATGCGGCGTTTGTCTCGTCACCCTCCCGCCGGTGCAGGTAGGCGTGAACCCATGCGCCCTCCCGGCTCTCCACATCCTGTGCGAGGGTGTGCGCGCGACTCCAATCGCCGCGTGCTTCCCACCACAGCGCCTCTACAAGCGGATCTAGTCCGTCCGGGGGTGCAGGAGCGGAGAGTGAGGCTTTCCACTGGGCCAAATCCATGCGTCATTCAGATGCGTTTTGAAGCACTTTATACCAAAGCGGACTAAATCGGTCGCATATTGCGCTATGATGGGCAAAGCGAGGAATCCAGACGGTGCTGCCGCTTCACTTATTGCCGGTCGGCGAGGCTGCCGTGATTGACACGTTCGAACTGCCCGGGCCCGTGGAGCACCACCTGATGCACATGGGCTTTTCGCCCGAAGCACGCGTAGTCGCGGTGCGGCGCGCGCCCGCGGGCGACCCCACCGTGTATGCCGTGGACGGGATGGAGATCGCGCTGCGCCGGGAGACCGCGCGCGGCATCCTGGTCGAGCCCTTGGCTGAGCCCATCAATCTCCATAGAGACAGCCGCGCACGCAGACAGGCGCGCGCATGAGCTGCCACGCAACCGGCATCGTCGACCTGCCGACTGGACCGCGCATTGCAGGGCAGCTTCGCACGGTCGCGCTGGTGGGACCGCCCAACTCCGGCAAATCCACACTTTTCAACCGCCTGACCGGGCTGCGCCAAAAGGTCGCGAACTATCCCGGCGTCACGGTCGAGCAGCACTACGGCAGGATGGCCGGTGTGCAGCGGCCCGACCTGACCCTGATCGACCTGCCCGGCATTTACTCGCTCGACAGCTACTCCGAGGACGCGCGCGTCGCCATCGACGTGCTGCTGGGCCGCATGCCCGGCTCGCCGCAGGTGGACGCAGTGCTGTTGGTGCTCGACTCGCTTCACCTCCAGCGACAGCTGATGCTGGCCGCGCCGATCCTCGCTCTCAATCTGCCGACGCTGGTGCTCTTGAACATGACCGACCTGATGGAGCTGCGCGGGGGCGCGGTCGACACCCTGGCGCTGGCGCGGGAGCTCGGTGTGCCGGTCGCCAAAATCAGCGGCGCGCGCGGCCTGGGGATCGAGTCGATTCCGCGATTTCTGGCGCAAAAAGACGCACCGCCGGCCAGCCCCACAAGGCTGGAGCTGCCGGTGATGGGCAATGCCCGCTCGTATCGGCAATGGGCCACCGGGATAAGCACCCGCACCCGCTACAAAGCCCCTTTGTCGCCGGAGTGGACCCGCAAGCTGGATCGCGTGCTGCTGGGCCGGGTCACCGGGCCGCTCATTTTCCTGGCGGTGGTGATCGGCGTGTTCCAGGTTGTGTTTTCGGTCGGGCTGCCGTTCAGCGACTGGTCGCAAACCCTGCTGAACGCGTCCGGGGATGCGCTGGGACGGTGGATTCATCCGGCGTGGCTCTCTTCCCTGCTGATCGACGGCATCTGGAAGGGCGTGGCCTCGGTTTTGATCTTTTTGCCGCAAATCCTGCTGCTGTTTCTGTTTATCGGGATTCTCGAGGACACCGGCTACCTGGCCCGCGCGGCGCTGATCGCGGATCGGGTGATGCGGGTGATCGGGCTCAACGGCAAGGCGTTTATACCCCTGCTCTCGGCCTATGCCTGCGCGGTGCCGGCGATTATGGCCACACGAACTATCGAGAACAAGCGGGACCGGTTCGCGACCATCCTGGTGGCGCCGTTCATGACCTGCTCGGCGCGGCTCCCGATCTATCTGCTGATGATCGCGGCGTTTGTGCCGAATCAGCCGCTGCTGGGCTCATTTTTCGGCCTGCAGGCGGCGGTGATGCTGGGGCTGTACGCACTGGGTTTTCTGGCGGCCTTGTTCACGGCCCGTCTGCTCAAGAGCTCGATCCTGAAGGCCTCCTCCGCGCCGTTCATCCTGGAGCTGCCGCAGTACCGCCTGCCCACGCTGCACTCACTCGGCCTGCGCCTGCTCGACCGCGGCAAAGTGTTCCTGCGCCAGGCTGGGACCATCATCCTCGGCGTTACCGTGGTGCTGTGGGTCCTGAGCCACGTTCCCGTTCACTTCGCGCACGGGGTCAACTTTCCGGAGCTGGCGCAGTCGGTGGTCGGCCGGGTAGGCCGGTGGATCGAGCCGGTGCTGCACCCGCTGGGTTTCAACTGGAAGATCGGCATCGGCCTCCTGAGCTCCGTCATCGCGCGCGAGGTCATCGTGGGCACGCTCGGGACGCTGTACGGCATGGACCCGGACACCCAGCAGATGGGCCTGCAGCAGGCCTTGCGAGGCGACCTGTCGCTCGGCGGGGCGATGGCGCTGGTGGTGTTTTTTGCGTTCGCGATGCAGTGTTTTTCGACGCTCACGATTGTGCGGCGCGAAACCAACAGCTGGCGCTGGCCGGCGCTGCAGTTTGCCTACATGACTGCGCTCGCCTACCTGGCGGCGTTCGCGACCAACCTCGTGGTTTCCCGCTTCTTTTAGCCGCGCTGCTGTATCCTATTCGATAGACGGTTGTCCAGCGGCATCCCGGCCGCGTGTGCCTATTTTGCGGCGCAACCCTCACACAATTTCAGGGCCCACGAGAGCTTTCTATGATTTCTGTCAGCGGTGTCAGCATGCGCTACGGCGCGAAAGTTTTATTTGAGGATGTTTCAACCCAGTTCATCGCGGGCCGGCGCTATGGGCTTACCGGCCCGAACGGCGCTGGCAAGTCGACGTTTATGAAGGTTTTGACGGGCGAGCTGGACCCGCAAAAAGGCACAGTAGTGCGCCCGCGCAAGTTCGGCGTTTTACGCCAAGACCAGTACGCTTTTGACGCTTTCCGCGTGATCGATACGGTGATCATGGGCAACAAGGGGCTGTGGGCCGCCCTCGAAGAGCGCGACCGGATTTATGAGAAAACCGAGCTGACCGACGAAGACGGCATGCGTCTGGGCGAGCTTGAAGGCGTGGTCGGCGAGGAAGACGGCTACTCGGCGGAGTCGGACGCGGCGGTGCTGCTGCAAGGTCTGGATATCGCCGACGAGCTGCACGAGCGCCGCATGAGCGAGCTGCAGGGCGGCGAGAAGGTGCGGGTGCTGCTGGCGCAGGCCCTGTTCGGCAACCCCCAGGCCCTGCTGCTGGACGAACCCACGAACTACCTCGATCTAGAATCGGTGCAGTGGCTGCAGGATTTCCTGATCAAGTTCGAAGGCGCGCTGATCACGATCTCGCACGACCGGCACTTCCTGAACGCTGTGTGCACGCACATTGCCGACATCGATTACCAAACCATCATTACCTACACCGGAGGCTACGACCAGATGGTCGCGGCCAAGACCCAGGTGCGCTCGCAGCTGGAGAGCCAGAACGAGCAGCGCGAGAAAAAGATCGCGCAGTTGAACGAGTTTATCGCGCGCTTTGCCGCCGGAACGCGGTCGAGTCAGGTGACCAGCCGTAAGAAAGAAGTAGAGCGGCTGCAAACCAGCGAGCTGGCGCGGTCGAATATCCAGCGGCCCTACATCCGCTTCGACCAGAACCGACCGAGCGGCAAGCAGACCATCGAGATCGAGGCCGTGCGCAAGAGCTACGACGGGGAGCAGGCGGTCAGGAATTTCTCGGCGACCGTGATGCGCGGCGAGAAGGTATGCCTGATGGGGCGCAACGGCCAGGGCAAGACCACTCTGCTGAAGTCGCTGCTGGCAGGGATGCCGGAGCTGGAGCCCGGTTTTGCCATCGATGGCGGGGACGTGAAGTGGGGCCACGAGGCGCAGATCGGCTACTTTCCGCAGGACCACACCGGCGCGATCGAGCACGGAACCACGGTGTTCGAGTGGCTGTACAAGTGGGACACAAAGAAGACCAAGGAAGAGATTCGCGGCCTGCTGGGCCAGATGTTGTTCTCAGGCGAGGAAGGCCTCAAGAAAACCGACGCGCTTTCGGGCGGCGAGGCGGCGCGGCTGTTGTTTTGCAAACTGATGCTGCAGAAGCCGAACGTGCTGATTCTCGATGAGCCGACCAATCACTTAGACCTCGAATCGATCAACGCGCTGAACACTTCGCTTCAAAAGTACGAGGGTACGGTGCTGCTGGTCACCCACGATCGCGATTTGATCGACGACGTGGGCACGCGCATTTGGCGGTTCGAGCACGGGGCAATCGACGATCACAAGGGCCCGTACGCAGAGATCGCGGAGGCGGAAGCGATGGCGGCGCGGTAAGCTTTTCTCGAGGGGGGCGTTATGGACTGGACCGGGTGTGAGTTGGTGGAGCGGGTGGAAGGACGCTGCGGCGGAGCACCCACAGTGGTGGGAACACGGGTGTTCCCTGAGGTCATTGTGGATTGCCTCGACGACGGGATGGATGGCGAAGATATTTGGGAACAATACCCATCGCTCACCCCAGATCAGATACGCGGGCTCATTGCCTACGTCCAGGCGAGGCGATCGGCCGCGTGAAGGTTCTGCTTGATGAGCACTTATCTCGACGATTGCGACACCTATTGGCAAACCATCAAGTGCGTACCGTTGCCTACCAGGGCTGGAGAGGCATTGTGAACGGCTCTCTGCTCGCGTTAGCGGAGAATCACGGCTTTGAAGTGTTCCTGACCGCGGACCAAAATATCGGGCCTCAGCAGAACCTCCGCGGCCGCAACCTGGCGATCGTAGTGTTGAGTATCAATAAGTATCACCTACATCGCGCTCGGATTGCGTCTATTTCTTTCGCCATTGAGAACTGCACCCCCGGTACCGTGACCCTTGTCAATCTTGACCAGGCCGACTCGCCTCGCCTTGTATAACGGACAACAAAACTTGCTCATCCTCAATGCACAATCCATCACCAAACGCTTCGGCGCGCAGCCGTTGTTCCGCGACATCTCGCTTACCGTCAACGACGGCGACCGAATCGCGTTGATCGGGCCCAACGGCGCCGGCAAGTCGACGCTGCTTAAGATTCTCGCGGGCGAGGTCGAGCCGGACTCGGGCGAGGTGAGCACGCGCAAGCGGGCGCGCGTGACATACATCGCGCAGGAGTCCGGCTTCCCTGCCGGGGCTACGGTTCGCTCGGTGCTCGAGGCCGCGCTGACCCGCGCAGGTGCTCCGGAGAACGAGCGCGAGCAGCGGGTGCGCGAGCTGTTCGGCCGTGCCGGCTTTGCGTCGCTCGATGATGAAGCCGCGGCGTACTCGGGCGGCTGGCGCAAGCGGCTCGCGATCGCCGAAGCCGTCATCCAGCAGCCCGACATCCTGCTGCTGGACGAGCCGACCAATCACCTGGACCTGCTCGGGATCGAGTGGCTGGAAGAGCTACTGCGCGGCGCGAGCTTTGCCTCGATTGTGGTCTCGCACGACCGCTATTTTCTCGAGGGCGTCGCCAACGAAACCGCCGAGCTGAGCCGCGCGTACCCCAGCGGAATGCTGCGGTTTTCCGGCGCTTACAGCACGTTTCTTGAGAAAAAAGCGGAGCACCTCGCCGCCGAGGGCACGCGGCAGGAAGCGCTTGAAAACCGCGTGCGGATAGAAACGGAGTGGCTGCGCCGGGGTCCCAAGGCGCGCACGACGAAGTCCAAGGCCCGGATCGATAACGCCAATGCGCTGATCGGCGAACTGCAGGGCATGCGCTCGCGCTCCGCCACTTCCACCGCGGGCATCGATTTTTCAGCGTCCGACCGCAAAACAAAACGGCTCGCCGTGATCGACGGCATCACCTACGGCTACGACGGAAAAGTGTTGTTCAGCGATTTGAGCTTTGCCGTGACCGCGGGCATGCGCGTGGGCGTCGTGGGCCCGAACGGTTCCGGGAAGACGACGCTGCTGAAGCTCGTCTCCGGCCAAATTGCGCCCGAGGCGGGCACGGTAGAGCGCGCCCCGGCATTGCGGGTTGTGTACTTCGAGCAGAACCGCGAGATCGACCCCTCGCTGACGCTGCGCCGCGCGCTCGCGCCGCATTCCGACTCGGTGGTGTACAACGGAAACGTCCTGCACGTCGCAAGCTGGGCCAATCGCTTCCTGTTCACCGGCGAGCAGCTGAACCAGCCGGTCGAGCGGCTTTCGGGCGGCGAACGGGCGCGAGTGCTGATCGCGCGGCTGATGCTCGAGCCGGCCGACCTGCTGCTGCTCGACGAGCCGACCAACGACCTGGACATCCCGACGCTCGAGATCCTCGAAGAAGCGCTGCTTGAGTACCCCGGCGCGTTGATGCTGGTCACGCACGACCGCTACATGCTGGACCGGGTTTCCAACGTGGTGCTGGGGCTCGACGGCGATGGAAATGCGGGCTCGTTTGCCGACTATGCACAGTGGGAGGACTGGCAGCGGAACACGCGCGCAGCCGCGAAAACCGCCAGACCTGCGGCCGCTCCGAACGGCGCCGCCCCAACCGCGTCCAAAAAGAAAAAGCTGTCCTACATGGAGCAGCGCGAATGGGACACGATGGAAGCTCGCATTGAAGATGCAGAGCGGGCGATCGAAGCTAAGCAGGCGCGGCTCAACGACCCGGCTGTCGCGACCGATGCAGCGAGCCTGACCTCTGCGCTCGCCGACGTGAGCATGGCCGAAGAAGCCCTGCACATGCTGTACGAACGCTGGGGCGAGTTAGGCGCGAAGCAGGAGTAAGCCGTCCGGCGCTTCTGCTACACTCAAGCAAGCCGCAGTGTATCGTGACGGCGGCTTCTGCCGCTTTGGCGCCATGGTGTAATTGGTTAACACGCCGCCCTCTCAAGGCGGAGAGTTCGGGTTCGATCCCCGATGGCGCTACCACCTGCCCCCAAATCAGCTTCCGACGCGTTCCGATAAAGGCCCGCATTTCGCGTAAAACCCGCGATTTACGGGTCTTTTCTACGTTTTCAGTGCCGATACGTTCCGGGGCGTACCGTTGACATCCGGCATTTGGTGGGGGCATGGTCGGGGGCAAGGGGCGTTTTTCTGCCCCTAGAGGAAAAAACATACCCCCCAAAAGCCCTGAGCACCAAAGCAATTGAGAACGCGAAGGCAAAGGACAAAGCTTACAAACTGGGAGATGGGCGCGGCATGTACGTGGAGGTAATGCCCACAGGCGGAAAGCTGTTCCGCCTCAAACACCGCTTTGGGGGAAAGGAGAACCGTCTAGCGCTCGGAGCATTTCCCGATGTGAGCCTGAAGCTCGCGCGGGAGCGCCGCGACGAAGCCGGCGCTTTGCTCGCCTCGGGAGTGGACCCGAGCGCGACCCGCAAGGCGGAGAAAGAGGAAAGGGCCGCAAACACCGCGCGCGCTGCGAATACCTTTGAGGCAGTGGTCAGCGAGTGGCTGGCGAACGGCGCGCGCGAGTGGGTGCCACGCCATGCCGTGCGAGTCACGCGCCTGTTTGAGCGCGACCTGGTGCCCTGGCTCGGACCTATCCCGAAAGCAGAGGTGACGGCCGCCGATCTCCTCTCTGTCTTGCGGCGCATCGATGAACGCGGCGCGAACGACACAGCCCACCGCGCCCGGCAAGCCCTCGGGCAGGTGTTCAATTTCGCTATACCCACGGGCCGCGCCTCGGGCGACCCCTCGGCAGCCCTGAAAGGAGCGCTGCCCCGCGAGAAAGGCAAGCACTTCGCTGCGGTAACCGAACCGGCCAAACTCGGGCCTTTGCTTCGCTCTCTGTACAGCTACGAAGGCGCGCACCCTACGCGGTGCGCTTTGCGCTTGGCTCCGCTGGTATTTCTCAGGCCCGGCGAGCTTCGGCAAGGGGAATGGCCGGAGTTTGATTTTGAGCAGGCCCTTTGGACCGTTCCCGCCGAACGGATGAAGGGTAGACGCAAGGGCGACCCGGACCACATCGTCCCGCTCTCCCGGCAGGCCCTTGCCATCTTGCGCGAGCTTCACCATCTCACTGGGCATGGCCGGTTCATCTTTCCTTCGGCAAAAGGCGGCTACCGGCCAATGTCCGACGGGACGGTAAACAATGCCATGCGGAGCATGAGTATTCCGAAAGAGGTAATGACCGGACACGGCTTCCGCGCCACGGCCCGCACCATCCTTGACGAAGTGCTCCACATCCAGGAACAGGGGCCGGACGTACTCACCCCTGAGCAAATGCGGGCGCGGCTCCGGCGCGCGGCGGAGAACCAGCCGGAAGATGTGTACGGCGCGGGCCTTCCCAAGGGGCACGTGGCAAGCGTACTCAGGGGCGAAGCGGAGCCGTTGCCCGATCTGCTGGCTTTGCTGGAGCTCAGGACCACCAGCGGCGGATACGCAAGCACGTTGCCGGAGGAGCCGGAAGAGCCGTTTCTCCCTACCTGGCCTGACGGGCGGCCCGTCACGCGGGAGGATGAAGCGGAGGTGAACCGCTGTGTGCGGGACGCCCTCGGGCAGGACGGGCGGCCGTGGCGCGAGCAATGCGCAAAACACTACGACCTTTCTCGCCTGCTGTTCTACGCCCTGGTGAACGCCGGGGCGCGGGAGTACGGGGAGGAGATGGACCGGGAGGAGTGCTCGCTCGCCTTTCTCGCGGGCGCGGCTTGGGAGCGGCGGCGGCGGGAGCCGGACACGGCGGTCTGAGTTCCCGCCTAAAGCGCGAAACGGGAGTGTTCCCGCTTTACCCACCGCGCTCCGCGCACCATGTTTCAAGGATTCGCCCTGCTTGCGATCTTCGCTTTCTTTGCCCGCTCGCGGCTGCGAGCGATGCGGACCCTCAAACTGCAATCTGCATTGCAGAACCTTTTCTTGCGGCTTTCGTTCTCAGCAAACAGCGTTCCACAGCGCACACATCGGCGGTATGGTTTTTCTGCGACAGCATCAAGAAAAAGGGTGGTGGCGATGGCCTGTCGAACGCAAATCGCCTCCATAGTAAAAAAGGGCGGCGCGCCGCCTTTCGGATTTATGCGGGGCAGCGGCCCGAGTGCAACAAGCTTATCGAATTCATTCAGCCTTTCGGACTGTCCTTGCTTTTTGGGGGGCAGCCAAAACGCCGGTGGGCTCACAGCAATCTCCTGCAATCGCTCTTGGTGCTGCTTGATCTCACTCAGGGTCAAAGCGCGCGGCTCACCCACAAACTCCTCGTAAAGTCTGTCCTCAGGCAAACTATGGTCCCGCCAATCAAGCTGGAATCGGAAAGGGCCGTACTTACTGAAGAACGCAAGCGCCTCCTGGTCTGTTTTCAAAGCGAAAAAATCTTCCCGCACCCTCGAAGGCTTGAAAGACGAACAGCCGATCTCGCCGCCGACGCATGTCACGCCGTCGGGAGTAACAATGCTCTCGCTGTACTCCGCGCCTACCCGCCGAAAGCGGATGCACTGCCCAGCTTCCGATCCGTCTAGCGATACCTCCCACCCCTTTTGAACGCGCAACGCGGCTTCCGCGTGAGTGGCTGCCAACGGGGATGTATCAAACTCCTCACTCTCCATAATCTTCCTCCGGATTGTTACTCTCATGGGCAACTGGCGAGAGTAACCAACACGTGCAAGAGTAGCACCATCACGTTCCGCGATGTACCGAAGCGGGACGAAAGGAGCAACTATGGCGCATGAGGATGAAGTTCTACTCCGCCGCAAAGAGGTGGAGAAAATGGTGGGCCTGTCCCGCACCACGATCTATGACCGCATCGCGGCGGGTACATTTCCAGCCCCGATCAAGTGCGGCGAGAGGGCGGTGCGGTGGAAGCGGTCCTCATTGCTGGCGTTCATCGCTTCGCTTGAAAAAGCAACCGAACAGATGGCGCAAACAGCAGGTGCCCGATGACGGCGCAAGCCTTCGCCGATCTGGTGCGGGCGAAGGCCGCCGGGTCTGAGCACTGGCAGTCAATGGTGAGCCGGTGAGCTCCCGTGACCACGGAGGAGCTTGCGCGGCTGTTCGGGGCGCGCCGCGTGGGGCCGGGGCGATGGGTGGCCAAATGCCCGAAGCATCGCGGCCGCTCGCCTTCCCTCGGCATTGATGCAGGCCGCGACGGGCGCGCCCTGCTGATATGCCGGGCAGGATGCGACACAGATGCCGTGCTCGCGACCAAGGGCCTGACCAAAGCCGATCTGTTCGCCGGGCCGCCGCGCACGGGAGCGGAGCGGCGCGAGGCCAAAGCGGAGAAAACAGCGCGCGAGCTCGCGGAGGAGCAGTGCAAGCGCGTGGAGCGGAGAAACGCGAACCGGCACCGGCGGCTTTGCTTCGCGGTGGACTCGCTCGTGCGGCGGGCTGTGCTCGCGCCGGAAGGCCCGGACGGGGACGCGCTCGCAGCTGTAGCGCACCGGGCTTGCCGGATGCTGTGCGAAACCCAAAACCGCCTCGGCCTTGGCGCGAAGCTGCTGATGGCCGAGCCAGTGAAGAGCGGCCCAAGACTGTCGCCCTTCAGCGGCCCGACTGTGGAGCAGCGCGAGGCGGAGAAGGTGCGGACGGAGGAGCAACTGCTGCGGTTCATCGGCACGGGCAGCGCCC
The DNA here is from genome assembly GCA_964246765.1 of uncultured Acidobacteriaceae bacterium. Classification (GTDB taxonomy): domain Bacteria; phylum Acidobacteriota; class Terriglobia; order Terriglobales; family Acidobacteriaceae; genus EB88. The sequence goes on along the minus strand of CAXTRW010000044.1, from coordinate 2,724 downwards.
GCACCGGAGCCGTGGCGATGGTCGCCCGCCCGCGCGCCGGACCCGGAGCTCTGTGACGCCGCGTTTGAGGACGCGCTGGACACGCTGGAGGAGTGGGAAGCCCTTCGCGGCGCGCGCCAACCATGAAAGCCCAAGCAAAAGCCCCGTGGGCAGCGGGGCCGGTAAGGAGAGCAATGGAGAGGGTTCCTGAGCAGCACTATAACGCAAGCGGGGCCGCACCAGCGGCCCTTTGTTCCGCGAAGGAAGAGCAGGCGCGGCGCGGTCAAGACGCCCTTGCGTATCTGGAGAGCGAGGGGGTGCCTGGCGGAGCCGATGATGCACGACCCGTTAAAGGCGAGCCGTGGCCCGAGCCGGAATCGTTGGGCGGCAAACTCCCGCCGGTGGAGAAGATTCTGCCCGAGATGCTGCCGCCCGCGCCCCGGCCGTTTGCGGAGGACATCGCGGCGCGGATGCAGGTATCGCTCGACTTCCCGCCGTGGCCCTGATGAATACGCTTGCGGGCGCGGTGGGCCGCCGCGTGTGTGTCAAGCCAAAGGAGCTTGACCCGTGGCTGGTGGTGCCGAACCGTTGGGGCGGCATCGTCGCGGAGCCGGGGCAGATGAAGTCACCCGTCCTTGGGGCCGTTATCGCACCGCTGAAAGCGATTGAACGGGAATGGCTGCAGGAGCACACGGCGGCGCTGCGAGAGCACAAGCAACGCGAGGCGGATGCCAAACGGGAGAAGGACGTTTGGGAGCAGCGAGAAAGAGCTCGCCTGAGCGGCAACAATAAACCCGTCCCGCCAAGGCCCGCGGAGCCGCCCGACGCGCCGCCGCAACGGCGGTTGATGACGCAAGACGCGAGCATGCAAAAGCTGCACGAAATGCTGGTGGCGAACCCGGCGGGCATCTACGTGTTTCGCGATGAACTGGCAGGCTGGTTTTCCCAACTCGAAAAGCCGGGGCGCGAGCAGGAGCGGCAGTTTTATATCGAAGGGTGGAACGGGGATGTTTCTTACACCATAGACACCATAGGGCGGGGCAGCGTGTATGTGCCAAACGTTTGCATCTCGCTGTTCGGGAGTATCCAGCCCGCGCGCTTGCGCTTCTACCTCGCGGAGGCGCTACGCGGCGGCCCGGCGAACGATGGACTGATGCAGCGCCTTCAACTGCTGGTAATGCCCGACCCGCTTAAAGCGCTCCGGGTCTATGTGGACCGGCTTGCGGATGCGGAGGCGGCAGGGCGACTGGAGATGATCTTTCGGCGGCTGGTCGCCTTGGACCCTCAAACCCCCCTGGTGTTCCATTTTGATGCGGAAGCACAAGAGCTCTTTGTGGAGTGGCTTCCAAAGCTCGAGAATCGCTGCCAACCGTCTGGTGGAGAAGGCGAGGCAATCCGGGCTCACCTTGCCAAGTATCGCAGCCTGATGCCTACCCTCGCGCTGCTGTTCGCGCTGGCGGAACTTCTCGCCCGCCGCGAGAGCATCGCGGAAGCCGAGCGCGTTGTCACCCTCGCTCACGCGCGCCGGGCGGTGGCCTGGTGCGTTTACCTGGAATCCCATGCGCGCCGTATCTACTCCGCCGAAGCCTCGCCCGAGCAGGCCGCCGCGTTCGCCCTCGGGTAGAAGCTCGCGGCGGGTGAGCTTGGCAAGCCCGGCGCTGTCTTCACCCTTCGCGAGCTTTACCGCAAAGGCTGGAGCGGCTTGGGAACGCGAGAGGAGGCGCTGCCTGCCCTTGCTCTGCTGGAGGAGCTTGGATGGGTGCGGAAGCTGCCCGCGACGGACGGCGCAAAGGGTAGGCCGTCCGAACGCTTCGCCATCAACCTGCGCCTGGAGGCCCGGCATGGAGAGTCTTAGCTACTGGCTGGAGTGGAAGCCTAAGAAGGCAGATATACCCCCATTGACAGGTGCCAAAAGTGACAAAAAGGACGCCACTGAAGGCGCAGCGGGGGGGTCTGGCAGTTTTGTCACCTGTCACCTTGCTTCCTCCCCGAAGCAGCACATGTCTTTTGGCAGTTCTGTCACCTGTCACCCCGGCCCCGTCCTCTGTGAGCAGCCCGGCCCGCTCTCAGAAGTCCCGCCGCCCTTCCGCGACCATGCGCCCTATGCGGAGGACTTCTCCCGCTGGGCGCTCGCCGCTTGCGTCTTCCGCGACGGCTGCCTGGGCGGAGTCGCGGCCTTGCTGGAGCAGTTCTGCGATTGGCGCATCGCCCTTAAAGGCGAGGGCGGCCCGTGGCTCGCGACCTTTGCGGCGCTGCTGGAGAGCGAAGGATTCACCCTCGGCAGCGCCCTCACGGCGGGCATGGTCTACGGCCTGGTGCTGAAGGCGGAGTATGTAAGCCTCACCACGCCCGGACACATGGCGAAGGAGGCGGCATGGAACGGAAAGCGCCGGTGAGCGATCTGCCCGAGACCGCACCTGAACCGCGGCCCGCAAGAAGGCCCGGCCGGCGCGCTACCGGCGAGGCCGCTGGAAAGCGGTGGTGGCGGCTCACATGGAAGAGCTCTACGCGGAAGGCGCGTTTCTTGCTCTGAGCCGTTACATGCGGCGGGGTGAAGCGCTGGAGGACTTGCGCGAAGCTCGCGATTACCTGGACAGGCTCCTCCGGCAAAAGGAGCGCGAAGGTAAAGCCGCGAAGGAGCGCGTCCGGTGAGACGGCGGGCAAGGCCGCCGCGCGCCATGCGGCCGTTCCCGCCCGGAACCCTGGTGCGCCTTCGCTGGTGCGACCACGGGACGCCGGGCGTGG
>CAXTRW010000043.1:0-17437 GCA_964246765.1 uncultured Acidobacteriaceae bacterium | reverse complement strand
GGCACCCCCCCCCAAACCCCCCACCCGCCGGCGCGGCGGGCGGCGCGCACCCACCACCCCCCCGGGCCCCCCGGCCGCGGCTTCCGCCGCCAGAAAACCGGAACGCGTCGCGCCTTCCATGGTCGCGGGCCAGCCGGTGTCGGTCCAGTCCCCGGCCAGGAACAGCCCGGGCCAGGCGGTGCGGGCTCCGGGCCGGTGCGCGTCCACACCGGGGGGCACGGCGAAGGTCGCGCGCACCTCCTTGGTCACGACCGCCTTCAGCAACTGTGCTTGGTTCACGATGGGAAAAAATAGAGTCAGCTCCCGCACGGCCAGGTCGATGATTTCGCGCTGCGATATGGGGACCAGCGCTCGAGCCACGCTGACCACCAGCTCCAGGTGGCTGCCCCCCCGCCGGTACATCCACTGGATGGTCGCGTCCAGCAGCACGGCGTGGGGCAGCGCAGTGATCTCGCGGTCAAACCAAAGATGAATGCCCACCAGCGGCGCGTGCTCGAATCTGGCGAGGCTGGCGGCCAACGCATCGCGGGGCAGCCCGGGCGGCAGCTGAGGGACGAGGCGCTCGGTCGCCTCGAATGGGAGCGCCAGGATGACCTTGCTGAACGTTTGCGGTTCGCCCGCTGCCGTAAGCTGCCAGCCCGCGTCCGTTCGCTCCAGCTTTTCTACCCCGGCGCGCAGGTGGACTTTGCCGCCGCGGTTTTCGATGTACCCTTCCGCGCCCGCGTACAGCTCAGAAAGCGGCAGCAGCGGCACACCGATGCGCCCGGCCTCCGCCGAGCCCAGGAAGGAGTCGCGCAGGACCTTGCCCGCGTAGTGGACCGAGATGCGATCCAGGTCGTCGTTGAGCGCGGACTGCAGGATAGGCTCCCAGAAGCGCCGGAGCGCGCCGGGGGTTTGGCCGTGGCGCTGGGCCCAACTCAGGAAGCTTTCGCCACCTGGCGTGTCGACGGGGTAACCGCGCAGGAACTGTCGCAGGCCGTGCGCGATAGCGCGCTTGTCGGCGCGGGAGAAGCAGCGCGCGCTCAGAAACGAGGGGGCAGACCCGAACGGCGCGGGCAACTTGGTGGGGCGAACCGTGCTGCGGCGGCCTCCGGGCTCAATGTAGGTGATCGCGCCGGTCCAGGCGATCGCGTCGGCGCGGCCGATGCGCTTTAAAAAGTCGCGCAGATTGGTGCAGCAGCCCAGCAGAATGTGCTGGCAGTTGTCGATCACCTCGCCCGAGCCGGGGTGCAGGTACGAGGACGCGCGCCCGCCCAGGTAGGGCTTGCGCTCAAAGACCGTGACCCGGTAACCGGCGTCGGCAAGCGCGCAAGCCGCGGCCAAACCGGCGACGCCTGCGCCGACGACGGCGACTGTTTCGGCCGGGGTGCCGGCGCTCATGCGCGGGCGTGGCGTCTCACGCTGGAGGATGTTTGACCCGCGCACGCGGGCCGCGGCGGTGCGCGCGAGACCCCGCGCCAGCAGCAGCAGTTTTTCACGCGTGGGCACGCGGACACGGCGCGAGAACACGTCGTAATCCCCACGGCGGATGCGCCCGAGCAGACGGTGGTAGATGGTCATCAAAACCCACAGCGCAGGGCGGCTGTCCGGGGCGACCAGCGGCAGCAACTCCGCGCCGGAGCGGTACAGGCGCTCAGCCCGCGCAGCCTGGGCGGCAAGCATGGCGCGGGTTGCGGTGGTTGGAGGCGCGCCCGCGCGGGCTTCGGCGGCGAGCGACTCCGGAGTAAGCCCGTGCGCGGCGAGTTCGTCCATGGGCAGGTACACGCGCCCCCGCTCGGCGTCCTCACGAACGTCGCGCAGGATGTTTGTCAGCTGAAAGGCAAGCCCCAGCTCCACGGCGAGAGTCTCCGCCTCGGGCGAGCTGTACTCAAAAATGCGGATGCACACCAAGCCCACGACGGAGGCAACCAGGTAGCAGTAGCGACGCAGCGCTTCGAAGTTCGCGAAGGTGTTTGAACGGCTTTCGTCGAGGTCCATCGCCGTGCCCTCGACGAGCTGATCAAGCAGCGCAAGCGGGATGCGGAAGCGCGTGCGCGCGTCGTTGAGCGCCATAAACACCGGGTCGCTGCTGCCGCCGTGCTCCGCCGCGTGGCGCCAGGCCGCGGTCCACTCCGCGAGCTGGGCGCGGCGGGTCTCTTTCGGCGCCGCCTCATCGTCCGAAATGTCATCGGCGCGGCGCATAAACGCGTACACCGCGCAGATGGCGTCGCGCTTGCGTGCGGGCAGGGCAAGGAAAGCGTAGTAAAAGTTCTTCGCCTCGCGCCGAGCGATGCCCCGGCAGACCCGATAGGCCTGGGCGACCGTCACGGGCGCGGGCCCCCCAGCGGTAGGTACTTGCCCGCGAGCGCCCGGAGCAGCAGCGCGGCTTTGCGCGGCTTGGAAATGGACGGCCGCGCCCGCAAAACGTCGCAGTCCTGCGCCTCGATCGCGCGCAGGATTTCGAGTCCGCCGCGCGAGAACAGGTCCAGATCGACCGCGAGTTCGCGATCCACCATCCCGATCAGCGGCAGGCCGCTCCGGAACAAGACGCGGGCATAGCCGACCTCGTAGCGCACCAGCTCGCGCACGGCGCTGTTGGCGCGTTCCTCCGCCAGCATCGCCTCCGTCACTTTGAAGCGGGCCATATCGGCTTGGGGCAGGTACACGCGGCCCTTGGCATGGTCCACGCGCACGTCCTGCCAAAAGTTCGCGAGTTGCAGCGCCGTGCAGGTCTGGTCCGACAAGCGAAAGCGCTCCTCGTCGGAGTAGCCGGCCACGTACAGCACCAAACGGCCCACCGGATTGGCCGAATGCCGGCAATAGGCGAGCAGGTCCTCAATGGTGGCAAAGCGGGTGACCGTCTGGTCCCGGCGGAAAGCCGTTAGAAGGTCGTCGAACGGTTCGATGGGGATCGAACAATCGCGGATCGTGGGCGCGAGCGCGACGAACACCGGGTGCGTCGCCTGGCCGCGATAGCACAGGGCGAGCTGGTGCCCCCACCAGTCAAGCAGCGCGAGCGATTGCGCCGGGTCGCCGACCTCGTCCCCCAGGTCGTCGGCCACGCGGCAGTACGCGTAGATCGCGTGGAAGTGCGGGCGCAGCCGTTCGGGCAGAAACCGGCTGGCAACGTGGAAGTTTTCATAATGGGTTTCGCACAGGCGTTGGCACCAGCGCCGCGCCTCGGCGAGCGTGGGGGTCTCGGCGGCCGGCCGGTACTCCGGCGGCAACGCGGCCCAGCCGGCCAGGAGCAGGGCTTCGCGATCGTGCTCAGTGGGTGCGGTCGCCATGTTCATTTATGGGAGAATAACCGTTTTGATCGCGCGCGGGGCAGCTTGGGCGCCCGCGGCCAGCGACCGATACAGCGCCGGCACGTCGGCCAGCGCGGCGCGGCCGGTCAGGAATCGCTGGGCCTGGAAGCGGCCGCTCGCGAGCAGAGCAAACGCGCGGCGCACGGTCCGCGGCGTGTGATGGAAGGAGGCCCGCAGGGTCAGGCCGCTGTAGTGCAGCCGGTTGGTGTCGAGTTCCACGCGCGTGCCCGCGGGCGGCCCGCCGAAGAAGTTGACCACGCCGCCCTTGCGCGCCATGTCCACCGCCCAGCTCCAGGTCAGCGGCGTGGCCACGGCCTCGATCGCGATGTCCACGCCTCGGCCGCCTTCGGTAAGCGCCCGCACGGCCGCGACGGGGCTTTCGCCCGTGAGCAGGACCGTTTCCGAAGCGCCCAGCGCGCGCGCGGTTTCGGCCTGGTCGGCGTGCTTGACCGCGGCAATCACCCGCAGGCCGGCCAGCGCGGCCGCGTGTACAAACAGCAGCCCGATGGGCCCCGCGCCGATAACCGCAAGCGTGTCGCCCGCGCGCGCGTTCGCCTCCTCCAGGCCCAGCACGACGCAGGCCAGCGGCTCGCAAAGAGCGGCATGCTCGAGCGGCATCGCGTCCGGGACCCGCAGCGTGTTTTTCTCGGCGATCCGGGCCGGCACGCGCAGGTACTCGGCGTATGCGCCGTTGTTGAACAGCAGGTCGTCGCAAAGGTTGGGCTGCGCTTCCCGGCAGAAAAAGCACGCGCCGCACGGGGCGGAGTTGAGCGCGACCACCCGCTCGCCCGGCGCGAACCCGGCGCCAGCGCCCGCTTCCTCCACCACGCCCGCGACCTCATGCCCGAACGGCGCGGGCAGCTGCAGCATGCGGGCGTGATAGCCCCGCCGGTACACCTTCAGGTCGGTGCCGCAGGTCAGCGCCGCGCCCACCCGCAGCACCAGCTCGCCCGCGTCGGCGCGAGGCTTGCGCGCAGATTCGACACGCAAGTCCTCCCTGCCGTAGAGCACCGCGGCCCGCATCGCGCTCATCGCGCGCCCGCCCGCGGGGTAATAAAGATTTTCATGGAGTTCGCGGCCGGGCGCGAGGCAATCTCGATCGCCTCAACTGCATCCGCCAGGGCGAACCGGTGGGACACTAGCCGGGTCAGGTCGAAGCCGCTGCGGTAGCCCTCGAACACCAGCCGCGCGCCCTCGTCCTGAATGTCCACCGAAGCGCTGTAGGAGCCGAGCAGCGTTTTCTCGTCCATGCAGATCGCCGCCGGGTCGACCGGGGCTTCGCCGTGCTGGGTTTGCGCGAACAGGAGCACCCGGCCCCCGCACCGCGCGGCGTCCATCGCAACCCGGATCAGAGGGTCGCCCGCGACCGCGAGAATCACTGCGTCCGCGCCGCGCCCTTCGCTTTCCCGGTGCGCGCGCGCGACCACGTCCTCCCTGCCCGCGTCGATCGGGTTGTTAAGCCCGTACTGAGCCGCGACGGCATGGCGTTGCGGGTGGAGATCGGAGGTGAGCACCTTAGCGCCGGTGCGGCGGGCGAGCGCGGCCAGAATGACCCCGATAGGCCCCTGGCCGATCACGAGCACGGTTTCGTCCGGCTCCAGCGCGAGACTCTTGATCGCCTTTAGGCAAGTGTTCACCGGCTCAATAAACGCCGCCTGCTCAAACGGGATGCCGTCGGGAATTTTCACGAGCCCGCGCGCGACGATCCAATCCATGACCCGCACATACTCGGCGAATCCGCCGCCCGAGGGCTCAAACCCGGCGGTCACGCCGACATTTTTGTAAACTGGGCACTGCGCAAACGTCTTCTTGCGGCAGTAGTAGCAATGGCCGCAGGGGATGTGGTGGAACACCATGGCGCGGTCGCCCGGCGCGAAGTTTTGGACGCCCTCCCCGACCGCGACCACGGTCCCGGCGGTCTCATGCCCGAACACGCGCGGGGCCGAGTGCGAGCCGGTGTGGATTTTTTTCAGGTCCGTGCCGCAGATGCCGCACGCCTCCACCCGCAGCAGCACCTCACCGGGGCCGATCGCGGGCACCGGGACCTCTTCGACACGCACGTCGTTCACACCGCGGTAGACCGCCGCCTGCATCGTCGTCGGGACCTGCAACGCATTGGCAGGCGCAAGCTCAACTGCTGTGGCCATGGACCTAGGATACCAAGCCGGCCCTCCCCAGCGCCCCCGGCAGCTCGCGCGCCAGCGCCTCGGCCGCGGCCCGGCTGTTGCGCCCGAGCTCCAGCAGCACCGGCCATGTTTTCGGCCGCAGAAGCGCGTGCGCCGCCAACGCCCCGGTCCGCAGCCGGCCGGCCCGGGTGATGAACGGGTTGAAGTCCGGCAGATCGTCCGTGTAGCCGTCGGAGATGCCGCGCAGGCAAACAAACCCGAGCCCGTGGGCGCGCGCCAAGCGCCCTACCGTCGCGGCTTCCATATCGACCAGCGAAGCCCCGTACCGCTCGGCCAGCGGACGCTTTTCACCGCGCCGGGCCACATGGTCGAGCGTGACCAGCCGCAAGGGCGCGCCCGGCGCGTCGCGGGGTCCGTCGGTTGCGAACCGCTCGCCCGTGCGCGCCTCGATCACCTCGGCCACGGCGTACACGCCCGGCGGCTTGACCCCGCAGTGGAGCGCGCCCGCCCAGCCGTAGGAGACCAGCGCGCGGAGGTCGCTCGCGGCGGCGCGAATGGCCTGAAAGGATCGCGTCGCCGCCATGCCGCCTATGCCCTCGCAGGCCGCCAGGCACTCCACGCCGCCGATGTGCCCGACGGAGATGAGGTCGGTGCGGGGCCACTCGCGGGTGAGCGGCCGCAGTTCCGCGGGCATCGCCGCGATGATGCCGATCTGCGTCATTCGCGAGGTCCAAGCGCGTAGCCGTTCGCGCGGAACCAGTCAATGGCGGACCTCAGCGCGTGGTAAACCGGCACCACCCGGAACCCGAGCTCGCGCTCCGCCTTGCTCGAGGACGCGAACATCAGCTTGCGACCCATCCGGACCGCTTCCACCGTCGCGCGCGGCTCTTTTCCGCGCAGCCGGCCCGTGATCCACTCGTCGAAAAACGCGAAAATCATGGCCACCGAAATAGGGACTTTGTGCTTCGGCGAGGGCAGCCCGGTAATCGCCGACATTTTGTCGAGAATCTGCTTCAGGGTCAGATTTTCGCCGCCCAGGATGTAGCGCTCGCCCGGCCGTCCGCGTTCCAGGGCGGCCACGTGGGTGCGCGCTACCTCGGCGACGTCGACCAGGTTCAGGCCGGTGTCCATGTAGGCCGGGAAGTTGCGGTTGAGGAAATCGACGATGATGCGGCCGGTCGGCGTGGGCTTCACGTCGCCCGCCCCGACCGGCGTGGTCGGGTTGAGGGTAATGACGTGCTGGCCCGAACGGCCCGCTTCAAGCGCAACCTGCTCGGCGAGGAACTTCGACCGCTTATAGTGCCCGATCATGCCGGCGAGCGACACGGGCGTGGTTTCGTCCACGATGGTGCCGTCGCGCTGGAAACCCATGGTGGCGACGCTCGAGGTGTACACCGCGCGCGCCACGCCCTCCTCACGCGCCAAACGCAGCAGGGCGCGGGTACCCTCCACGTTGGCCGCGTACATGGCCGCGGGGTCGCGCACCCACAAGCGGTAGTCGGCGGCTACGTGCATCAGGGCGTCGCAGCCGCGCAGGCCCGCGCGCAGCGATTCCGGCTCGCGCAGGTCGCCCGTCACCTGCTCGAAGTCAGGCAGGCCGGCCAGGTTGCGCAGGTCGCTCGTGGGCCGGACCAACAATCGCAGTTGTGCGCCCGCGTCGGCAAGCGCCCGCGCCACATGCGCGCCCACAAACCCCGTCGATCCTGTCAGAAAGACTTTCATCGCCTGTTTGCCATTGTACGGAGCGGCGTTCGCATCTCAACCCGCGAGGGAGAACAACAATGGACAAGTTAGCGGTGTGGGGCTACATGGAAGCCAAGCCGGGCAAGGAAAAGGATGTGGAGGAGTTCCTGAAGTCCGCGCTTCCGCTGGCGCAGGCCGAAACGGGGACGACCACCTGGTACGCGCTCAAGATCGGCCCTTCGCAGTACGGCATCTTCGATACCTTTGCCGATGAAAATGCGCGGCAGGCGCATCTTTCCGGCGAGATCGCAAAGGCCCTCATGGCCAAGGCGAACGACCTGTTCGTGAACCCGCCCGACCTGGATACCAAGGTCGAAATCCTCGCCGCGAAAGCGCCGGGAGCGTAGGCTCAGTCCAGCGCTTCCGGCTCGATCGCGATGCCGGTTTCGCCCGCGGCTTTTTTCGCGCGGTACTTTTTGACCCAGGCCTCGAAGCTCTTGCCCGCAGCGGTATCCCGGCCGCTGAAGGTTAGCGCGGCGATCTCGTTGTAGGGAATCGTCAGCTTGGCACGCTCACCCGTGGGGATCACGCGCACGGCGGACTCATCCAAGGTCGCGCCCGTGCGGCGGTCGAACACGTAGCCGGAAACGACGCGCCCATCCCGCAGCGTCAGCGTGACGTCGCCGCGATAATCGAAGGCTTTTTCAAACGCGTCGCGCCGCTCGCTGTCCGTCGCGAGCTCCGGAACCCAGCCCTGCAACTCTTCGCGCTCGCGTCCGGCCGCGACCTCCACCTGGTCGGGGTTCATACAGCGGTCTCCTGCTTGACGTTGACACGGGTTTCCACCTTGGTTCCAGGCCCGATCTGCACCAGCGGCTCGTGCGCGGGCCTCACGGGTTCGTTGAGCAGGTCGAGCGCGCCCCGGTCCTCATACTTGTCAAACAAGGTCGCCATCGCGGTCTCCATCAAGCCGCGCCACGAGCTGAAGGTGTAATAGGCCCCCGAGGCCTCGTAGCCGGAATGCACCATGCAGTTGGCGCACTTGGGGTTGCCGGACTCGGTCCCGTACTTGGACCAGTCGGTCTCGTCGACCAGCTCCTTGAAAGTATCGGCATAGCCGTCCTGGAGCAGGTAGCAGGGCTTTTGCCAGCCGAATACCGAGTACGCGGGCATGCCCCAGGGGGTGCAGGTGAACTCGCGCTTGCCCATCAGGAACTCCATGTACATGGGCGAGGCATTGAATTTCCAGGCCTTTTTGCGGTTGGAGAGAATGGCGCGGAACAGCCGTCGCGAGCGGGCGCGGCCCAGAAAGTGCTTCTGGTCGGGCGCTTTCTCGTAGGTATAACCGGGCGCGACCATCATGCCCTCGACCCCGAGCGCCATCAGCTCGTCAAAGAACGCCCGGACAGAGTTTGGATCGGCGCCGTCGAACAGGGTCGTGTTGGTGGTCACGCGAAATCCCGCCGCGACCGCGGCCTTGATGCCTTCGACCGCGATGTCATAGCCCCCTTCGCGGCACACGGAAAAGTCGTGGTGCTCACGCTGACCGTCCAGATGGACCGAGAACGAGAGGTACTTGGACGGCGTGAACAGGTGCAGCTTTTCCTTGAGCAGCAGCGCGTTGGTGCACATGTATACGTACTTTTTGCGCGCGACCAGCCCGGCGACGATCTCGGCGATCCGCGGGTGGAGCAGCGGCTCGCCGCCGGGGATGGACACCATGGGCGTGCCGGCTTCCTCCACCGCGCGGAAGCACTCCTCCGGCGTGAGCTCCTGCTTGAGGATATGCGCCGGGTACTGAATCTTGCCGCAGCCCGCGCAGGCCAGGTTGCAGCGGAACAGAGGCTCGAGCATGGTGACCAGCGGAAAACGCTTGCGGCCGCTCCAGCGCTGCTTCAGGATGTAGGTGGCCACGGTCCAGGCCTGGGATACGGGAACTGCCATTGGTTTATGCCTCGCTCAGTGCTGGTGGCTGCTGTGCTTCTCGTTTAATTGTCTTTCCAGATCCAGATTGCGCTGCATCGCAATTTCGAGCTTGAGCGTATTCTGCAGGTGTTGCGCACGCTCGATGGAGCGTGCTTCCGAAGCCCGCGCCTCCTCGCGTAAAAGAGCGATATGCTGCCGCGTATCTTCCCGTAGCTGGGCAAAATTCTTCTGGGAGTCTTCCCGCTGCTGGGCAAGATTCTGCCTTGATTCTTCCCGAGACTGCTCGATCTCCCGGCGCAGCAGCGCGTTGCCGTTCTGCATCTCTTCCCGCAGCAGCGCAATATTCTCGCGCGACTCTTCCCGAGACTGCTCTATCTCCCGGCGGAGCAGCGCGTTGCCGTTCTGCATCTTTTCCCGCAGCAGTGCGTTGCCGTTCTGCATCTCCTCCCGCAGCAGTGCATTGCCCTCTTTCATCTCTGTCCGCAGACTCGCGACACCCTCCTTCAGATCCGCAAGCCCGCGCACAACCGCCTTCAGGTCGGGCGCAACGACATCCTGAAGCGCTTCTCGCAAATCCCGCACCATCGATCCCGCGCCTTCCATGTTCATTCCTCCCCACGCTCCATTGCCCTTTTATACGTGCACAGAGCCAGCAGCGGAAAGTACTCACGGTACTGGTGATAGGCAAGATAAAACACGCGCGGAAAACCAGTCCCCGTATAAATCGCCTGCTTCGTCGTGCCCTCGCCGGTTGACTCATCCCAGCCCCCCGCAGCGAGCTGCCGTTCGAGCAACCAGCGAACCCCCTTATCCACCGAGTCCGAACGCTTGTCCCCCGCCGAAAGCAGCCCCAGAATCGCCCAAGCGGTCTGCGACGGCGTGCTCACACCCACCCCGCGCGTGTCCGGCTCGTCGTACGAGCGACAGCTCTCGCCCCAGCCGCCGTCCGCGTTTTGCACCGCGCGAATCCACTCCGCCGCCTGCTGGATTTCCGGCTCGTGGCTCCACACGCCCATCGACTCGAGGCCCCGCAGCACCAGGAACGTGCCGTACAGATAGTTCACGCCCCAGCGCCCGAACCACGACCCGTCCGGCTGCTGCTCGCTCAGGATGAACCGGATCGCCCGCTCCACCCGCTTGTCCGCGCGCGTATAGCCGTAGATCGACAGCGTCTCCAGCACCCGACCCGTGATGTCGACCGTAGGCGGGTCCAACATCGCGTTGTGGTCCGCGAATGGGATGTACTGGAAGATCATCTTGGTGTTGTCGCGGTCGAACGACGCCCAGCCCCCGTTGCGGCACTGCATTGCGAAGATCCAGTCCAGGGCCCGCCGGCTTACGTCGTACTGGTAGCGCTCGCGCGGGTTGTCCACTTTATTGAGCGCGAGCAGCACTTGCGCGGTGTCGTCCACGTCCGGGTACCACTCATTGTTGAACTCGAAGTACCAGCCGCCGGGCTCGACCCCGCGCACTTTTTCAGCCCAGTCGCCGCGGCGGCGCACCTCTTTTGAGAGCATCCAGTCCACCGCCTTAAGCATGCGCGGGTCGGTCCGGTCCACGCCTGCTTCGCCGAGCGCGAACACGGCCTGCGCCGTATCCCACACCGGCGACATGCAAGGCTGCATGCGAAAACTCTGCCCCGCGTCATCCTCGATGCCCAGCTTTTCAAACTCATCGAGCGCCCGAATCATCTGCGGGTCGTCAAGCGAATAGCCCAGCCATCGCAGCGCGATCATGGCGTTCAGCATCGCCGGGTAGATAGCGCCCAGGCCGTCCGACAACTCAAGCCGCGCGAGCATCCACTCTTCGGCTTTGTGGAGCGCTATTTTGCGTAAGGGGCGGACGTGAACGCGCTCAAACCAGTGCGTGAGCCGGTCGAAAAAGAGAAAGAAATTGCGCCAGCCGAGCGGCTTCTTTTTATCCCAGCGCAAGTGCAGGTTGGCGTTTTCGCGCCCGCCGACGAACAGCTCGTCAATGCCCTGCTCGGGCGCGATCTTTTTGAACGGCTTCTTCGCGTACGCGATCGAAAGCGGAACCAAAATCGCGCGCGACCACGCGCTGATCTCGTACACGTTAAAGTAAAACCAGTTCGGGAACAGCACGATCTCAGGCGGCACCGCCGGCACCGCGTCGTAGTCGTACTGGCCCATGAAGCATAGGTAAATCTTCGTGAAAGTGTTGCACTCAACCACGCCGCCGTTGCGCAGGATCCATTCCCGCGCCCGCACCAGGCGCGGCTCGGAAGCGCTCCAGCCCATCAGCTTGCAGGCGAAGTAGCACTTCACCGAAAGCGAAATATTCGAGGGGCCGCCCGGGTAGATGGACCAACCGCCGTCTTCATTTTGGTAGCGCAACAGCTCGGTAAGCGCGCGCTGCAAACGCCCCGGGTGGCCCGTGCCCAGCAGCATGTGGCCGAAGATGTAGTCGGCCTCGAGCATGGCGTCAGCCTCGAGTTCGCCGCACCAGTAACCCTCGATGTGCTGCTTGGAAAACACGTTCTCGCAGGCGCGCGCTATTGCCGCCTGCACCCGCCCCAGCGCGACATCCAACCGCCCGAACTTCAGCCTGGCGCCCTGCTCCTCGAACTGTTCGCGCCGCGGGAGTGTGCTCATCTAGGTCCTATGTGTTTAGATGCGCGGCTCAGGACGCCCCCGCGGCCGCCTGCGCGATCTCCGGAGGCAGCCCAAAGCGCACATTTTCCGGCATCACTTCCACCTCTTCGGCGTCCCCATAGCCTCGGCCGCTCAGGAAGTCCACAACCCCCCGCACCAGCACCTCCGGCGCGGACGCCCCGGCGGTGACCGCCACGGTCGCAACCCCTTCCAGCCACTCCGGACGAATGTCCTCGGCCTTATCGATCAGGTAGCTGTTGGTGCTCAGGTTTTGCGACACTTCCACCAGCCGGTTCGAGTTCGACGAGTTGGTCGAGCCGACCACCAGCACCAAATCCGCTTGGTGCGCCACGTTTTTCACCGCCACCTGCCGGTTCTCGGTCGCGTAGCAAATATCCTGCGAGTGCGGCCCGGCGATGGCCGGGTACTTTTGCTTGAGCGCCTGGATAATGTCGCGCGCTTCGTCCAGCGACAGCGTGGTCTGGGTCAGGTACGCCACCCGGTTCGGGTCCGGCACCTCGAGCGCCTGCACCTCTTCCACCGTCGAAACCACCTGGGTCACGTCCGGCGCCTCGCCTAGGGTGCCTTCGATCTCGTCGTGGTCGCGGTGCCCGATCAGCACCAGCGAGTATCCCTGCTTGGCGAACTTAATCGCCTCCACATGCACCTTGGTCACTAACGGGCAGGTCGCGTCGATCACCCGCAGTCGCCGCTGTTTGGAGTCTTCACGCACCGCCGGCGAAACCCCGTGGGCCGAGTAAATGACGCGCGCGCCTTCCGGCACCTCCGCGATATCATCGACAAAAATTGCGCCCTTCTCCGCCAGCTCGTTTACTACAAAACTGTTGTGCACGATCTCCTTGCGCACGTAGATGGGCGCGCCGAATGTCTCCAGCGCGATATTCACAATGTCGATCGCCCGCACCACCCCCGCGCAAAACCCACGCGGCTTAAGCAGGAGAACGCGCTTCGCGCCGGCGGCGCGGACAGGGTCAAGGCTGATCTGAACGGTCGAAGTCACCCGCACAGTATACCGTGCGAGGCTTTGCGGGCTCTGTCGCGCGGCGCTAAGATGGTGACGGCGGGGGTACTCATGGCCACATCGACGCTGATCTCCATCGAGGATTATCTAAAAACCGTCTACCGCCCCGATGTGGAGTACATCGACGGCGAACTGCGGCCTAAGAACAGCGCTCTTGAGGAGAATCCCGTGGTGATGTGGGCACATGTGCGGCTGCAATCCATTCTTTGCGAATGGTTCGGTACGCACGAGGACGAGTGGGGCATCATCGGCGGCCCCGAGGCGAGAGCGCGCGTTTCAAGCAAGCGCGT
Organism: uncultured Acidobacteriaceae bacterium; assembly: GCA_964246765.1. GTDB lineage: Bacteria > Acidobacteriota > Terriglobia > Terriglobales > Acidobacteriaceae > EB88. The sequence goes on along the minus strand of CAXTRW010000043.1, from coordinate 4,471 downwards.
CAGGATTCCTGACATCGCTATGATCCCCGCCGGCTCTTCGCCCGAAACCTTGGTCGAGCCGCCCCTTATCGTCATCGAGATTGTCTCGCCCAGCGACCGCTACAGTGAAATCGACGAGCGCATGCGCGACTACGCGGCGATGGGCGTTCCGAACCTTTGGATCATCGACCCCCAGCAAAGGGTCGCGCGCGAACGGCGCGGGGACGCCTGGGTTGATGTTGCGCGGCTCGCTGTTCCAGGAAGTCCGATTTATGTGGACGTTCCGGCGCTGTTTGTGCGGCTGGACAAGTACGCCTCGAAGTGAGGTAGCCAGCAATGAAAAGTTACAAATCAGGAAACCAGATTGAAACTGAAACTTATGGGTCTTGCTTCCCTTTTTGCAATCGGATGTTCGGCTGTGGGCTTGGGCCAAACAGCGCAGGTTGTTTTCTACTCTAACGCATCCATTTACAAGCAACTATCGCCAGTGTCGAAGGGAGGCGCTTTCTATGGAAACATATTTGACGACAACAAGCGCCTTGCTTCGCTGAAACATGGACAATTCGCCGCCTTTAAGCTACCCGCGGGGGCCCATGTCTTTGGCGCAGGGCTTGGCTCCGAACATAAACCTGACAACTTGGACCTTGCAGTTAACCTTGAAGACGGACAGCGATACTACATCGCAGTAACCGCCGATATCACAAATGCCGGCATCCTTGTTTTCCAGTCAGCTCACATGAATATCGTTGACTGCGCATCAGCGCATCTTCAAGCAGAAAAAACTCAGCCCGTGCCTCAGAAGCACATTGACCAGAACTACAGATCTGTAGCTATCAATACTAATGAACTGCCCCAATGCGGCTCATAAAGTCCGAGTTCTCCAAACGGAAACAAGCAACTGCCTGAAATAGGCTGCCGTGTCTGCTGAGTCGCAATAATTCGGTCAAGTGAGTTCTTCGTCCAGCCTTCTCACAAACTCTGAGCCCACCTGCTCCTTGCGATGGACGGTCCGCAGAAGGGGTATTCCGTTCCGAGTCGCTGCGGTAGTTTGGCCTGGCCGCAAAGCCTTTCTCGTAGGCGCACAGATCGCTTCGTCACGCGTCTCGCTTTCCGGTCTTGCCATTTCTTGACCGGCTGCAAGGGTGTTTTTATCGACCGCCCGCGTTGTGCGCATGCCCGCCTCCAAGACGAAGCTATTATGCACAAATATAGCAGCGGAGCGATCGTGCGATACCTTCCGCAGTGCAGGGCGTCAAGACACGAAACGAGTGTCCCGGCCGCCGCGAGAACAAACTAACGGCTCGCCTCCAGCATCTGCTCCGCATGTTTCCGGCTCGTTTCCGTCACGGTCGCCCCGGAAATCATCCGCGCCAACTCCTCCGTCCGGTCCCCAACTGCGAGCAGCCGCACGCTGGTCGCCGTGCGCGCCTGCTTTTCCCGCTTTTCGATCAGGAAATGCTGGTCCGCGAACGCCGCGATCTGCGGCAGGTGCGTCACGCACAACACCTGCTGCGTCCGCGACAGCGCCTTGAGCTTCTGCCCCACCGCCTCCGCCGCGCGTCCGCCGATGCCGATGTCAATTTCGTCGAAAATCAGCGTCCGCGGCACCGGCGTTTTCCTGCGTCCCCGCGCCTGCGCGCCTTCTTCCACGCTCACCTTCAAAGCCAGCAGCACCCGCGACATCTCGCCGCCCGAGGCAGTCTCGTCGAGCGGCTTCATGGGCTCGCCCGCGTTGGTCGCGATCCGGCACGCAACTGTGTCCCACCCGTGCGCCTGCCACCCAGCCTGCTCCTCCCGCGCCAGCACTGAAACCTCGAACCGTGCCCGCATGGCCAGGTCATTGATCTGCTGCTCGGCTCGCTTACCCAGCTTCGCCGCCGCTTCCCGGCGCGCTGAAGAAAGCGCTCCCGCCGCCGTCCGGTACGCGGCCTCGGCCGCGAGGAGCTCCACCCGCAGCGCCTTCACAATCTCGTCCCGGTTTTCAATCTCCGCAATCTTACCCGCGACCTGCTCGCCATACGCGATCACCTCCGCCAAGGTCGCGCCATACTTGCGCTTCAAGCGATCCAGCGCCGCCAGCCGGTCCTCGATCTCCTCCAAACGGTCGGGCGAGGCCTGGATCGTTTCGGCATAATCCCGCGCGGTCGCCGACACGTCCCCCACCGCCGCGCGCGCCTCCTGCAATTGCGAAACCTGCTCGGCAAAACGGGCGTCATACCGGGCCAGCTCTTCTACCTGTTTCAAAGCCAAACCCAGGGCCGCTTCCGCCGACGCCGAGCCCTCGTACAGGAGCTCATGCGCGCTCATCGCGGCGGCCAGCAGCTTTTCCGAGTTCGCCAGCACCCGCCGCTCGGTTTCCAGCGCCGCATCTTCGTCCGGAACCGGCGCAACCGACGAAATCTCCCTGTGCTGAAAGCTCCACAGGTCCATCGCCCGCAGGCGATCCTGCTCCTCCTGCTCCAGCTCCCTGAGCCGCGCCTGCACTCCGCGCCAGTGCCGGTACGCGCCCGCGCCCGCCTCGGTCGAAAGCCCTGCATAGCGGTCCAGCAAACCCCGCTGCTGCGCCTCGTCAAAATCCCCGCCCGTTTCCGACTGCGCATGCACCAGCGCCAGCTCCGGCGCCAGCGCCCGCAAAACCCCCACGGTGGCCGGCTGGTTATTCACAAACACCCGCCCTTTGCCCGTCGCCAAAACCTCCCGCCGCAGGATCACCTCCGCCCCCTGCGGGTCCAGCCCGTTCTCCTCAAGGATCGCTTCGGCCCCCGGGGTCGCTTCGAACACACACGCCACCACGGCCTTTTCCGACCCGTGCCGCACAATGTCGCTCGATGCCTTCTGCCCCATCAGCAGCGCCAGCGCGTCCACCAGGATCGACTTGCCCGCGCCCGTTTCGCCGGTCAGCAGGTTGAGCCCCGGGCCAAACGTGGCGATCGCGTGGTCGATCACGGCATAGTTTTCAGCGCGCAGCTCCAGCAGCATAGGAAACCTACGGGTGAGCATAGCAGCGTCGCCCCGCGCGGGCGCCTCACTTCCGTAACCGGGCTGCCAACGGTAACTTGGACCCGCCGCGAGCGGTCTGCTAACGTGAGTTCTGAGCACTCCCCACAGCATGACCCATCTACTGACCCTAGCCTTCTTCCTCTTCCAGGCCGACACCGACCCCGGTGCCGCGCCGCCGCCCGTCACCGACCACGGCTCCGCCCTCGGCGAGATGATCGCGAACTCCGGCCCGGTCGCGCTCGCCGTCCTGGGCGTTCTCTTGCTCGCGAGCCTCTACTCCTGGGCCATCATCTTCGGCAAACTCGCCGCGTTCCGCCGCGCCCGCGGGCAGAGCACCCGCTTCCTGCGCGCCTTCCGCAAGGCCCAGCGCCTCCAGGAGATCGCGACTGTGAGCGAGCAGTTCAAGCCCTCGCCCCTGGTCCCCGTCTTCGACGAGGTGTACGAAACCTACCGCCGCCAAACCGGCGGAGGCGGCCCCCCGCGCAACATCACCGCGCTCGAGCGCTCGGCCCAGACCGCCTCCAGCGAATCGCTGACGGTGCTGGAACACCGGCTCACTTGGCTCGCGACCATCGGCGCCATTTCACCCTTTATCGGCCTGTTCGGGACCATTATCGGCATCGTGGACGCCTTCCACGGCCTGGGAACGGCAGGCGCCGCAACCCTGCGCGCGGTCGCTCCCGGCGTCTCCGAAGCCCTGATCACCACCGCCGCGGGCCTCCTTGTCGCGATTCCCGCGGTGATCGCCTACAACCAGTTCACCGCGCGCTGCCGCGAGTTCGGCGCGCGCAACGACGACTTCGCCCGGGAGCTCTTGAACTCGCTCGAAGAGGTCCAACTGCGCCCCGGTGTCGATCCCAGGCAGCAGGATTTAGGAGAGCCCGTCCGTGGCGTTCACAACTAGGGAGGGCCACACCCAAACCGCGCTCGCGGAGATCAACATCACGCCGCTGGTCGACGTCGTGCTGGTGCTGCTGGTCATCTTCATGCTCACCGCCCCCGTGCTGCAGTCCGGCATCGAGGTCGCGGTGCCCAAGACCCACACCGTCCACGAGATCACCACCCAGCGCGCCGTCGTCACCATCGATCGCCAGCAGCGGGTTTTCCTCGGCGACCAGCCCGTGAACCTGTCCGAGCTACCCGCCAAGCTCAAAACGCCGAACGCCGACCCCGCCCACCAGGTCATCTACCTGCGCGCCGACGAGAAAGTCCCCTTCGGCGCTTTCGCCTCGGTCATGGATGCGGTTAAACAAGCAGGCATCACCAACATCAGCATCGTGACCCAGCCGATTCAGCAAAAGTAATGGCCCTGCACGCGCCCCAAACCGACCTGCACTCCAGAGACCCGCTCGCCAAGCCCGCGCTCGGCTCCCTGCTGCTCCACGCGGCTATCTTCGGCTCGCTCGCGCTGCTGGCCGTGCTGCACATCCACGGCAGCGCCTGGGGCAACCGCAGCGACACCCAGGGCGCCATCCAGGCCACCATGGTCAGC